>CAIVSN010000144.1 GCA_903908595.1 uncultured bacterium
AGAATGAGCGGAAGTAAAAGAAGCTAATGAAGTAGATAAGTACCTCATAGGAGAATATTTAGAAAAATTGACTGATTTTTTAAAAAATAAAGGATTATCCCTAAATGAAAGGGATTACGCCAATGCCAGGAAAGAAGTCTGGCTGAAGGATATGAAAAGATTCATAGAAATAATTTCATATAAAAATCGGATACAAATAGCTGTTAAACAAGACAAAAGTATCTTGGAAGCTTTGGTGAAAATATGAACTACAAGGCCATTTGGCACTTCGTATTGGATTCTTACCATTGAAATGGATGAATTAGCAGATGACGAAAAAAGAGAAGGGAAAATAGGATCATTAACATGTATCTTAGGAAAACTTCTTGAAGAGACTCCGAAGTAAAACCCCTCATCATCTTCTTCATACCCCCATCCCCCCTCCCAAAATCCATGCCCCACCGCCCCTATCCGCCAACTGAAAAACACGAAATCCTCTCACAACAAGAAGAATTGAACCTATCCCAAAAAATCCGTTCGGGTGACACGCTGGCCCGGACGATTTTTATCCAGGCAAACCTCCGGCTCGTGGAATACGTCGCGAGAAAGCATGCGGATCGGTGAGTGGAGTACGACGATCTCGTGCAGGACGGGTACACGGGGCTCATCCAGGCGGTTGACCGGTACGATCCGGCGCGCGGCACGAGGTTTTCGACCTATGCGGTGCACTGGATCCGCCGGACAATCGAGGAATGAATCGCGGAGATGTCGCACGTGGTGCGGATTCCCGAGCACGCGATGGTCGAAATCCGAAAGGTCATGGCGATCCAAGAACGGCTGACCCAGGCGCTCAATCGCGAACCGTTCACCGAGGAAATCGCGCGGGAACTGGGCTTCGAACCGAAAAAAGTCGAAAGGATCCTCCGTTTTTCGCTCGGGCACCTTTCGCTTGACGGGGGAGATTCCGACGAAGAAAATCCGTCGCTCGATCATTTTCTTGCCGACCACGTCATCATATCCCCCGATAGCGCCCTCCATCGCGCCATGGTGCGCGAGCACCTTCGCGGAATCGTGGAAACGCTCGACGAGAAGGAATTTTTCATCCTGCAGCATCGCTACGGGCTCGTCGAGAGCGAAATCCTGACGCACAGAGCGCTCGGGGAGCATTTTGGCGTAAGCGACGAACGGGTTCGGCAGATGGAACAGAAGGTCCTGGAAAAAATTCGGAAATGCCCCGGGATAGAAAAAATCCGGAGCGTGTTCTAGGCGGCATATCCAGCGGGGTTTCAGAAAAATACCCCGGCAGACCACCAGGGAATTCAGAAAAACGATAAAGCTTTCCCTGGAAAAATACGACATCGTTTCTCCCGGCAGGCCACCAGGGAATTCGGAAAAACGATGAAATCCGAAGCCGAATTCGAGTACCGTAGCGAGGCGTACCGATAGGTACGTTGAGCGAGGAACGCAGAATTCGGCAAGGAGTTCGCGTTTTGCCGAATTCCCCCTAGTCGATCACGGAGAAGACTTCTTCCAGGCTGGTCTTTCCCCGCATCGCCTTGAGCACGCCGTCTTCCCGCATCAGCATGAGGTCGTTCTTCCGGGCTTCGGCCATGATTTCCACCGGGCTCGCGCCGCTTCGGATCATGGCGCGGATGGTATCGCTGACGTACAGGACCTCGTAGATTCCCATCCGGCCCTTGTATCCGGAATACCCGCAGCGATCGCACCCGGTGGAACGGCTGAGCTTGAAGCCCCGTTTGTGTGCCTTGGATACCGCTTCGATACCGATATCCCGCATCATCCAACGGATAATGTCGTTCTGCGACTCGTCCGCTTGGTAGGTCTCGATGCAATGGGTACACAGCCTTCGGACCAGCCGCTGGGCGATAATGATGTCGATGGCGCTCGAAAGGATGTACGGCGGAAGCCCCATGTTCAGCAGGCGTTCCAACGTTTCGGAAGCGGACTTGGTATGGAGGGTGGAGAGTACCAAATGCCCCGTCAAAGCCCCCTGTGCCGCGGTATTCGCCGTCTCCAGATCGCGGATTTCCCCGATCATGATGATATCCGGATCCTGCCGCATCAACGCCTTGAGCCCCGAATGGAAATTATACCCGTTCTTTTCGTTGACCTCGGATTGCACGATGCCCGGCAGCTCGTATTCGATGGGGTCTTCGAGGGTAATGATTTTCCGGGTGGGGATGTTGAGATCCTGCATCATGGAATACAGGGTGGTGGTTTTTCCGGATCCGGTCGGGCCCGTGACGAGAATCATGCCGGATTTCTTGTTGAGGCTCTTGTCGATCTGCCTTTTGGAAGTCCAGATGAATCCGAGTTCTTCGACCTTGGGAATCGACTTGGTCGAATCCAACACCCGGCAGACGACGTTTTCCCCGGTGCGTACCGGAAGCGTCGAGACCCGAACGTCGATATGCCCGTCCGCTACTTCCGTGATGCGGTATTTCCCGTCCTGAGGGATGTTGGTGATGTTCAGCTTGAGTTCGGACTTGTATTTGAGGCGTTCGAGCAGGAGCTTGTATTCCGGCCGGGACAGCCGGAGGACGGTAGCGAGGGATCCGTCGATCCGCATCCGGATCTCGGCTTCCGTTTCGGTGACGTCGTAGTGGATATCGGAACTTCCGAGCCCGAGCGCCCCCTTGGTAAGGAGAATCAGCGCCGTTTCCGAATCCTGCGCGAGAAGCGACTTGTGGAGGTGCCTTTCGAGTTCGGCGAATTTTTCCTCCAACCGGACATGGGTCTCGCTGAGAATCGCGGTTTTTACTATGCGGAATTCATTATCGTTCTCGATGGGAATGGGAAGCGGTTCGACGGGTTTCGGCAGAACGCGCGGGGGGTGGGAAAAATCGGTCATGGCCGAATCATACCATATTTCCGATTGAGTTGCAAAAATGGAGCGTCCGAATAGCATCGGCATATGGGATTTGTCATGCGAAACGAATCGTTCGTCTGCCGGGCTTGCTGAGCGGCGGTTTCGGAGCACCCCGGCGGCTCGGCGAGGAACCACTGCCCGAAGTGCCTCGTTTCCCTCCACGTCGACGGGGAAATGCCCGGGGACCGGGCCAGCGACTGCGGGGGCCTCATGAAGCCGATAGGATTCGAAGAGCGCAAGGGCAAGGGCATGGTGGTAGTCCACCAGTGCCAGAAATGCCGGAAGCGCATCGTGAACAAGCTCGCTCCCGACGACGATTACCTGCCGGTCGTCCGGGCGCTCGGAGAAATCCAGGCGCGGGAACTGCTGGAATAGCCAAAGGCCCCGAGCGCGGACCCGAAGTGCGCCACAAACGATTGTCCAGGCGCGGGAATTTCTCGATTAACCAAAATCACATGGAAACCTTGCCGAACATCATCCGGGAAAAATGGCAGCGGTACGAAATTGCCCCCGAAGATACCGTCGTGCTCGGGGTTTCTTGAGGCATCGACAGCATGGTGCTGCTGGACCTGGTCGCGCAGGCGCACCCGGCCGGAAAAATCGTCGTCGCCCACGTCGATCACGGCATTCGGGAAGCCAGTGCCGGGGATGCGGAATTCGTCCGCGCGAAATGCTCCGGATACGGAATCTCATTCGAATGAACCCGCGTGGATATCCGGGAAATCGCCCGATCGGGAAAAACCAGCGTGGAAGCCGCGGGAAGAACGGTCCGGTACGGATTTTTCGAGAACGTCCGCGCCCGGTCCCAGGCGAGATTCGTCATCACGGCCCACCACCGGGACGACAGCATCGAAACCGTGCTCATCAATCTCATCCGGGGCGCGAGGCTGCGCGGGCTCTCGGGCATGGCCGAACGGCAGGGCACGCTGTTGCGGCCGCTCTTGGAAGCAAGCAAGGCGTCGATCCGGTCCTTCGCGGAGACGCGAGGCATCGCATATCGGGAAGACTCCACCAACGCGGATTCCCGGTACGTTCGCAATCGGGTACGGAACGATATCCTTCCGCAGATGGAAGCCATCAATCCGTCGGTACGCGACACGCTTGCCGATTTTGCCGAATATGCCGGAAAACTGGACCGCATGGTCGAAGGCCTGCTCGCCGTGCACCTCTCGGGGAATTCGATTCGCGAGGAAGATTTCGCGAAGTTGCCGGAACTCCTGCGGCTCGCGTTCGTGGAAAAGATCTATGGGGCAGCCAACGGGGGTACCATCGGGCTTTCGGCCGGAAACATGGAGGAGATATGCCGGTTCATCCTGGAAGCCCGTGGCGGTACCGTCAAAGAACTCGGGAAGCTCCGGTTAGAGAAGCGGGGAAGGAAAGTGGGGTGGGGTGACTAGAGAGACCCTGTCGAAATGCGAACTCCTTGTCAATTTTTCCGCTCCTCGCTCTACGTATACCCAAAAGGAATTGGTTTCCCGGTTTTTCCAGCCTCATCTTCGGACATCTTATATTTTTTTCTTCGGTCACTTATTCCCGATAAGCTCCCGGAAGAAGAAAAATAAAACCTGTTCCGAATCTGTGACCGTAAAACACCGAAAACCAATTCCTTTTGGGTATACTTGCCAGTACGTTTCGCTACGGTGCTCGAAATTGACTTCGGATTTCATCATTTTGCCAGGGTCTCTGAAAAAAATCAATCAGGTCTCGCATATCACGAAAAAACCTCCATCCCGGATCCGGGACGGAGGTTTTTTCGTGATATCGGTTATTTCAGCTTGAACGCATTGACCACGACCTTCGCGATTTCCGCTCGGGTGATATGGTCAGATGGGCGGAAAATCAGCTTTCCCAACGTCAATTGTCATTCGAAG
Source organism: uncultured bacterium (assembly GCA_903908595.1). Classification (GTDB taxonomy): domain Bacteria; phylum Patescibacteriota; class Gracilibacteria; order BD1-5; family UBA2023; genus CAIVSN01. Next base: position 4,741 of record CAIVSN010000144.1, read on the forward strand.
ATTTTTTCGGCCTTCATGCTTTCGACATACAATGACAAACTGTTACTTTTTGGAACGTCGGAAAATACCCCGACGTACCCCGAAGTACGAAGTTTGAGCGACACGGAAAGGATTTTTGCGACCTCGGCCCGGGAAATGTTGTCATTCGGACGGAACTCGTTCGCGGAACTAACGATTTTATTGGAAATCGCGTACCGCAGATACGGGCTGGCCCAAGGGACGGTTGACAAATCCTTGAAAGGCAGAGTTACGCCGGACGCGGACTGCACGTCCCATCCCGCCGAATTTCCGACGATCTTGAGAAATTCCGCCCGGGAAAGGGAATCGTTCGGTCGGAATTCTTTGGCATTTTGGACTATTCCTCTCTTGATAAGCACGCTAATATATTCCTTGGCCCAGTTATCGGCAATGTCCGTCGCTATCGGCACGATGACTTGACCGCTATTCGTGGTCGTTCCGGTGGACGTTGAACCGTTTCCTGTCGTAGTCGACGAGTTACCGTTTCCGGTACCGGTGTTCGTTGAACCGGATCAGTTTACGGTAGCTCCGCTGGACGTCGAACCGGATCCGGTAAGGGGCGCGGTACACTTGCCATCGTAGGAACTCCCGGAAAGATCGCCGGTGGGGCAATAATCCGCAGATGATCCTCCACCCCCGCCCCCGCCTCCTCCGCTGGATATGGCGTTGCAGCTGACTCCGGAAAGCTGGAATCCGCCGTTGCACGTAATGGAACAGTTCTGCGCGTTTACCGAACCGTTGGCGACGGTCGCGGGATTGCAGGGAATGGACAAATTCAAACCGGTGGAGATTCCGGTGGAAATGCTGCCACTGGCTTCGCTGGTACCTCCGCCACCTCCAGGACCACCTCCGCCACCTCCGCCACCGCTAACGAGTCCATGGGTAGTATTTACGAGAAATAGCATACTCGCCACTACGAGAAAAATAATTCGTTTCATAATATGATTATAAGAGTAAAAAGACAAAGACTGGATTCCTCCAGTCTTTGGTGTATCAGTAACTATTGCGTCAGGATTCCGTAGCTCGTGGAGTACGAACCTCCGGCACCCGCAGGGATCTTGTAGAATACGTCGATGAAGAATTGTCGTCCTCCCGTTGAAGCGTCGGCATCCATGCCGTTCACGCTCACGCTCGAACCGTACGAATTGGTAACGTCTACGGCTGAACCGGAACCGGTTGCGTAATCGGCAACCCCGTCCTGGGAAACGACCATTCGGGTATTCGTTGCCGCAGCGAGCGTTCCGATCCCGTTTGACCAGTCGGCCAACTTGAAGGAAGCTCCGGTCTGGGAGAACGAATTGGCCGTCACGGCGAACCGGAAGTGGTATCCGTTGGTGTAATCACCGGAAACCACGGGATCCCCATGGGGTATCCGGGCAATGTTCGTGATGGCGATACCGCTATTCGATGCCGCCGTCTTGAACGACATCGGAACGGAATTGACGGTCTGGCCATTCACGGCAAACCGAACCTGGTAATAGTACGTCGTGTTGGCGGCAAGTCCGGAAACCGTAGCCGGAGAGGTGGCAAGAGTAGCCCAAGTACCAGAGTAGGCGAGCATGGAGATTCGGTATTCCTTTACCGTAGGCACCACGTCGGTAGCGTACGTGATTACGGCGCTAGAATTGGTAACCGTACCGACGGAGAGTCCCGTAATATCCGGGGCGCTCGCGGATTGCGTCGTGAAGTAAACTTCCCGATCGCCCGTTACCACGTTCCCTGCGGCATCTTGGAGAGCTCCGGAGAGCACCGTGATCCGGTAGGAAGTCGAGTATTCGAGCGTTCCATATGGAACGGCAAGGGAATTCGTCGTTACGGAAGAAGTGCCGGAAGACACGTCCGAAAGATCCGAAGCCTTTCGTACCAATACCATCGCAGCGTCGTTCAATACGAGAATTTCGTCATAGACCAACGATGCGTTACCGCTAGAAACCGAAACGGCGGTTGCGGCATTCGTCGGAGCGGAAGATACGAAGCTCGGAGCCGCGGTATCCGCCGGAGTATCCGCGTTTACCTGGTAGGCAACGGTAAGGGAGGCAGTATGCCCGGTCGTGGAAACCACTTCGATGACATACGCGTGCGCTCCTAGGGTGGTAGCCCCAGAGAGGGTGGCGACGGTGACGGTTGAGCCGGTGGCGACGGAAGACCCGTTGACGGTCGCGGTAGCCGCGCCGGACATCGTGACCTGGAGGCCGTTAGAGAACCGGGAAGCCGCTTCCGTTGCCGTGTACGCGGAAACGATGGACGCTCCGGAGAGGGTGACGGTCGGGGTTACGGGAGTGGCCACGTCCGCGTTTACCTGGTAGGCAACGGTAAGGGAGGCGGTATGCCCGGTCGTGGAAGTCACTACGATATTGTACGTGTGGGCTCCAAGGGTAGTCGCCCCGGAGAGGGTAGCTACGGTGACGGTTGAGCCGGTGGCGACGGAAGACCCGTTGACGGTCGCGGTAGCCGCGCCGGTCGTGCTGACCTGGAGGCCGGCGGAGAACCGGGAAGCCGCTTCCGTTGCCGTGTACGCGGAAACGATGGACGCTCCGGAGAGGGTGACGGTCGGGGTGACTATGGCAGTAGAAGCCGTAGTTTTGACGGCATACACCTTTGTTCTTTCGTTTCAAGTCGAATCTTTTACCTTGACCTGCACGTAGTAGACCGTGCTTGCCGTCAGTCATCCGGGCATGGAATTGGTCTTTACGGCAGTCGTATACGCTCAATCATAGGCATTAATTCAAAGAACGCCGGTAATTGCCGCATCCGAAGCGAAGGTAACTTCCATATCGAACGCTTCATCCGCGCTTACTACGGCATCAAACGAACTACTGGTAATGTTAACGAAAGACGCCTCTTGGTTTGGAGCTCCCACGTCGGCATTGCTCAAAGTTTTCACCGTATATACCTTGCTTCTCGTATTTCAGGCACCGTTTGCCAAATCGCTAACGATGACTCTGACATAGTACAGGGTATTTGGGGTCAACGATCCTATGGTATCGGTCGTTGGAGTCGTACCAGTAACGTTGTTATACGCAGCCGTTTGATCGACGGAAACAAAATTCGAAACGGTATCGACATCGACCCGTACGTCAAACGAATCGTCAGCCGTCGTTATCACGTCAAATCATGTAGCGGATATGTTGTTGAAACTTACATCCTGATCTGGCGCAGTGGTATCCCCCGGAGCGTCTGCATTGACTTGGTAGGCAACGGTAAGGGAGGCAGTGTGCCCGGTCGTGGAAGTCACGACGACGCTGTAGGTATGTGCTCCGAGTGTGGTAGCTCCGGAGAGGGTAGCTACGGTGACGGTTGAGCCGGTGGCGACGGAAGACCCGTTGACGGTCGCGGTAGCCGCGCCGGTCGTGCTGACCTGGAGGCCGGCGGAGAACCGGGAAGCAGCTTCTGTTGCCGTGTACGCGGAAACGATGGACGATCCGGAGAGGGTGACGGTCGGGGTGACGGGGGTTACCGTGTCCGCGTTGACTTGGTAGGCAACGGTAAGGGAGGCGGTATGCCCGGTCGTGGAAGTCACGACGACGCTGTAGGTATGCGCTCCGAGTGTGGTAGCTCCTGAGAGGGTAGCTACGGTGACGGTTGAGCCAGTGGCGACGGAAGACCCGTTGACGGTCGCGGTAGCCGCGCCGGTCGTGCTGACCTGGAGGCCGGCGGAGAACCGGGAAGCCGCTTCCGTTGCCGTGTACGCGGAAACGATGGACGCTCCAGAGAGGGTGACGGTCGGGGTGACGGGAGCGACGGCAGAAGTTACGTGAACGGTAATGCTGGATGTATCCCCCCATACGTTATTTGCCTGAGCGGAAAAGTATATGGTGTAAGTACCCCCGGTCCATACTAGGGTGCTCGGGCTAACGGTTGCCGTGAAGTTTTCGTATTTTGAGTCAGTGAGAGTTCCGTCCGAAGGAGTCACGGCAATTCCTCCCGAAGGAAGACATGCCGTTCCCGAATTCACGGTTCCGATACAGTATTTTACGGTGTCGAAGTTATTCGACGGGCTAACGGCACGACCGGCGATAGCAAAGCTCGTTGTCCCGGTTGTAATGGACGAATCATTGAGGGTGAGCCCGACTACCGTTGGTCCTCCTATAATCCCCTGATTCGTTACCGCCGCAAGCTCCATGGTGTTTGCGTCCTTGACTTGCCCTCCTCCGTTTGGAATGGAGAGCCGGTCGGTAGCGGTATTGATTCCGCCTGGAATCGTTACCCGAATCAGCTTGTTCGTTGCGCCAAAAGCAAGGTTTGAAGGATTCACTCCCGCTATCGTGAAATTTGCCAGATTCGTAATCGATGACGCGTGCATAAGTTCCGTGAACTCGACTTCCGCCACAGTGGAAGAAAGGAGGTACGAAGTAACATACAGGGGCACGACGTTATCCGTTGCAGTTCCATCGAAATTCGTTCCGTTTGCCGCCGCCGCGAGTCCTTTCGCAACCGTGTTGTCCGCAGCGTCTTTTATTCCGGCGTGATTTGTCTGTGATATGATTGCATCAACGGTTTCTCCGCCGTTGTACGCGACTCCTTGCGTTACGTAGAGTTTTACCGTCGAACCCGTAAGCTCTCCGGCGTTTGCATAAACGAGGGGCTGAGCATTCGGCGCAGGATTGGCGAATGACCAGTTCCCCGCCGTAAACGTACCCGCGGAAACGTCTTCGGAATAGGTAACGACGAGCGCATCTACGATACCGTCGCTCGCGGTCTCTCCATTTTCTCCGGCGTCGGAAGTCTTAACAGTCAAAACTACTGGATCGGCATCGTCCGTCACGGCGGAGACTCCCCCAAAAGTAGCTACCGCGTTATTTGCGGCATCTTCGAGGCTATTCGGCGTATTTCCATTCGTGTAGGTCATTCCGATAGTTCCAGAAGAACCGGTTTCTCCGGCATCTAGGGACGTAAGGGGAACGGTCATGGCATTCGTAGTGAAGCTAACCGCCCCAACCGAACCGGCTCAAAGCGAACCGTATGCGATACCCCAGTCTCCCGCTTCGTAAGAACTCGCGGAAATATCCTCAGAAAAGGTATAAACGAATCGGTCAACTTGACCATTCCCATCGGAATCCTGGAATTTTCCGGAAGTGACTACCGGAAGCGCCTTGTCAGCGATGGATTGATCTCCGTATCCAGCAGCGCTGTTATGGAGCGTTGCCGCGTCTTTTACGGTACCTCATGTGAAACTTACCTTCAATGCGGCCGTCGTCTGATCCCCATCGGCCGTGTCGAGATTCAACGTTATCGTATCGGTAGTAACGCCAACGGAAGATACGTCAATGGAAGTCGACGTTCCGTCCAATTCGACGAGATAACTTCCCGTGTTCGTGCTTGCGGCACCGGTTCCGGATACGTCCTCCGAGAATTTCAACGCCATGGTGGTAGTTTTCCCCGAAGCGTTTCCCATGGTCTTCGTTGCCGCATGGGCAGTAAGGAGGCTTGGATCGGCATTGTCGGTAGCGGCAATGGTAAATGTCGCAACGGCATTGTTCGCCGCGTCGTTCAACCCTCTTGAAGCATCGACAAAGTTATCCGTATAGGTGATTTGTGGATTGGTTGCTCCGCCGGTAACATCGGCAGCTCCAAGAATATCGATAGCAAGGACACGGGAAGTAGGAATGCTTGTCGCCGATTCGTTCGTCAATGCAACGGTTCCGGCAACGGCGGTCGTATAGTCTGCCGCATCGTATCCGTCGTCTTCGATATCTTCCGAGAACGTGATGTCTACCCGGTCGACTTGGCCGTCGAAATCGCTATCTATATAGGTAGACGTGAGCGCGAATGGCGCAACTCCGTCCGTTTGGACGGAAGTAGATGCAAGGGCAACCGCCAGATTGGACGCGCTGTCGGATGCGTGCGTGGTACCGCCGGTAGAATATGCCACCTTCATCTTGCTGGTATCATTGTCCGTATCGACCTGACTCAACGAAAGGACCGCTATGGAAGCGTCACCTCCGTCAAGCGCCACTCCCGAAACGTCGACGGCCGTGTCAAGCGAATTCTTCACGGAGAAAGAATTGGCGCTGGGCGCGATAGAAAGCTCTTCCGAGTATTTCACCTGGACGCTTTTCGTCAATCCGTTTGGAGCGACATTCGGAACGGTCGCGGTCGCGACGTCCGTCATGAGGGCTACCGGAGACGCCTTGTCGAGGGCATTCACCGCAACATAATCGACGATGGTATTGGCAATGGTTGCCTTGTCCTGGATATCCGGATCCGTTGGGCTATCCCCCGTATACGATACGGCCGGGGTAGCGCTTGTATCAGGAGTTCCGCTTTCTACGAGGCCCAAACAGATATAATCGCTGTCCGCGGTCCTTGTGGCTGCGCCGGAACAGTCGGCAGCGGCTGAAAAAGCCGTAGCGAACGCACCGACGGTGAAATCGTTGGCTCGAACGCCGTCATCTTCTATGGCTTCTGAAAATTTTACGTATAAAGCGTCGATTTGCCCATTGCCGTCGAGGTCTCTCGTCTCCGTATAGAGAATGGAAGGATTCGCCGCATCGGTAATGCCGAGATCGCTTACTGCGGCACCGGAATTATCCGATGAGCCGGCCTCGTCCTTAATGATGCCTCCGGTATAGGAAACCTGGAGCTGTTTCGTCGTCTGATTAAGGTCTGCTGCCGAGAGATTCAAAGTAACCGTGCTCGTAGTCCTGTTTACGGAAGTAACGACGATACCGGTAGCGGTTCCCGCTATCTCGACGGTATAATCGCCAACCGTATTGCTGGAATTTGCCGAAACGTCTTCGGAATACTTCATGGCAAGAGTGGTGGTCTTTCCCACTCCGTTATCGTTCGTTATAGTAGTCGCGTGAGTCGAGAGAAGCAAGGGTTTCGCTCCGTCAGTAGACGTTTTGGATGCGAAAGACGCGAGGGGGTTGGAATTGAGATCGTCGACGAGCCCAATCTGCTGTATTTTTAGGGTGTAATCCGTCTTGTCGGCCGAAAGGGTTTCCGTACCGTCGGCAACGCCTATATATATGACGCTGTCATTTGCGACGTCTATGGCGTTCCCCGTACTTGGGGTAAGCGACGAGAAAGATTCGATAAGATTTACTCCGGTAGTATCCGCGATACCCACGGCATAATCCGTAGCGACGACCGTCGAATCCTCCATCGCTTCGGAGTAGGTTATCTTTACGTAATCCACGACCCCGTCGTTATTGTTGTCGAGGGTCACGGAAGAGAGATACTGGGGAGCGGCTCCGTCGTTGTTTCCTGACCCAGCGTTATAAGCGATGGTTTGTGAAGCGGTAGTTGCCATTCCGTTCATGTCGGTAACGGATCCGGAGAGCTGGACCCCCTCCTTATCGGTACCGACTAACTGGCCCGGTCCCATGAGCGTAACGTATTCGTCGTCTGCGGCATCGGTATAACCGTGCAATGGCGCCGCTTTCTTCATAAGGGAAACCGGGTAGGTTCCTCCTGCGTCATCATCAGCGGAGAAATCGTCGTATCCGGTTATGCTGGCGTCGCTGATCGGCTCAGAGAACATAACGTAAATTTCATCGTTGCGACCGTCTTGTCCAGCCGTAGGGCCATTATCGGTAGTCGCGTCGTAGTTCGTTACGGAAACCATAACGGGCACGGCAGCGTCTATGGAAGCGTTGGTAGCATCCGAAATGACGGCATTTCCCTGAGAATAATTATCCGTCAGGCTTCCGGCAGCATAGGCTACGTTTGGCGTAGCGTTCGTATCCGGTCCGATCTCGTCGAAACCGATCACGATGATGTTGTCGTTCTCGTGATCGCCCGAAACGGTTTCCGCGGGAACGAACGTTGGATTCACGTATCCCGTCACGGTAAAATCGCTCGCCGTAACGCTGGTATCCTTGATATTGGCGCTGAACGCGTCGGCAAATGTGATCTTTACGGCATCGAGCTGGCCGTTGAGGTCCCGGTCGAGGGTATGGACGGCGGATATGGTCGGCGCGGTGTTGTCAATCCCAAAAGTAATGGCCGGTGTCAATGATCCGGCTCCGCCACCGGTAATTATTACCCGGCTCTTATAGCGGTTGGTAGCAGATTCGATCCTTGCAGTGGTATCCCAAGTAAGGGTATAGGAATTCGAATTTACACCAGGACTGACTTGGGCAAATTGCTGATACGCGCCATCATCGGTGAAATCCGCGTTATTGTTCGCATCGTATAAGTAATACCCGGTAATAACTGCTCAAATATCGCTACACGTATCTCCGGGAGTGACGCTTACGTTGTAGCTATAGGCATTTCATCTTATCGAAGCGCCCGATGCCGGACCGACGTCAGTAAGGGTACATCCTCCGATAGCATTCGCCACCGGCACCAAATTCACAATTCCAAAAAGCGATTGGGTCATAATCATCGTGACCAGCGATATGCCCGCAACGATTCTTTTTGAAGTTGTCTTTATTTTTAATAGAGCCATAAAACAATGAAGTGAAAAAAATAATACGGAAATAGGGAAAGTCGCGCTACTCCGAAATTCGGTGAAAGGATAGACTTCTTCTTTCCAAATGCAATTTATTTGTAAAAATACAATTGGTATTTTTAGTTTTAAATATAGTTTTTAAAACCGGTTTGCGCATTCTGCAAGAAACCGGTAATTCCCACGTGATAAAGAATCCTCTCAATACCACGATTTCCAATGCGGTCGCCGAAATCAACAAAATCGGAATTGCCGGTTTTGAAAAAGCGAACCTCGTGGGGAAAAAATCTATTGACAATAAAATAATTTATTTTTTTAAAAAAACCGCCTGACGATGAAAAAAACCGAAACGAGCCCGAAGAGCAACAAGACGCCCATGAAAGCCATCCCCGGAAGCGATTCCCAGAAATCCAATTGTTGCCTCGAGGCTCATTTGAGCGAATCCGAAGCGGCGGAGCCGTTCGAAACGTCCATTCTGCCGCCGATGGAACCGAACGTGGAACCCATATTCCTTTGCGGAATACTTGCCGAATCAGAGATGCTCTTGGACGATTCGGATTTTTCCATTGTCTGGTCGAATGCGGGCGCACCGGGGGACATTCCGGGGCTTGGGTTTGGGATTGACCGGGTTTCTTCCGACAAGATGGCCGGAGCGTACGTCGCCTGATGGGTCTCCGAGTTTTTCACGGGACTCCCAAGCCATCCGTACATGCCGAATCCTACCGTCAGGAGCAGACAGAAGGAAAGGGCGAGACGGAAGTACGGCAGGGAATATTTCGAGAAAAACGGACGGCGGACGGGATAGGTTTCGTCATACGTTTCCAGCAATTCGCTTTTTAGGCCGCTACGGAAATCCGCGTCGATTTTTACGGGCGATTCGGACTTGGATTTCAGGGCGTGGAAGATCTCCCCGTACTCCCGGACTTCGGAAGACAGGGGCTCTCCCCGTTCGCATTTTTCCAAAATGCGCTGGAGCCGGTCGAAATCGATAGGGGGGTTCATGCTATTTCAATAAGAGTACTGCGAACGCCGCGAAAAGCGGGAGGGAATTCTTGAGGGCTTCGATGCCGCGGGCGAACCCCATCTTGGCGGCGGATTCGCCGATGCCGACGATCTTCGCGATTTCGGCGAACGGGAGTTCCTCGAAGATTCGGAGCGCGATGATTTCCTGGTTCTTGAGGGGGAGTTTGCGGAGCGAATCCATGACCTGGTCCAAGCGGATACCCGCATCGATGGTTTCCCCGTGACGCGTTTGGTACGAGAGGGCCTCTTCGAAGTCCTCGATGGAAGCGTGGGCCTCGTCCTTCCGGTAATGGTCGACAATCGCATTGGAAGCGATCGAATAGAGCCAGGTCGAGACGTTTCCCTTGTCGGCATCGAATTTTCCGAGGTTTTTGAGAGCCTTGAAGAATACCTGGGAGACGAGGTCTTCGGAAGTGGCGTGATCTTCCACCCGATGGAACACGTACCGGTAGAGTTTTGGGAAAAACTCCTCGTAGACGTTGGCGAATTCTTCCTTGGTGATCAATGGCATTGATTATTTTCGGAGAGGATACGGCATCTGCGAGGAGTTTCAATACAAAATGCTATTTCTTTTCCTTCTTGGCCCGTTTGAAGAAGCGGATGGCGAGGTAAGCGAGACCGGCTATCAGGCTCGCGATGCCGAGCAGGATTACGATATTTTGAACGTTCGGCGATTCGGATACCCCTTCCTTCCGGGTCGACTGGATTTTGTCGGAATTTGAGGATTCGGCGCTATCGGTGAAAGTAGCTGCCATTTTCGGACTCGCGCTCATCGATTCGCTCTTCGCACCACCGAACATGTTGCCCAGCGTTTCCATTACTCCTGCTGGCGCGGGTGCCCCCTTGAGGGAATCGTTCACGGAGCCCATATTCGAGGAAGATCCTTGGAAGCCGATTCCCGGCGCGTACAGTTTTCGGCTGGCCGATGCACTTTCGGCGGCCCCATAGACTCCGGCATAATCCTTCCCTTCCACCTCGTATACCGGCACTTCGACGGTTTCGGTTTTTCCGCTCGTATTGCGGATCGCGTCGTCGATCGCTACGAAGGAAGTATATTCCGACATGATGGAATACCTGAGCCCGAGCGCCGTGACTTCCTCTTCGAGTTTTCCGTTCGGGACGAACCGGTTGGACTTGTAGATTTCGGCGATTTTCTGCCGGGCCCAGTAGGCGGCGATGCTGGAATTGGCGGTTTCCTCATTTTTGAAGGTCATTTTTATGGTCTGGGAATAGTCCTCGTTCCCCCGTTTCGCGGTGATTTTGATATTCCGTTCCTTGTCGAGCGAACCGGGCAATCCTCCGGCGGAGTATTTGCCGTAGACATAGAGCGGCTGTCAGGCGTACAAATCGGCGAATTTTTCGGGAAGCACGCCCGTAACGTCGAGCCCGTCCCAGTCGATCTTGATGTCCGTGAGCACGGGAGCGGCAAAATTGCCATAGAATTCGTCCACTTTTTTACCGACGTCGTCTTCCCCGAGCACGTAGGTCGCCTTGCCGTTGCCGCTTTCCGCTAGCTTGTCGATGAGGTAACGGTTGGCCGAAGCGTCAACCCCGAACATGAAGAGCCGGTTGGATCCGAGATCGTTCCTGACGGCGCTCAGGATTTCGGATTCGTTCCCCACGTCGCCGTCGGTCATCCCGAGGATGATCCGCATACGGTCACCGTGATCGCCATGGTCCTTGAGCGCCTCTTTGAACGGTTGGAGCATCATGGTTCCCCCGCCGGCCACGAGGTTTTCCACGTACTTCAATCCTTCTTTTTTCGTATTTTCGTCGGCATTTCTCGCGGCAGGAAACAAGGTGAACACCTGGGTGTTAAAATTGTACACGTTGAAGCTGTCGTTCGGTCCGAGGTCCGCTATGGCCTTTTTCATCGCCTTCTTGACGGTTTCGATCGGGCGGCCCATCATGGATCCTGAAGTGTCGAGCACGAAAACGATTTCCCGGTTCCGGATTTCGGATTTCTTCGGGGATTTCTGGGGTTCCGCGACGAGGGCGAAGTACCCGTCCTTTTCTCCGGCAACCTTATGCGTGAGGAATCCTATCTGAGGCACGTCGGAAGCCACGTCGTAGGTAAAGGAAAAATCCTTGTTCGGTATCTTGTCGGTATCCTTGAGCGTGATTTCCGCTTCGGAGTCGCTGATTTTCTTGACGTTCACGTCGTGGGAATTGCTCTTGAGGCCCCTGATATTCACGCCCGCCACGATATGGAGCTTCACGTCGATCGAGTGCCCTTCTCGGTATCCCTCGGGAATAGACGGACTCGTAATATTGTTGGCATCGACGACGCTCGCGGGATTGTACCGCGGTCCGACGACCATGGGAAACACGAAGTTGTAGACCCCTTTGTCATATTTCACGACTTCGAAATAGGAAATCCTGATCTTGATGGAATCCCCGGGCAGGATGTTCGCCACCTTCTGGGTAAAAATGTTCGGGCGTTCCTGATTGAGGAGCGCGGCAGTCTGGCCATTGCGCTTCGCTTCCTGGTATTTTTGCTCGGCAGCCTTCCGCGTGTCGATTTTCCCGACGATCTTGCGGTCGCCGATCTGCATTTCCATGCTGTCGACGCTGGCCTCGTGCGGAAGCGGGAAATTATAGGTCGCCTCTATCGGGCTCTTGTAGGGATTCTGGAATTCCTGGGTAACGTAGGTCCGGGCCACGAACCCGGAAATCTCGGATTCCACGCTCGTGTGTTTGAGCGGAAGCGCGGCGACCTGCCCGGCTTCCTCGTGGGAAAAGGCGTTCGGATCCTCAGCGCCGCCGATAACGGTAATCATTTCCCCTTGGGTAATCTTGTCGAAGGGGATTTCTTTGGTCGTCGCATCGTCTCCGGCGAATATACCGTTCGGGACTCCCAGGAGCATGAGGAGAACGAAGGAAAGCAATTTCTTCATAGGAAGGAAATTAGGGAAATAGGGGGGAAACCATGGGTATTTGTTTGGCTTCTAAAGGGTAATACGGAATTCCGGGAAAAAAGTCACAAAAAAGTTTCTCGGATTTCTCAAGCACGGATACCCAGATTTCGAATTGGGAAAAAAATTTGCATACGGCTCCCTAGTAGCATATACTTTGAACGATTCTCGAATCGCATTAATCATTTCGTATCATGGTAAATAAACAAGGTTTCACATTAGTGGAACTCATAGTGGTCATAACTATACTTTCAATCCTTTGAACCATGGGTTTCATCTCGCTTAAAGGATATTCCAGTTCGGCTCGCGACAGCAGTCGGCTTACGGCGATATCCGATATCAGAAAGGGATTGGAGCTGAGCAACGTGAGGACTGGAACCTACCCCGACCCAACCGGCGGAATCGGAGTGACATTTTCCGGCGGTATCGTTTGGACTCAGGGTTCCGTGGGGGATTCCGTCATGCAGATGGTGAATTCAGACGCATACAAAGCCGGGAAAAAACCGATCGATCCCCTCCATGCCGGAGTGGAGTTCACGTATTCGGTTTTGAATACGAAAAAGGAGTACCAGCTGGCGACCGTACTCGAAAACGAAGGCACGGCAGGTATCTCGAAAGCATACGTCGGAGGAAATTTCAACGGACTGATAGCGAAAGCGGTAACGGGAACCACTACCTACTACCTGACGCTTCCGAGCATTGTCCTGTCGAACCTTGCCAATTCCGAACTTTCCGTACCTTCTACCCAATCCGGAAATCTCGTGTTGCACGATAAGACCAACATTCCCAGTACGTACGTCGGCAGGGTACCAACGGGAAACATCGCAGTCACCTTCGATGCGCTGAGGAATTCCAACCTCGTTACGAGCGGAACGGGAATCGTCGCCTATTCGAACTCCGGGCCTTTGGATTCCGCCGGAGCCACGGCGCTAATGACCAATCTCTATGCCATATACAATGCGAGCAACCTGAAGACAGATAGCACGGGCGCGCCACAAATAACCTGATTCCTCAGCGGGGGGAACGGTACGGCCACCTTGACGAACCTCTATAATACGGCAATCCGGGGAAACCTGGGGAACACGAACGTCATAGTGGCGACGTCGAACGGGTGAAACAATATGCCGACGGGAACTACCCTCGATCTGGCGCTATCGCACGGAGTAACATGAAACCTGACGAATGCGCCACCGAGCATCAATTCGAACTACTGAAACGGCTGATTCGCCAATGTCCCCATGAGCTCAGGGAAGTGGTATTGGGAACTGACCTGCGGAGCGATAAGCCAGAGCGCGTTCTGAATCGGTATCCAGAATTCCAACAATACGACGATTGATCATTTCAACACGACCGGGAAAGGGTGAGTTTTTTACTACTGATACAATGGGAACAAGAGTATCGACGGCGTATGGAGCACCTACGGTTGAGGATATTCGACGTCCAGCATCATCGGAGTCCTATTCGACGCCGATGCCAGGACGATTGAGTTTTTCAAAAACGGGGTGAGCCAGTGAGTGCTGCCTATCGGGATTTCATGAACCACGTTTTATCCGATCAACCTGAACGGAAGTTCCGCGCCAGGAAACAACGTCACGTATAATTTTTGAGCGACGGCTTTCGCGTATCCGGGATCGTTCCATTAGGGAAACGTGGGTAACGCGAGTCGGACGTATCGTGGTTGGATAAGGATATGGATTACAACGTATTCGTGATTTCGTTCAATTGTTCGATTTGGGCGTGGATTCTCATCCGTTGCATATCAATGGCTCCTTTTCATGAGGGATTTTCTACCGTTCCGGCTTTCTCTTGCAGATCGCGTTCGAGCCCGACGAGCTCATTCTGGTGGAGGACAGTCCATTCTTGGATGGAATTGGTAAAATCTTTCATAAGGGTAACGAATTGGCTTCTCTCGTAGGCTACCATGTCGTCGATTCCCGATTCGAAATCTTTCGGCAACTTGAAAATGAAAGAAAAACGCCTCCACTTTAAAAGCTTGGAAAAACTTGATTTGGAATTTATCAAATTCTCGCTAACTTTCCGGATTGCCAACTTAATGGATGCAAGGGTCTCGGGGTCGATTCAGGGTGTCAAAGCATCCTCGGCAATGAATCCGAGGAGTTCGGCATAACTGGCCTTAATGCGCTTTTTATTTTCGACGACAACATTCAATTCCTCGGCAATTCAAACACGTTCAGTCGCTACGTCGTAAAGTAAGAAAGAAACAATTGAAAAAATGCCGAACGCGAGAGACCAGAAAAAGATTTCATCCTGTCCATTTAACCAAGGATTTTTAATAAGCACCATGAAAAGCAAAGCGAACAAACCGAAAATAACGTATTGATTCATTATGAATTTCACTTCCAATTTTTTAATTCGAATGAAATGCGGATGTGATTCGGATTCATATATATACCTTTCCATACACGCCAATTACGAAATAATCTCCCCCTCCAATTCCGCAAACTCCGCAATCCGAAAATGCCCGCCCGTCTCAAACAAATGATACTCCGCCCCGGGCAACTTCCCCCGGATATGTTCCGACAATGCCACAGGAACGATCATATCGTCCTTCGCCTGCCAGATATGCACGGCATCGGCGCACCGAGAAAGCCGCTCCCAACCCTCGTCTGCGGGCTCGGAAAAAGACCCGTCGCCATAGCATGCCGCGACGAGATGGACGGCGGAAACCTTCCGGTCGGAAACATCCGTCTCCGCCAGGTACTTGATAATGAAATTCCCCCCGAGCGAATGCCCGACGAACGTGATTTCCGAATCTACGGGAACCGTCGCCAGAACCCGGTCGAGAATAATTTTCCATTCTGCATATTTCGCGTTCTGCTTGCAGGGAAAAGCCGGGAAAAACACCGACCAACCCCGCGCGTATGCTTTATCGCAAAGGGCGTTCTTCCAGCCTCACGCCAAAATGGGATCCGCCGGCTCGTACGCCTCGATCCGATATCCGGTCCTCAAAAAATCAACATAGGCCTCTTGGGTATTCCAAGAATCGCCGCCGTGAAGAATAATAAGCGTTTTCATAGTTCGGATGGAATTACCCCTCGATAACCACGTCCTTTTTGGAATTTTTCTGCTTTTTCGAAGAACCCGCCGGAACGATGATTTCTCCTTTTTCCTTCTCGGAATCGAGCATATGGTTGACTATGGCCTGCTGCACGAGCATGAAGAGGGTTCCGATGAACCAATAGATTCCCACCCCGATAGGGAAATACAAAACGGAAACGGCGATCACCACCGGAAGCACGTAGAGCATGAACTTGTTCATCATCTGCGGATCGGGCATGATCGAGTTGGGATCCCGATCTTCCGGCTTCACTTCCGGAAGCGGTACCGCCCGCCTTTGGGAAAGCCAAATTTGGAGGAACTGCGTGACCCCCACGACGACCCCGAGAATCGCGGCCGTAACTCCGCCGATAGCCAGCAAATCCATTCCGAGGAAAATATGATCGAGTTTGGAAACGTCGAAAGATTGGAAAATCGGATACAGGTAGAAATAGTTGCTATGATCCTGGATAGAAGAAAGCACCCAGTACAAAACCAAGAGTATCGGGGTCTGGATGAGCAGCGGGAGACAGGAACCGAGCGGGTTCACCTTTTCCTGCTTGTAGAGTTCCATGAGTTCCATGCCCATTTTCGCCTGGTCGGATTTGTGCTTGTTCTGGAGCTCCTTGACTTTGGGTTGGATTTCTTGCATCCGCTTGGTACTTATCATCATCTGGTGTTGGGGTACCAGGAGGATCAATCGGACGACGATCGTGATGATGACAATAGCGATTCCGAGGCTATGGCCCGGCAAATATTGGATGATTCCGACGAAAAAGTTGAGGATCGGCGCGTAAAAAACCGTGGCCATGAGGGTCCGGATCCAGCTTCGTTCTTCCACCGTGACGTTCGCCGTGATTTCCTTGCCTCCGGAAACGAGCTTGAAACCGACGCTTCCCGGCTGGTTGAACAGGGCGGTAAGCTCGGAAATATCCAAGGCCTGTTCGGACTTCGGCGCCACTTTCACGTCCTTGCAGAACGCTTGAGCGGCAGCGTCGATACTGACGGTTTTCAGGTCCTTGAGAATCGCGAGATCGCTGCAGGTATTGAAAGCGATGGCAGAATCGGTAGGATTCTTGAACGTGACGACCGGATAGTTCGGCACCACGACCGCGGCTTTGGAGAGCACGAATGCCGGGTCGTTCGATTCGACCACTTTTTTCGGTGACGGCAAAAAGAGATTCATCGCGAGCAGGAGGACGAACGTAATGAGGAGAAAATTGAGCAATCGGTCTTTCATGGGGAAAATTATTGGATTTTGTGGATGAGGGCACGGAGTTCTTGGGCGAACCGGCTCGCGCATTCCGCGTCCTTTCTTTGGAGTACGGTTCACTTCTTGGCGACGAAGACGATATCCCCGGAGACGTTTCCGAGATATTCCCCGCAGATATCGTACAGCATCCTCCGGAAAAAATTCCGGTCGACGCTGGTTTTTGCCACCTTCCCGGACAGGATAAGGGCAAATCGCGGATATTCAAGCCGGTTTTGCGCGACGTTCGCCACCAGGATACTCGAAAAGAAAGGTTTTTTACGACGTAAAACCTTTCCTATTTGAGCTTCTTTGAGTCGATATCGTTTTGCGATCATGCATTCTAACGTCCAGAATATGCATTCTGGACAAAGTAAGAATTACTCGGCGTTCGCGACGGAACCCTCCCGGTTGGTATCCGGTCGGAATTTTTCGTTGGAACCCGGGTATCGTACCACTCGGGCAGAACCTCCGGCAACGATGTGCATTTTGGACTTCCCGTTGGTCATCTTGAACCGGTTCGGGTAGCTTACCGCCAAAACGTGTCGACCCTTCCGTCGGCGCGCGGCAATAACCTTGGCTCCGCCCTTGGTAGACATTCTCTGAAGGAATCCGTGAATCCGAAGACGCTTTCGCTTTTTGAATTTTCCAATCATATACTAAAAAAAGAATGCCAGAATGATAGGGATAAGTCCGATTAAGTCAAAGTGAAATTGGAGAAACCTCTGAAAATTTACAAATACCGCCTCTTGCATATAGTGCGGCCATGTTCATATCTGTTTTCGCGGTCGCCCTCGCCGTCCTCGCTTCCCTCGCCGGTTGGCTGCTCTCCCGGTCTCCCCTCTCCAAAAGATCCATCCAGATCCTCATCGGGCTGGGGGCCGGGATGATGACCAGCATATCGCTTACCGACGTGCTTCCCGAAGCAATCGAAGCGGGGGAATCCGCCGGGATCGTCTTTTTCGTAGGATTTTGCGTGGTATTCCTGTTGGACTATTTCCAATGCACCCACCCGCACGAAGGGCACGACGACGCACACCGGCACGAGCACTCCAAAAAATCCGTCTGGAATTTCGGGGGGCTGTACATCCATACGTTTTTCGACGGGGTCGCCATCATAAGCGCCTTTTGAATCGCTCCGGCCCTGGGAATCATGGTGACCACCGGGGTCATCCTCCACCAGATTCCCGTTTCGCTCTCGCTCGCGGCCATCGCCCAGCATTCGCATTTCGACAAACGGCAAAAACTCTGACTGTTCGCCATGTTCGCGGGCTCGCTCGGATTGGGATCACTGGCGCTCAGTATCTTTTCCCTCGGAAACCTCGCGCCGTACGTCCTGGCGTTCGCGGGAGGCACGCTGCTGTATATCGGGGCTTCCGACCTCTTGCCGGAGCTGAAACACCATTCCAAGAACGCGTTGGGGGTCGTAGGGTTTTTCGTCGGGGGGTGCATTCCTATCGTCAGCCACCTCATCGGGGGGTAGGAACCTCATCAAAACGCGAACTCCTTGTCGAATTCTCCGTTCCTCGCTCTACGTACTTGCCAGTACGTTTCGCTACGGTACTCGAATTCAACTTCGGATTTCATCGTTTTGATGAGGTTCTTGAAGTTTTTCAAAAATAAAAATCCCATGGAATTCACGGGATCTGTATCTATTTTCCAAACCACTCTTTCTTCCGCTCCAGCGCGTTCTCCGCCGCGGAAGACTGCGCCTTTTTCTTGCTGGATCCGGTGCCCTGTCCGATGAGGATATCCTTGAGGTACGCACCGACCGTGTAGATTTTGTCATGGTCCGCGCCGGTTTCGGCAATCAGCTCGTAGTGCGGGGTCACGAAATGGGATGCCTGAATGATTTCCTGGAGGTTGGACTTCGGATCGATGTGGAGCTCGTCTTCCATGATGCCGGAAAGCGTGGAAATGATATGCGCATGTACGAATTTTCTGGCTTCCTCGATGCCGAGATCTAGGTAAATTGCCCCGAGGAGCGCTTCGAAGGTATTCGCGAGGATGTAGGGATTCTGGTTCCCGCCCGCCTGGGTTTCCCCTCGGGAAAGGAGGATGATATCCTGGAGCCCGAGCCGGAGCGCCACGTCCGCGAGGTTGCGGCCGCGGACCAGCGCGGAACGGACATCGGTCAATTGCCCCTCCTGGTACGTCGTGAACGCCTTGAAGAGGTATTCGGTCGTAATGAGCTCGAGCACGGCGTCGCCGAGATACTCGACCCGTTCGTTGCTCTCGGGAAGGCTGAGCTCGTTGAGCACGGAACGGTGGAAAAACGCTATCGGATAGCTATGTAAATCGACGTATGGAATCTCAAGAGAAATCAGAAGAAGTTCTACTTTCTCTTCAAATGCCACCGAATCGAAACGGTTGGAGCGCTTCATGTTCAGGGATTAGAAAAATAATTTTTTTCGGGGGACGATCGTAGCCAAAACCGTGGATTTCTCGTCCTTGAGCTTGTTCAGGACCCCGTTGATCATCTCGCGGGCCCCGTCGTCGGAAAACCGTTTCGCGAGCTCGACCGCCTCGTTGATGGAGACTTTTTCCGGAACCTGGTCGCACTTGAGGTACAGCATTTCGTAGGCCGCGATAAAAATCGGGAGGAGGTTGATGATCGGCATGATGTCCGCGTCGAATTTCGGTGCGTACAGCGCGACGATCTGCAGCAGGGTTCCTTCTTCCCTCTGGATTCCTTCGAAAGACTCGGAGTAATATGCGTCGGCAAACGCTTGGTCCACCGGGCTCGAATAGTAGCTCGAAGCGAATTCCTTGGGATCGTACGAGTCGCCAAGCATGGATTTCGCATAGAGCGACTGGAGCAGGAACTCGCGGATTTCGCGTCGGGTAAGCTTTCGCATGGTCAAGGAAGAGGGTAAGGAACAATCGGCGCGTATTGAAAAAGCCAGCTTTCGCTGGCCCTTGTCTACGCTCGAACGGTAGTGATCTTATCCGATTTGGACTTGGCCTTCTTGATGACCTGCCGACCTCGGTATTGCCCGGTGACCGGGGAAGCGAAGTGGGCGAGACCCGTAGCATTGCCGGCCTCGTCGTACTGGAGGACCACGGAATTTTTTACTTTGCGGACCTTTTCGAAGAGCCATTTGCCATGGCGTTGTCCAGTCTGTACCTTCGAGGCTTTTTTTGGAGGTGAAAAAGTCATAATATTGTGAAAAGAATGGCGAAATGATAGAGAGAGTTACGTTTTTGTCAAAGTTTATTTCTGGGAAAAAGTGTCTGGTGGAAAAGCGGGGCATTTTTGGAACGCCCCGCTTGGAACTGGAGTTATTTGTAGATGGTATAGCCGTAGCAGTAGCCGTCACTGACAGCGGAGGTAGAGTCTCAATATATGTTACTTTGAGTGGTACTATTTAAATAACCGTATGTATCACCGCAATATCCATGAGAACAGAGGCTCTGATTTCCATTTGCCATAGTCGTGGTAACTCCGGAAAGCATCGACTGTACTCATTTACTATATACGTTCAAACCATTCACACGTAAGAATAATGAGCAAGCATAGCTATCCGAAGTTGTCGACCTGTAGATATTATAAATATACCCATTGGCCGTACCAGTAGACCAAGGGGAATTCTCAGTAATGGTCGTAGTGGGATGGGAAGACCCGTCGCTACTGTTCACATTTGGGCTTACTTGCTTTATCAAGCTGCAAGCGTACGTTGATTCAGAGGGGGTCTCATAGTGGATGGAATGATTCGGGCTGTATACTCAATATGTTGCGTGTATTCTCCATCTCCAAGAATTCGTGCCGTTTGCGGGATGTTGATACGAATCGGGATAAAACATCGTAGCGTGATTTTTCGCGGCTTCCACTTCGCACTGCGTTAACGTCATGACTCCAAGATTCTTGGTATAGGCATTGCGAATACACGACGGACAAGATCCGCCATTGGAAGACCACCCCGAAGTATCCGAAGCCAAGGAATTTCTCAAAGCACAGGCCGACCCATCCCAAGCGTATCCCCAGCCAGTATTGCACTTGTACTGGCAGGTATTCGTCGCGGGACTCGCGAAATATCCCGCCGTCACCGCATTGAGCGAGGTTCCGCCGGACGCGCTCGACAGCGAGTAGCTCGACGTGGTATTGAAATATACTGAACCCGTTGGAAGTCCCGTACAGGCCCCGTCTACCAACGTGTTAGCCGTGCCGCCCCCTCCGCCCCCTCCCGCGCTTCCCCCCAATTGCGCGCTCACCAAACTCGTCCCGAACGACGCGAACGACCCGCTTGAGGTATTCATGAGCGTCGCGATGTTCTGGTTGCTTCTGATATCGGATCCGGAATACGCCGCCTGCAATGCCGCCACCATGGCGTTCAGGTCCGCCGCGCTCGCCGGCAATCCGCTCGGGTTCGAGGCCGTCTTCGCCCCGGAATGCACCACCGCCCCCGGAGGGAACGCGCTCGCCCCACGCAGGGCCTTCCCGTTGAACAGGAGCGAGCCCGAAAGCGAGCCTATGGGAGCGGAAGCCCCCGCAACGCTCCCGCTGTTCGTGAGGATGCCCGGGACGGCGAGGACGTACACCATGCCCCCCGTGCTCACCTTCGCGGTAAGCCCCCCGAAGTTCCCCCGGACGTAGGCCATGGAAGGGTTCCCGGCTTCGGCGTGGGCGGTGCCCGCGAGGAAGCCCGCGTCCGCGGCGTTCTGCGCCAGGTCGCCCTCGTACTCCGCCTTCAGCTGGTACGCTTTCCCTTCGGCGAGGGAAGAGTACCCGTACTCCGTGTTCTTCAGCGGGTCCAAGGGCTTCTCGTTGAGCCCCCCTCCGGCGATCGTCCCCTTGAAGTACTGCATGACGAGCGGTCAGACCGTCCCCTGGTTCCAGACGGTCCCACCCGAGTGCGTCACGGCGAACGAGCCGTCCGGCAACGGATAGGAGCCCGATACGACCACGGAAAGGTCCAAAGACTTGGATGCCTGCGCGAGGTCGCCAATGCGGGCGGAGTCGCGGGCGCGCGACGAATAGCCCCCTATCGAGAGGAAGCCGATGGTGCCGAGGATGGCGAGGATAGTTATGACGACTATAAGCTCGACGAGGGTGAACCCTTTGAGTTTCCGGGATGCGGAAGGTGGTTTGGTGAAGAACATACCGAATATGGTAAAAAAGTATCGTATCGACCAAAGTTTACTACATGTTATATGGAAAACAAAAGAAAATCGACAGTTTGACATTTCTACTTTGGATTGACAAGAAAATCGACAGTTTATTTTTGGGAAAATAGTGTCTGATGGAAAAGCGGTTCGGAAAACGTCGTTCAATTATCTGCTTCAAACTTATCCGAAGCATTTGCCGAACCACGAAGTTGTAACGGAACCCGATATATGCCCAACGGGAATTGGTTTCCCGTTGGGCATATAAACCGTCTTCAATGTTCGCAACCTAATTCTTCTGACAGTACAACAGCGCGATATACGGCTGCATGTTGTCCGGGGCGGTTCCAGCTCATACTATAGTGGCTATAGCAGCACCTGCCAATGATGTATCAATGGTACCTCAGATAGATCAGGATTTCATCGGGATCGATGGAGTGGCATCTGAATAAACCCTTACGGCACCAGCATATGTCCCAAGAGAGGTACCCGTGGGATTAGTTCAAAAATTACCTCAACTTGACCCATTGAGGCTTAAATTGTTTACAGTAGTTATGCTGACTCAACCAAGCGATACCGTGACGTTCGCATCACTCAGGGATGGTTTGCTTTTGTCTCAACCCATATCCCCCACGCTCGCATTGCTGCCAGCACCATTCCCCCGTCCGATAACCGTCCTTCCGGCAGCGGCCGAATATTCGGTCCAGCCGCTTGGGCAGCTCGCGAGATTGAAGCTCATGACCGCACCGGTCGGAATTCCGCTCTGAACGGTGTTCACGAGCTGGTTCCATTTCTGATAGTCGAGCTTGTCGCCGCTCGATGCCGTGAGCCCGGCCCAGGCGTAGACTCCGGTAGCGGTGAGCGCGATGGTGGCGGCAAGGCTCAGCGCGTATTTGCCGGCCGTCTTCATGGTTTGGTTTTTCATATGGGTAAATTGGTTTTTCATATGGGTAAAAGTGAAAAGATAAGTTGAGTCTTTGCGTCCGTACTTATACCAAATTCATTTGATTCACCTGGCCTGCGAGCAAGTGGAGTTAGATTAATATGGTATTAGAGCGAACAATCGTCCACCGAGCTTCCATCGGTCGTCCCGTTTCAAAGGACGCAAGCTTCGGAAGCTCCCGGAGACTGCGACCCGCCTCACGTCGTGATTTTCCCGCTGAGCTGGTTGGAAACGATGGCGGTGCCGAGACTTTGAATGGCTCGGGCTCCGGTCGCGGAAAGGAGGTCAGCAAGGCTAGAAAACTAATTCTTCTGACAGTACAGCAGCGCGATATACGGCTGCATGTTGTCCGGGGCGGTTCCTCAGCCTGCAATGGACGTCGTCACTCAGCCAAGATTCACGGGAGCTACTGGTGGCGTTCCTGTTGGCAGATAAATTGCGGCTGACGTTGGACCCGCAACTGTGCTCGTAAGTCATAAGTTTCAAGATTGTACCATAATCGCTCCTCCTGTTGAAGACGTACCCACCGAAATATTCGTAGTTACCGTTGCGCTCGAGAGACTCGGAGCGCTCTTCTCCCCTCCGACGTCTCAAACACTTGCATTACTCCCCGCGCCGTTCCCCCGTCCGATAACCGTCCTTCCGGCAGCGGCCGTATATTCGGTCCATCCCGTCGGACAGCTCGCGAGATTGAATGCCGCGACTTCGCCCGGAATTCGACCGCTCTGAACGGTATTCACGAGCTGGTTCCATTTCTGATAGTCGAGCTTGTCGCCGCTCGATGCGGTAAGCCCCGCCCAGGCGTATACTCCGGTAGCGGTGAGCGCAATAGTGGCGGCAAGGCTCAGCACGTATTTGCTGGCCGTATTCATGGTTTGGTTTTTCATATGGGTAAAAGTGAAAAGATAGAAAAATGAATTTTAGCGTCCGTACTTAGAGCGAACAATCGTCCACCGAGCTTCCATCGGTCGTCCCGTTTCAAAGGACGCAAGCTTCGGAAGCTCCCGGAGACTGCGACCCGCCTCACGTCGTGACTTTCCCGCTGAGCTGGTTGGAAACGATGGCGGTGCCGAGATTCTGTACCGCGGTCGTTCCGGTCGCGGAGAGGAGGCTTGCCACATTGGAATTGGACGCGACGTCGGATCCGGCATAGGCGGACTTGAGCGCGGTTACCATGGCAGTGATCTGTCCGCTGGCGTCGCTTCCGGGAAGACCCGCGGTACTGGTGAAGACGACCCCGCTATTGGTTCGGGCGTTGGGATTGTAGGTACTGGCGTTCAGAAGGGGCTTACCGTTGAAGAGGAGGGTGCCGGAGAGGGCGTTGCTTTCGATCTTGAGGGCGTTGCCCGCCCCGGTCCCGCTGTTGGTAACGATGCTCGGGACGGCGAGGACGTAGGTGACGGATCCTGTGACGGTCCTGGCGGTGAGCCCTCCGTAGTTCCCACGGACATACGCGATCGTGGGGTTGCCGGCGTCGGCGGAGGCGGTCTGGACGAGTGGGTTTCCGGTTTGGTAGTAGGCGGTCGGATTCGGGAGGTCGTTCTCATATTCGGACTTGATCTGGTAGGCGTTGCCGAAGGCGAGAGTGGAATAGGTATATTCGGTATTCTTGAGCGGATCGAGGGGCTTTTCGTTGAGCCCACCCCCCGCTATCGTCCCCTTGAAGTATTGCATGACGTTCGTTCATACCGTTCATTGGTTCCAAACCGTTCCGCCGGAATAGGTGACGGCGAAAGCGTTGTCCGGGATAGGATAGGCTCCGGCGGTGACGACGGAAAGGTCGAGAGATTTGGCCACTTGGGCGACGTCTCCTACCCTGGCGGAATCCCGGGCTTTGGAGGAATATCCGCCGATGGCGAGGAAGCCAATGGTTCCGAGGATCGCGAGAATGGTTATGACTACGACAAGCTCCACGAGGGTGAAGCCTTTGAACTTCCGAGAAACGGAAGATTTTTTGGAGTAGAACATACCGGATGTGGTAAAAGAATATCGTATCGCCCAAAGTATATTGCAAGTTTACACGAAAATCAAAAAAAAAAAAATGTCGGAAAACCGTATGAAAGAGGGCGTATTCCGGCAATCACGCTCAAAAAATTCAACCTGAGGAAAACAGCGATTCGTCCCTCCCCAATACCTATCTAACTAACGGGTAAATCGGTTTGCCTGCCGTTCATGGAGCGCAATCAAAACAGCCGAAGACAACATGGGAGCTCTTTCAGAGGGGAATGGTACAGACTTCAATAAGCCAGAAATGGGTTTCAGTGAATATTTTTCGCATCCAAAAAAAATCCCCGGAACTCTCTCCGGGGAAAATATTAATGCACCAGCACCATCACTATCGGTTCCTTCCCGATCTCCTCGAAAACGAAATCCTGGATTTTCTTCCCAGCATAGCTTCGGAAATCGTCCACCCCGGAAAACCGTTGAATTTCATTTTTCAGGGTCGTATCGAGAAAGTCGTAAATCCGGTCCTCCAATCCAGGGAAATTCCCCAGTCCGGGCATTCCCGCGAGATCGAGCTTGAAGAGGTATTCTCCCGGCTTCTTCGCGATGGAAACCGCGATGGTTCCGTTTTGTCGGAGCTGTTCCCGGTCGTGGATTTCCTTTTCGGTCGTCATTCCGACGGTATATCCGTCGGTCGTGATGAGCCGATGGGAAACGAACATGTCCGTAATCCGGAAGTCGTCTTTCGTGAATTCGATGATCTGGCCGTTTTTCGAAATGATGACGCGGTCCTTGGTGTATCCCACCTCATACGCGTTCTTGGCGTTCCCGTAGATCATGTGCGGATATCCGTAGACCGGCATGTAAACCTCGGGCCGGATGAGGGAAATCATCCTTTTGGTATCTTCCGCCCGGGCGTGTCCCCCGGCGTGGATTTCGGATTCCTTGTATTGGTAGATCCGGGGCCCCTGGGCCATGATGATATCGAAGAGCCCTTGGACGTTCCGTTCGTTCCCCGGAATGACCGAACTGGAGAATACCACCGTGTCCGACGGGCGGAGCGCGGTATCCTTGGATTCCCCGGTCGCGATCCGCATGAGCGCGGCGTAGCGTTCCCCCTGAGCTCCGGTACAGCAGATGGTCACCTTGTTATCGGGAAGCCGGTTCGCCTCCTCCATGGAAATGATCGTTCCCGGTTTCGGCTTGGCGTAACCGAGCTTGAAGGCGATGTCCATATAGTTGTTCATCCCCCGTCCGAGCAGCACGATCTTTCGGTCGAATTTTTCGGCAGTCGCGATGATGAGCATGACCCGGTCGATAATCGAACTGAACGTCGCGGTAATGATGCGGTTTTCGGATTTTTTGAAAATTTCCTCGATGGAACCGATGACTTCGGATTCGGAAATGCTGGATCCAGGAAGGTGTGCGTTGGTCGAGTCGGACAAGAGGGCCCGGACTCCCCGGTTCCCGATGCTTTCGAGGAGGCTAAAATCGGTACTCGGGCGGTACGGCAACGGATTCGTGTCGAATTTCCAGTCCCCGGTATGGACGAAGCGTCCCACGGGAGTCTCGATGAGGAGGCCCACGGAGTCCGGAATGGAGTGGTCCACCGTGAACGGCATGATCTGGAAATGCGTTCCGAGGGAAAATGTCGCGTTCCGGGTAATCCGTTCGAGATTGCTCATCGGTTCGCCGTTTTCCCCCTGCTTCATCGCGATGAGCTCGAAGGCCATGGAGGTCGCGTACGTCGGGATGTTGCGCCCGAGCTGCTTGACCGCGAAAGGAACCGCGCCGATATGGTCGATATGCCCGTGGGTGATGACGACTCCGACGACGTTCTTGCCCTTGAGGTACGCGAGATCGGGAATGCTTCCGTTAATTCCGTGCTGGTACTGGTCAGCGAATTGGATTCCCATGTCGATGATGAGGATTTCGCCGTCGTACTCGAACGCGGTACAGTTGAGCCCTACCTGCTCGACCCCCCCGAGCGGGATGATGCGGAGCACGCCCTTCGGCGTAGGGGTGGGCTTGAGTTCCTCGTATCCGAGAAACGACTTGAGCGCCATTTGCGGGGTAACGAACGGAAACGACCGCTTGTTGCGGAATTTTGGGATGCTGACGAAGCTGGAACCGGGCTCCACCTTCTTGCCTCCGACTTCGGAACGCCGATCGGAACGGGCATAGTAGCCATCCTTTTTGGAAACGCCCGGAGAGGCGGAACGGGGGGCGGGGCGGGAGGCGGGGCGAGGATCCGCATGGGGGGATTTCGCTTTCGGTGCCGGTCGTGATGGCAGTCTGGCATCGGAACCGGTTGCCGGTTTCGGTGCGGGAGTAGGAAACGTCTCGTCTGGAGTCAAGTCCAATGAATCTTGGGTCATATTGGTATGGGTGAAAATAAAATTTTTATAAAGTATGTATGAGAACGATTACGCAGGGAATCCTTCAGAGGATTTCCTTGAGCAATTTTTCGATATCCTGCTTGAGCAATCGGTTCAGGTCCTTGATTTCGATATCCGGAATGTCCTGGATGGCAATCTCGTAGAATTCCCGGGAAGCGCTCACGATCTGGGAATGGAGCATTTTCCCATTCTGGGGAAGCATGAGCCCGCGGCTTTCGAGGTGGACCCCGGAAAGCAGCGCCCGCGAATCCGTATCGCAAAGGTACGTGACGACCAAAACCCCCTGTTCCTGCATCAGGGCGCGGAGTTCCGCGACATGGGGCGGAAGCTTCGGGTGTCCCCCTCCGGGATTTTTTCCGGGTCAGCGGGGATTGCGGTGATTCGGCTTCTTCTGGAAGCCAGGATGCCCTCCGGAAGGGTGCGGGGGGCGTGGCGTAACGTCACCGAAAACGTCCGAATATTCGGAACCGGGGTTGGGAGTATGACCGTATCAGGGCCTGTGGGTATTCATACTAAAACTGGCATTCGTCCCGTTTCTCTTGCCAAAAAATAGCGGAAAAACCGGGACTTATCAAAAAATAATCGAGCAGGGCTCGGGAATATCATCCGAATTTCGAAAAAGGAAATCTCGAAATTCCCGTGATATTCGCGAACAAGACCCAGTATAATTCTTATTTCATATAAAACAAGTATTTATTTAGGGCAATCGGGATTTTCGTGGTATCCCAACTGTATTGCGGAATCGGATCCGACTCGAATGCGGTGCCGACAAACTCCTGGTTCGGAAATATTTTTTTTTGGAAAAAAACGTACTTCGCCTTCAGTATTTTGCTGGACTTGGCACGCTTGGCGAAGTCGTCGTTATGGAACATATAGTAGTTGAACGATTCCCCGAAATCCTCATACTTGTTGGTCATGGCATACCCGCTGACGAAGTCCGAGAGGGCCATTTTTGGTTTTTTCGTGGACGTGTCGACCCAGGAAATCGCGTAGAACGCATCGCTTGGGTCCGATAAAACCCGGCCTTCCGTCAAATATCGGATATCCACCACGTGCCCCAGCTCGTGGGCAAGGACCTTGATGCTTTCGTATTCGGAAGCGAGCGGGGCAACCAGGCTTACCTTCTCCGTGGTCATTTGCCCCCGGGGTTCGATCCGGTCATCCACGATCTCCACCAGGATCGGGGATATCATGGATTCCAGTTTCTTGCTCGAAAGCAAGGCCCGGTAGTTGCCGACAAGCGATGGCGAAACGGTTTTTGCGGCAAAAATGTTCATTTCGTATTTCCTGGGAGCGCTGCCAAGGGAATCGGATGAATCGGCGGGCGGAGAATCGGGAATCGCGGGCGGTTCGGGCTCGGGAGGGGCAGCTGGCTCCGGTACGGGAGTAACGGTTGGCTCCGGTTCAGAAACGACCACGGGCGGGATTTCCGTCACGGGTTCGGGAACGACGGCAGATTCTGTCGAAACGATCGGCTCGGGATCGAGCGTAACGGGCGGAGGCGGAATATCCGTCACGGGTTCGTCAACTTTTGCGGTTTCCCCGTCCGCAGGAGATTCCGAAACGGTCGGCTGGACCGGGGTTTCCTGTTCTATCGGCTGGGGCAACGCTTCCGGATCCTTCTCGATCGCGGATTCCGCCGAAGGCGACTCTGCGGGGCTTTCGGCCGTTTCGCCCCGGGTCCGGTCGATTACGACGACCATTTTGGGAGATTCGGTATTCTTGGCTTCGCGGAACGGATTGGCTTCGTCGAAATCGGCATCCCGACTGGCAATTTCCCCGCTCGAAAGGGACATCCAGGAAAACATCAGGACGGTGAAGAAACAAAAATAGAAAGCGAAGAGCGAATATTTCTTCATTACCCGCTGGTACTATAAATCAGCTTGATGATCGCGTTCACGAGGGGAAACGACAGGAGCATCATCACGAATCCGATGATGCCGAACTTGAGGGAACCCTTGGCCTTCTTGATTCGCTCGTCGTCTCCGGCGGCTATGGTATAGAGGATGCCGGCGTACACGATAGCCCCGACCGAAAGGATGGATCCGGCGAGGATGAGCTGGTTGGCTATAGCGATGACCTTGTCGCGGGCGCCGCCTTCGACTTTGTAGTCTCCTTCGGAAGATATCGCCTTGTCGGGTTCGCAGCCGGCAAGCATGTCCTTGACCGACATGCCTTCGAAACTGTCGACGTCCATGGGTCCGCAGGGATTCCCGGCCACGGTAGCGGCAGCTCCTCAACCTCAGCCTCCAGCTCAGGCGGAGGAGGCTCAGGCGGAGGAAGATCAGGCTCCGGCAGCATTCGAATCCGACATAGCTCATAGATTTGCAGCCTGATTGTTTGCCTCAGCGGAATTTCCATCTTCATTTGCCCATGCCGTTCCGCCAATCGAAAGTGACCATGCGAACCAGCCCAACAGCATCGCCGAAAGTATCTTTTTCATAAATTTAAAAGGAAAAGCCGGAAACGATCCGGATCGCGACGTACGCCAGCGGCGCTATCGTCAGGCCTATGACGATATACACGAAAGCGATCCAGGCCTTTTTGAATTCCTCGGGATCGCCTTTGGCCGTGAAAAGCCGGTACCCGATGAACACCATCGATCCGATCGCGATAACGACGTACGAACCGATGAGATAGGATTGGATCGTTTTGAGAAAGTTGCCCTGTATCGTGACGTCCGTGCTTTCTTCGGCGCTGTTCGACCCTCCGCCGACAAGCAGGTCTTCTTCCAGCGAACCCGCCGCATACGCGGGCACCGTCAAAATGGCCAATGAGAAACAAAAAACCAAGAGCGACAAGACTGACAATACGTATTTCATGTTATGAGATTTTAAGGGCGTTGATGGCTTCGATGATGGCGTAGGCCGCCCCGCTCAGCACGACCCCGATCAGGGCGTACTGGATAATACTTTTCGCCGATTTCACCTTGCTTTCGTCGCCATAGGAGAGCATCATGAGGATTCCCGCGTAGGTCAGGGCCAGGATGGCCAGGATGCCCGAAAGCATGATGGCCTGCTTGATGATTTTGGCGATGCTGGTATCGATGCTGGCGTCCTCGAAGGGAAGACCCAACTTGTCGGGTTCGGGAAGCGAATCCGCCGCGAAAACCGCGCCGGTATGAAGCATGGCCAACGTGGCCAAAATGCCAAGCAGCATGGTTATCTTGAGGGAACGGGAAAAATTTAGGCTCATATGATCCAGGTTACGAATTGTATTATCCCATACGCGAGCAGGGCGACGAAGATCGCGATGATATTGTAGGTGATGATGATTTTGCCCTTGTTGGCCTTCTCGCTGTCCCCCCCGCTGGTTGCCATGTAGAATCCGCCGATGACGATGGAGAGGACCGCGCCGGTACTCACGATGATCAGGAGGATTCTCGCGACGCGTTGGAGGAAGGGCTTGATGTTGCCGGTACCGGCCGCATACGGATCGGTCTGGGATTTCGAGGACGGGGAAATGGAATTCGGATCGAATTTGAATTTCGTGTCCATCAGGGGGGATTTGGCGGCGGTACTTGCTCAGGCTCAGGCTCCGGCTCCGGCTCAGGCTCAGGCTCAGGCTCCGGCTCCGGCTCCGGCGGCATCCAAGGCATCCCCGGGACCTCCTATTCCATCGTCATAGGTATCCGCATACCCCACCGAAGCCACCGAAACAAACGTGCCCATTCCGACGCAAACAGCCATCACGATTCTCAATAGGTTCTTGCTCATGCGGCGGATTCTACCCCATACCGGAAAAAACTCAAAAATATTGCATTCGAATTTCCTTGGATATACTTTCTGTACCCAATAGGAATTGGTCACTTACCGCTTCTCCCCCCATGCGCATATTCCTTTCGATTTTCTTCAACGGCCTCATCCTCTACGGGCTGAGCTTTTTCCTTCCGGAAATCACCGCGACCGGGGATCTCAAGCTCTACTTCATCGGCGGCGTCATACTCGGGCTTCTCAACACGTTCGTCAAGCCGATCCTCGGCGTGCTCGGATTTCCGTTCGTCATCCTCACGCTCGGGCTGTTCAGCCTGGTCATCAACGGCGTGATCCTCGCGCTGCTGCAAAAAATTATCGAGGTCCTGAGCATCGACGGGGTGAGCTACGATTTCGGCGGGTGGCTCAACTTTGCAATTGCGGTTGTTATTTTCAGTATCTTCAATACACTTTACGGCACTTTTTTCAAACGATAATATGACCACCGTACTTACCTACCTTCTCGTCGCCATCAGCGCGATACTCTGCTTCCTCATCGTGCTCCAATCCAAGGGAACCGGTCTTTCGCTCGCTCCGGGATCCGGGGATTTCGGGAAATTCGAAAAACGCGGGCCGGAAAAAATACTTCACATCATCACGACGGGTTTCGTCGTGGCGTTCGTGGTTTGCGCTACGCTCATCTTCTTCTTGGCCGCCTAACCCCAGGCGCTCGCGCCAAAAAATCCCATGGACCACTTCCACCAGATTAAAAAATACCTGTTTTTGCTTGCCTTCGTCATTTCCACGACCCTGGGAATCCACGTGGCCATAGTATATCTGTATGACGAAGCGGAAACGGTGGCGGAACGCGGCGGAACTTTTAGCATCGGAGCCATCGGGATGTCCCCGAGCCTGAATCCGACCCAGTACACGCTCGATACGCTCAACGATTTCGTCCTGAGGTTCCTGTATCGCGGCCTGCTTCGGTACAATCCGGAAACCAAAGTCATGGAGTGAGACCTCGCGAATTGCGACATTACCAAAAGCCTCGGGGAAATCCGGTGTTTTTTCAAGTCCGGTTCGGCATGGAGCGACGGAACCAAGGTAACGATCGAAGACGCGCTCGCCACGTATTCCCTCTTGGCGGAAACCGATACCAACAAAAAACTCCAGTCCGCCCTCTCCAAGTTCTCGATTACCCGGGAAGGGACGGTTTTGGTATTCCGATCGACCAATTCTTCCATCGAAACGCTCCAGTTGCTCACGATTCCGATCATCAAGAAATCCGTTTCCGAACGGATCCGGAACGAAGGAAAATTCCAAGAAGAAGCCTACGGATGACCGTACAAGCTCGACAAGCGGGAAAACGACGCCGTTCGGATGAGTGACAATATCACGCTCTTGTCTAACGAAAGCCAGCCGAGAAACGACAGCTATTCCCGGATCGTTCTGAAAGTTTTCGGCGAACCGAATTCGCTTGCGGCCCAAAAGGACGGCCTCAATCTCGTGTTCCCCGGATACTATGGTACCCTGGACATGGGACAGCGGTTCGCGAAGAACCAAATACTGACCCCGGATTTCGTCGGGGCTTTCCTGAACAGCGAACGGATCAATCCCGAACGGAGGAAGGTACTCTCGGGAATCATCAGCCGGATTGTCGAAAATACCGAAAAGAAACTCAAGCCGATAAAAAATCCGTTTTTTACGGACAGTTCGATCGTGGCCCCTTTGGGAGAAGACGTGGACGCCGAACTTCGGAAGGTCGGGTATTTTCGCAAAAAGGACTTGCCGAAAAACGAAAAAAACGGTACGCAATCGGGAACGCTGAGCAAACCGGCCACTTCGGTGCCCGTAGCGGAAACTCCCGTTGCCGCGATACCGCCGCCCGTCGTGCCGCCGCCCGTCGTGCCACCGCCCGTGACAGCTCCCGCAGAAACCGTGCCCCCCGCAGTAACCGTCTCCCCCGCGCCGAAACCCGTTGCCAAGCCAACGGCGAAAGACCTCTCGTACTTTACGGCACCAAGCCGGAAACCGGTCGTTTCGCTCCCGTTCAAAACGGAAATTCTGATCGGGGGAAACGTTCCGAAAGGCGTGACCGCGGTCTATATCAACAATTACCAGCTCAAAGGGTACGCCGCGGGCGAAACCCGTTTCACTTACCGGGCCAGAACCGATCTGGGGAACCTGAAAAAATGAACGAACACCTACCGGCTCTCATTCGAAAAGAACGGGGTGAAGGTGGTCCAGGAATCCATCGTGATCCATAATGGCGACGGCTTCGTCATTGAGGTTCCGGAAGAAACGACCGAAACGGCGATTATCCCGAAACCCGCCGAAACCGATGTGATACCCTCCGTTTCGAGCGGCAGTTCCGTGTCGAGCGGCAGCTCCAGTGAGAAGGCTGCGAGCGGCGGCCTGCAAACCGGTGCGATTTTCACTCCGGAAACGGCTACGTGAGGCGGGGTTTCGAACTCCGGTAGCATCGGAGCGACGGATTTGGCTATCGCGACGGGAACCACCGTCGCCACCGGAAGCACGGGAAGCGGAATAGTGAAAGCCGCTACCGGTAGCGCGACCGGCATTTCCATAGACATACCGCAAGTTGCCCCTGCCACAGAAGACAAAAAACTCTACTTCAAAAACGGAACCCCGGTCAAACTCACCGTGAGAATCCTGAGCCCGAAAACCGAAATATCCGACATTTCCGCGGAAATCGTATCCGGCTTGGAAAAAATCGGATTCGCCATCCAGTTCGAAGAAGTGGAAAGTTCGACCTCGTCGCTCGTCGAATCCAAGAATTACGAGACGAAGAACTATGATATTTTCATCACCTGAGTAAATCTCGGGTACATGGGCACTTACGTCATGCCGTATTTCCATTCCGGACAGGTTCAGAACGGGTTCAATTTTTCCCTCATCCGGAACCCGGGGCTCGATATCCTCCTCGAAGAGCTCAAGAACAAGGATCTGACGATCGAAGGCCGTACGCGCGAATTCGAAAAGATCAACGATATCCTCAAAAAGGAATCCGTGCTGGTTCCGATCGGTACTTCCCCGATAACTTCGTTCATCGACAAGAATATCCAGGATTTCAAAATTCCGTGATTCCTCCCTTCCGCGGTATTCATCGACAACGCCATTCTCGGATCCTACATCAACAAGAGCTACATCGTAAAATTCGAAAAGAAAACCTTCGACGGATTTGTCGCTTGGTGTGCCGAACATCTCTTCTCTTCCCCGTAACATGAGAG
Source organism: uncultured bacterium (assembly GCA_903908595.1). Classification (GTDB taxonomy): domain Bacteria; phylum Patescibacteriota; class Gracilibacteria; order BD1-5; family UBA2023; genus CAIVSN01. Next base: position 38,733 of record CAIVSN010000144.1, read on the forward strand.
AAGAGATAGTGATTCCCGCATGGGAAGTAGCGAGCAAAAACACGGAAATCAAGATTTTCAATTTTTTTCCTTCGCTGCTTTCGACGGTATACTTGTCGCTCATCCTCCTGTATCAGGTTTCTTGGACCTACATCAACGTGTTCAGTCTCAACGACCAGTTCTTTACCATCGTTATCAACTTCGTCCATCAGAGCTATTTCACGGAGGTCATCGTGGGATTCGTCGTATTTTTCCTCGCGTATATCCTGATTACCCCGATATCCCAAGGCGGGATTATCGCCCTGATCGACGCGGAATGCCAGGGAAAATCCGATTCGCAGAAGACCATCAATTTCGGGCTCGGAAGGGGATTCAAGTATTTCCTGCCGGTATTCGAGGCCAACAACATCACCGCGCTGTTCAAGCTCCTCTCCATTCTGACGTTCACGATATTTTTACTCCGGTTGTTCGGAGTGGCGTACATCGCGTATATTTTTGGCGCGATGGGAATGTACTTCCTCCTGGCGATGCTGTTGAATATATTTTTGGCGTATACGCATTTTTTCATCGTGCTCGAACGCATGAGCGCATTCGACGCCATAGTCGCCTCTTCCACGATGGCCCTGGAAAACCTCGGGATAACCTTCAAGCTCTACGTGACCCTCATCCTGGTGTACGTTCGGACGGTGCTTACGGTATTGGTGTTCATCCTGCTTCCGTTCGCCGTTTCGGCCATTTTTACGTATATCACGATCGCGGGCGTAAAATTGATTTTTTTCGGCCTCGTGGCCTTGTTGATCCTGGCATTCCTGATTTTCGTAAGCCACCTCAACAGCGTGCTGGAAATCTTCGTGGAGACCCTGTGGTACCGGGCCTACGTCGACAACAAGGGAAAAATGGAAACCGACGGGCCGAAACACGGATCGGACCATACGGAAAAATCGCACGGCGGGCACGATAGCGGGCACGGGCACGAAAGCGGGCACGGAGAACACCATTAAATTTTTTTCTCAATCGGATTATGGAACATACCATTCTCGTAGTCGGAACCTGGGTTTTCTGAATCCTCGGGCTCTTTGGCGGAATGCCCGCGATGATGTCGCCGATGATGCTGGACAATCCCGACTCGGCAAATAATAAGCGCCTCGTGATGACCATGTACGCCGTCATGACTTTCCCGATCGTTTGCCTCATATCCCTGCCGCTCGCGTGGTACGTATACGGGAATTTCAGCGAAACGTACGGATGCCTGCTGGTTTTTGTGCCACTCGTGAACATCGGGATGCTTCTCGTATTCCTCTTGACGAACGGAAATGGCAAGGAGAACGGATAGGACGATATCGAAATCGCCTCTGATCCGATTTGCCGAATCGGGTTCGTGGGGCAAACAAGGCTCCGGAAGGAGAACCATGGAAACAAAGTGACTCGAAACGGGTATCGTGGAGGCATGAAATCCTTCGATATTTTCATTTGCTTTCCAGATTCGAATATACTAAACTGTCTTCGTCCGATACGTCGGAATCCTTTTTATTTCTTTATTTCATACATATGGGACTCGCAGAAAAAAGAGTGGTGAAACAATTCCAAGACGAAAACCTTCCAAAAATCCAAGAAGAGATGAAAACGCTCTCCGGCGTCGAAATCCCGTTCGAGGTAGAATGGGAATCGCTTCCCGACGATGGGAGCGCCAGCTATTTGATGGAGGGGCTCAATTACGTGTACTTTCTCCCGGTCCTCGAGGCGTTCCGATCCGTTTGTGCCGATGAAATGGGCAGGGAATCCATTGCGGCAAACCTGAAGAAAATCGTCATACGGAATCATGAGCCCGAACCGAACTACTTTGAAGCCATTACTTTCGTGGACGGGGTTCTCCTGATCGATCAGCGGCTCTCCAACATCGAAGAGAACTACATGAAAGAACGGGCAAAAAAAGTATTGGAAGCACTGGAAGCCGGATTGTAGAAACCCGGGGACTCCAAATCTCCCGATTTCTTTCATTTGCCTTACGTCTTAATATATACTAGACTGTCAACGACCGAAACGTCAGAAAACTATCTTATATCTTCACATTTTTCCTATGGGACTCGCAGAAAAAAGAGTAATGAAGCAATTCCAAGATGAGCAGCTTACAAAAATGCAAGCAGAGATGAAGGAACTTGCCGGGGTTGAAATACCGTTTGAAGTAGAGTGGGAATCGCTTCCCCGCGAAAATAGCGCCAGCTTTCTGATGGACGGGCTCAACTACGTGTTTTTCCTTCCGGTTCTGGAAGCGTTCCGATCTGTCTGCGCCGACGAAATGGGCAAGGAAGCCATCGCCGCGAACTTGAAAAAAATCGTCATACGGAACTCCGAAGCAAAAGAGGGAAGCCCTCAGCCGGAAATCTCGTTCCTGGACGGGGTCCTCCTTATCGATCAGCGGCTCTCCAATAGCGACGAGAACTATATGAAGGAACGCACGAAGGTGGTCATTCGTGCATTGGAAGCCGGTTTGTAACAATCATGCGGGAACGTCCGTTCGATTCTTTCGTTTCTTTAATCCCATAGCCTATGCGCTTCGCACCCGACACGTTCGACGTCGACAAAATCGGCTTCGTCCTCTATCGTTGCATGGACAAGATCCGAACGAATCCCAATGGCGTTCCCATGAGCTTCGGGTTGTCCAACGGTTCCGAAAAAACCGGTTGCCTGATTGGGTTGGAAAACGATACCGTCTGCATCCAGGAATACGCCAGGATGGGCGAAAACGGGTTCTCCGAAAACGATAGGATAGCGTTTTTTTCCATCGAGAGCATCGTCACGTTCCAAATCCACAACGCCTCGGTGCCCGAAATTTTCGGGATATTCTGAAAAAACCGGAAAACGGGAACCTTCGTTTCCAAGCTCGCGACCCGCCGGGATTTCGCGAAAATGCTGGCCGGGGTGACGGGATCGGAAAATATCACGGTGGAAATCCTCTGGGATACCTTCGATATCGACGACGCCGAAATCGCCGTGCGGTTCGTGGAATTTTTGGCGGCAGCGGAAGCGGCAATCCGAAGCGTGTGTTCCGACGATATGGGAAAACGGGCCTGGGCCGACAAGGTCCGCCGACTATCGCTGGAAGGAGCCGAAAGGACGGGCGTGGAGTGGCAACAAACGGAAGATTCGAGCGTGCTCGCTTTCTCGTTTTGCCATTCGCGAATCCGGGAGAAGGCGAATTTCGACGATGTCACGAAAGCGTTGGAACAAGGGTTGAACCGGGCGTTGTAACCGAATTCTGATTGTCAACTTGCAAAAATAAGAATTTTGAATATCTTCCCATTCATGAAGCATTACCGATTCGAATCCAGGTATTTTTAATTAAAGGGGTCTCACCGACCTCTTTTTTCTTGCCCCATCATGAAAGTCATTTTCGTCACCGGAGGCGTTTTGTCCGGAATAGGAAAAGGCATTACCGCTGCCAGCATCGGGGCCATTCTTAAGGGAATGGACCATCGCGTGTTCTGCCAGAAATTCGACGGGTACCTCAACGTGGATCCCGGCACGATGAGCCCGTTCCAGCACGGGGAAGTCTTCGTCACGGAAGACGGGACGGAAACGGATTTGGACCTGGGCCACTACGAGCGTTTCCTCGACGTCGAGCTCAACAAGTATTCCTCGTTCACGACCGGAAAAATCTACGAGGAAATCATTTCCCGGGAACGAAAAGGAGAATATCTGGGCGGAACCGTGCAGATCGTTCCTCACCTGACGGACCTCATCAAGGAAAAAATCACGCTCGGGCACCAGACCTCGGGGGCGGATATCACCATCGTGGAAATCGGAGGAACCGTCGGCGACATGGAAAACGAATACCTGCTCGAAAGCGCCCGCCAACTCCACACGGAGCTCGGGCGGGAAAACGCGATTTTCGTGCACGTAGCGCTCCTGCCCTACCTCGGCGCGAGCAAGGAACTCAAGACCAAGCCGGTGCAGCATTCCGTGAGGGAACTCATGAGCTACGGCATTACGCCGGATTACCTCGTGCTCCGCGCGGACATGCAAATCCCGGACGACGTCCTCGAAAAGGTCGCCCGCGCCACCGGTATCCAGCATTCCCATGTCATTCCGGCAGCGACGGCGGACAGCATTTATCACGTTCCTTTGGATTTCGAAGAAAACCGCCTTTCGGAGAAACTTTCGGCAAGCCTCGGACTGCCAAGCCGGAAATGCGATCTCGCGAAGTGGGAGCATCTCGTGGATAACATTTCCGCGTCCGAAGAAATCCTGAACCTGGGAATGATCGGCAAGTACAACGATCTCGAAGACGCGTACTACTCCCTCAACGAAGGGCTCCGGACGGCCGGGTATTTTTACCGGAAAAACGTGCGGATACAATTCATCGATGCGACGCTCGTCGAGAAAAAGGGTATATCCGTCCTGGAAGGACTGGATGGCATCTGCATTCCGTGAGGATTCGGGGAACGCGGCATCGAAGGCATGGTGCTCGCGACCGAATACGCTCGGACGAACAAAATCCCGTTCCTGGGGATTTGCCTCGGCTCGCAGATCATGGCCATCGAATTCGCGAGGAACGTCCTCGGTATCGCGGACGCGAACAGCGAAGAATTCTCGCCAGAAGGCAAGTCGAACGTCGTCCGCATCATGGAAACCCAGAAATCGGTACGATCGAAAGGCGGTACCATGCGGCTGGGAACCTATCCGTGCGAGATTAGGAAAAGGACGCTCGCCCACGAAATCTATGGAGTGGAAACCGTTTCCGAACGGCACCGCCACCGTTTCGAGTTCGACCCGGAATACCGGGAACGGATGGAACAGGCGGGATTCGTGGTTTCAGCGGTATCCCCCGACGGGTTGCTCGCGGAAATCGTCGAGCTCCGGGACCACCCGTACATGATCGCCACGCAAGCGCATCCGGAATTCAAGTCGAGGCCGACCCGGCCGCACCCGCTGTTTTTGGGGTTGGTACGGGAGATGGGAAAAAATGCCAAGGGCTAGGCTTACCCCGAACCTTGGCTAAGTCTCTCAGCAAAAATAAGTTGCAACGTATTTTTGCTGAGAGACTAACTATCCGTTTCCGACTTCTTGAAATACAGGAATTCCCCTCGCATTTTTTCCAAGTCGAAAACGAAATAATACTCGTACGTGGAATACTGGGTACTGTTGTAAATATCGGTTTCGGTGTGCTTTTTCCATTTGGCTTCGAAAATCGAATCCGTCCTTTTCCCGAACCATGCGCCATTGTCCAAATCGAAAGGAAGGAACCGATCCTCCTCGTCATATGACAGCAGCGAATGCGGGAAAATTTCTTCCGATCCGCCAGAATCCCGGACGCTCGGAGTCGCGTTGACGCGGAAATCGGCTTCCTGAACGTAATTTTTTTGTCTCATGACGATCGTTTGCCCACGGTAATGAAAGCGGCACAAATCGACATGGCGCACGCGGTAGTATTCGGATTTGTCGGGGTTCCGGTGATCCGCGTCGTATCTCGGGCTCTCGTACCGCTGCCAATCGATCATGATCGGATCCTCCAATGAGGAGGAGGTCGCGAACACCTTGCTCCCGGCATATTCCGATTTTTTTCAGAAAAATTTCACGGCGTCGGCATCCAGGCCGTCAATGTGGTTCAATCGCCAAAAATTCCATTTCCGTCAAACGTCTTTTCCGACGAAACACGGGGATCCGGTTTTCATTTCTCCCGTTTCGGAATCGTACATTTCCCGAATCTTGTCGTATCGCTTCAATCGCAGCCAGCATTCGGTCATGTCCGTGCTCATGTCCTCCAACGCGGAAATCTTATCGAATTCGGCCATGGCTTCCTCGTACTTTCACAATCGGGACAATATCCTTCACCGGAAATGGATTGCCCTCAGGTTGTCGGGATACGAAGCCAGGATCTTGTTGAAAATTTCCATGGCTTTCCCGTATTGCGACGAGTAGTACGATTGTTCTCATTGGGCTTGGTACGATTGCGATAGTTTTTCGTCCATGGTGCGTTTGATAAAATAAACGGGTTATGCTAAGTGCCTACCGCGTAACCACTGTATAATAACACAATTCTGCGAACGCTTCAAGTTTCGGGGGCTGGGGTTCCCGGGATTCAGATATTTCATGACATTGATCCATGGAAAAAGCCCGCTCGTGCGGGCTTTTCGTATATGTACCAACTCTCCGACATGCCCAATTCTCAGAATCGGGCAATCGAGTTATGGTCATCTTCCTTGATCGCCCCGTAGTGCCGCATTATCAGTATCAACAGCGTGGCCAGAATCGTCTGGCTGAACTGGAATACGATATACGAAATCATCAGGCCGGGTTCGAAGCCGTGAACCCTGACGATCGTCGCCAAAAAGACGACGACCGTCAGGCTGGAAATTTCCGCGAGCAGCGACACTATGACATTCGTGGTTTCCTCGGGAATCGCCGATTGCATTCGTAATGCGACATACAGCAACACCGAGAACGATAGGCATATCGTAACGCCGGTAATCGGATAAAAGAACGAGAAAAGGGTCAGTCCGAGAACGAAAACCATGTAAACGAACAGGTTACCGAACAGATTTTCTGCCAAGCGTATCAGATAAAACATGAAACCTCCTAATTTTTCGTGAAGAAATGCCAAAAGGAATTCGGGCAAAATGGAGCATAGCGTCATGGGGAGGATTGTCAATGATCTCGTGCGGAAGGTCGTGGAAAATCAGCAAGCGCTCGTCTCGATCCGAAACGATGGGAAAGTTACGAAAAGCTCTTGGGCTTTTCTCCGCCATCGGCCAACATGACCCGGTACACGCGATTGTTTTTCGAGTAATATTCGTGCTTTATAACGAGTTCGATGCCGTTTTCATGAAACGCGAAATCGACGGGAAAATGCTCCTGCACGTCGGTTTCCAGCATGGTATTGAATGCGAAAGTCGCATAGCGGGTCTTCCATAGGACGGCCCCCTTCGCGTCCGTGGCCGTGACAAAACAATCCTGAGCGCAGATATTCCCCACTTCGTTTTCTCGGTTTACGCTAGACAAAGCGTAGAGTATATCGTCTCGCGAAATAGGCTGGACGCGCCATCCGGGTACGGGGACCCCGTCGATGACTTGTTCGATTCTTGGGGGTTGGCGCGACATATGGAAAAAATAGGAATTGCTTCGATAGCTTTACCCCGCCATAGTACCTCAATGTAACGGGCATGCAAGGGAAATGGCAGTTGGCAACGCTCATGGGAACACGGAAAACTTCGCGGAAAACGCCTACTTCAAAGCCTCTTCGCACATCCAGATATCTTCTTTCCGTTCCCTCGCTTTCGAATGGTCGTTCCACTCCGCATACGGTTTCACCGAGACCGTTCTCAAATGGTGAAATCTCACTTTTCCGTTTTTGGAAAAAACTTCGTTCCAATTCAGGCGTTTCCGCTTGCCATCGAGCGGATCGCTCACCCAAAGTCAGTCGTCATCGTATCCAAATGCCACGGAAACGTGGCGGATTATTCATTTCGATCTCGCCAAAGGTATTTCCGTACTCACGAGCACCGGTTCGCCACGGTCGATCATTTCTTTGAACTCCGACTTCGTAGAATATTCGGCAATCACGACGTGCGTGAGGTCCGAGAATTTTTTCTTGGATTCCCAGGTCGCCAGGGTCTTGCCGTCGAATCCGATCGAACCGAGAACCTGCTTGAGCCGGAGTTTCGTGCCGTATTTGGCCTCAAGGGCGATGTTCACTGAAGTAAAATAGCAAGAATTCCTCGATTGGTAAGCCACGGGAAACGGGTTGGTCGGTAAAAATACCGGAGCCGCGAAAACCGTGCCGAACCAGAGGAAAAATACGGGAAGCGCGGCAATCCGGCGCATACTATTCGATAACGTCGCTGAAATCGTCCTTCTTCCCGTCTTTTCGGTATTCATGGATCCCGTTCCGCGTCGCGAGCAAAGCCAAACACGCGGCCATCTGCCGTTTCGGGGAAATGTCCCCTCCGATCATTTCCCGGACGTTTTCGTACGTGTACCCGAGGATTTCTTCGAGCGTAGTCCCGACAATCGCTTCCCCAAAAATCGCTGCGGCGGCGGTGGTGACGATAGCCGTATCCCCTTCGAACGAATACCCGGTCACCCGTTCGTCGGACACCGCGACGTGTACGGTCATGCTATCCCCACAGCTCCGGTTGCTCTCGTGATACGAAAAAGTCGGGTTCGGCAAAGCCCCCTTGTTTGGGGGATTCTTGGCATATTCGAGGATAAGGGCGGAAGCGTCGGAGTTCATGGAAATGAGAAAATGATTTAGTGGACATCCGCAGGTCTGTATCACCCCCGGAAACCCCGAGAAAATGATGAAATCCGAAGTCGGTTTCGAGCACCGGAGCGAGGCGTGCTGGCAAGCACGTTGAGCGAGGAGCGGAAAAACCGACGAGGGGTTCGCATTTTCTCGGGGTTTCCGCATTTTATCGGGGTTTCCGGACGATATCGTCCAGTACCTCGAAAAACTTCTCCAGATCGTCCTGGGTCGTGTACATCGAAATGCTCATTCGCACCGTTCCGGAAATCTCCTGCCGGATATGGAACGGCTCGGCGCAGTGGTGCCCGGCCCGGACGCAGACGTCCTCGGCCGCGAAGGCGTCGGCCACGTCGGTAACGTGTTTCCCTTCGACCGTGAACGAGAATACCCCGGCCCGGATGGCACCGGATGGCAAAACGGCGACCGTGGGGCCGACGAGCGTTACCGTTTCGGACCGCTCCGCGAATTCTTCGAGCGCGTATTCGACGAGTTCCCGCTCGGTCTCGGCGACTTCCGGGTATCCGCCGACCGATTCGAAGTATTCGACGGCCGTGAGCAGGGAAACGGCTCCCGTGAGGTTCGGGGTTCCCGGCTCGAATCGGTACGGGAGGCCGGAAACCTCGTATCCGTCCGTATGGACAAAATTGATCGCTCCGCCGCCGCCGATGCAGGGTTCCATGGATTTGAGAAGCTCTTTCTTCCCCCACAGGATGCCGATGCCCGGATCCGCCCACATCTTATGGCCGGTAAATACCGCGAAATCAAGCCCGTTCGCGACTACGTCGACCGGGCCGTGCGGCACGAGCTGGCTCGCGTCCATGATGCGGTAGGGCGGCTTTCCCCATTCGGCTTGCCAATATTTCCCGATAGCGTCGTTGACCTCCGGAAAATTCACCCCTACGCCCGTCACGTTGGAGCATCACGTGAACGATACCACCTTGGTGTTCGGGGTGAGTTTCGCGACGAAGTCCGCCATATCGAGCTCGTAATCCGCATTCAGCCCGACGAATTCCACCTCGATGCCGAGGGATTCCCGGAGCATCATCCAGGGGACGACGTTCGCGTGGTGCTCGACGATCGAGAGCAGCACCCGGTCGCCGGTTTTGAGCCAGCCGCTCCGCGCCATGGAACCCGCGAGCAGATTGAACGCGCCGGTAGCGTTGTTGGAATACGCGATTTCGTAGTGGCTTTCCGCGCCGATCAGGCGGGCGACCGCGATTTTGGACTCCTTGTAGAGGGATTCCGAGAGCTCCGAGAGCTCGTACGAACCCCGATGGATATTGGCATACCCCCGTTCGAGGTATTCCGCGACCGCGTCGATGACGGCGGCGGGCTTCTGCGCGGTACTCGCGCTATCGAGATACACGAGGTCCGGATGGGATTCGAAAATCGGGAAGTCGGAGCGGATATCGGTCATTTTTGATAAAAATTAAAATCCTAAATTTTTGAAAATTTGTTTCTGGAGATATTCGAGCGCCGGTTCCGCCAGTCCGGCATACGTCTGGGAAATCCGGGCGGAAAGATACGTTTTCTGCGCCAGTGTACGGGAGATTCCGCGGGATGCAAGGTAAGAAAGCATTTCCCCGGAAACCCGTTCCACCGTGGCCGAATGGCTCGCGAGCCCGTCTTCCGAAGCGACCCGGAGTTCGGGAATTCCCCGGACTCCTCCGGTTTCCCCGAGCAGGAGCGCGGATTCGTGGATTTTGACGTCGTAATCGGCGGTACCGGATCGGACGTCGGCGGAAATTTTCGCGTTCGCCCGGGCCCCGTCAGGCACGAGGACCAGGGCTTCGTGGACATATCAGTTCGATACGCCGGAAACCGTCCCGAGGCTCGTGAAACGGCGCTCCGCCGAAACGTCCCCGACGATGACCGACCGGAGTTCGGCCTGGGCCTTCGCGGTTGCAAGGATTATCTGGATTTCGCTCGCATCCGAGAGCTCGAGGGAAAATATTTTCGCGTCGCCCGTCACGGAGATTTCCGTGATTCCTTCGCCGTAAACGAAATAATTGCCAGAGCCGAGCACGTGCGAAGTTCCCGCCTCCAAAATCGAAATGCCCGCGAATTCCTTCGGCGCCTTCGCCGGGTCCCCGGCAAACCGGAAACTCGAACCGCACCCGCACCGCCCGGTGACTTTTTCCGAAGTGAAAATCCATTTTTCTCCGGATCGGGTGATTCGGGAACCGTCGAGTTTTTCGGATTCGGAAGCGGGGCAGGACACCGTGAACCCGTCGTCCATCGTGAATGTTTCGAGGATTTCCCCGGTCGGGATTTCCGTCAGGACTTCTACTTTGGTGCCTTCGCATCCTTTTTTGATGAGATGCACGAACACCTCGCGAACGCCCTGTTCACGGAATTTCTGAAGCGATATTTTGTCGAGAGTAATCATAAAGTTACGGTAATATATAGACTCTTGCGGAATTCCCGAAAGTATCCGCAGTACCCATGTCCCTCACTTGGAATCGCGAGAAAATGATGAAATCCGAAGTCGGTTTTGAACACTGCAGCGAGGCGTGCTGGCAAGCACGTTGAGCGAAGAGCGGAAAAATCGACAAGGAGTTCGCATTTTATCGCGATTCCAATTTTATCGCGATTCCAATTCCATGCCAATGAGAATGTTCATCTCCACCGCATATTCGAGCGGGAGTTCGCTGACGATCGGTGCGAGGAACCCATTGACGATCATCTGCTTGGCGGAGGTTTCGTCCATACCCCGGCTTTCGAGATAGGCGAGCGTTTCCTCGGAAATTTTCCCAACGCTGGCTTCCTGTGCGACGAGCGCGTCCGGGGTGCCGACCCGGATGTCGGGGGTCGTGTCCGACCGGGACCGTCCGTCGAGCAACAATCCGTCGCACGTCACCTGGGAGACCGCCCCTTTCGCGCACGGCTTGATATCCACGAGCCCCCGGTAATTCGAAACCCCGCCCGCTTTCGAGAGCGACTTAGAAATGACTTCCGAGGTCGTCCGCTCTCCGATGTGGATAACCTTGGCGCCCGTGTCCGCCACCTGCCCGGCATTCGCGAACGCGACCCCGATATGGCGGGCTTTGGAATCGTCGCCCACGAGCACGGAACACGGATAGAGCATCGTTACCCCGGAGCCGAGATTTCCCCCGATCCATTCGACGAATCCGCCTTCTTGGACGATGGCCCGTTTGGTATTGAGGTTGTACGTGTCGATCGACCAATTCTCCACGGAACTGTACCGCATCTTGGCGGACGACCCGACATATATTTCGACACAGCCAGCGTGCAGGCTCGACGTCCCGTATTTTGGCGCGGAACACCCCTCGATGTAGTGGGCCTCGGACTCGTCTTCGAGCACGATGATCGTGTGCTCGAACTGCCCGCCGGACTTCGCGTTCATCCGGAAATACGCTTGGAGCGGTTCCGCGATCTTGACGCCCTTCGGGACGTAGAGGAAGGTTCCCCCACTCCAAACCGCCCCGTGCAATGCCGCAAATTTGTGATCCGAAGCCGGCACGGCCTTCATGAAATGCTTCCGAAGGAGCTCCTCGTGACGGTGGATCGCTACCGACATGTCCTCAAAAATCACGCCCTGTTCGACCAATTCTTCTTTGAGCTTGTGGTAAACGACCTCACTGTCGTACTGGGCCCCGACCCCCGCGAGCATCTGGCGTTCCGCTTCAGGAATCCCGAGCTTTTCGAAGGTGTTCTTGATGGTTTCCGGCACGTCGTCCCACGATTTGGCATCGGTCGCCCCGGCGGGTTTGGCAAAATAAAAGATGCCCCGTAAATCGAGCCCGCTCAAGTCCGGCCCCCATTCGGGCATGGGCTTCGACTCGAAGATTTTCAATGACCTGAGGCGCAGTTCCAGCATCCATTTCGGTTCGTTCCCGTTTTTGGAAATCTGTCGGACCACGGCTTCGTCGATGCCCGCCGCGGAAACCGCCGCATAGGCGATATCGTCCCGCCCGTCGAAAATCTCGCGGGAAAGCCCCTCGAATATATGCGCGTTCGTCGTTTGATTGGAAGGCATAGGCTAAATGATCGGATGAACGTGCGAAGGCGCGGCGAAACCGGTTTTTTCGACTTCCCGGAGGAGTTCTGCGGATCCGGTTTCGGCAATTTTCCCGTCTTCCATGACGATGACGCGGTCGGGCGGGAGGAATTCCGCGAGCCGGTAGTTGTGGGTGACGACGATAAGCGTCCGTTCCGGGGTCGCAAGTTCGGCAAGGGAAGCCGCGACGGACTTGAACGCGTCGATGTCGAGTCCCGAGTCGATTTCGTCCACGAGGACGTACTTGGGGTTCAGGATTTCCATCTGGAGCATCTCGACGCGCCGTTTCTCGCCCCCGCTGAATCCCACATTGAGGTCTCGCCCGAGGAACGACTCGGGAAGCCCGAGCTTCTCCAGCTTCTGCACGATGTACCGCCGGAACAAAAACGGCGTGACGGGTTTGGTTTCCGGGTGTTCCCGCTTGAGCTTTTCGTTGGAAATCGTCCGGAGGAATTCCCCAAGCTTGATGCCCGGGATTTCCGGGATATTCTGGAGCGCGAGAAAAATCCCGAGGTGGGCGCGTTCGGTGATGTCCATATTCGAGATATCCTTGCCATCGAGTTCGATGGTCCCGGCCGTAATCCGGTATTTCGGATACCCCATGACGCTCATCGCGAGGGAGGATTTCCCGCCGCCGTTTTTCCCGACGACATAATAAGTTTTTCCCGTCTGGAACTGGATATCGATACTTCGCAACACGGATTTTTCCCCTACGGAAACTGAGAGGTTTTTGAGTTCCAACATAATATGTGACTAAATTGGTCGTATATTAGGGGAAATCGGGGAAAATTCAAGAAAAAACGTATTTGCCACCGAATGGAAACGGAATTCCAAATCTTTATTTTATCCAAATGATACCGGATTGATTATCATATGATCAAGCGCCCGAAATATCAAATCGCATTCAATTCTCAGTACTGTAGGTACTATACCCAAAACGTTGTCAAAAATTACTATAGGCGGTCGGCAAATATTGAGTACCGTCGAAGTATCACGATACATCGGTTCCCGCGGCATTCGTTTCCGCATTGTTCAGTGTCGAATACACTGTACATAGGAACGATCCCGCACAACTTCATCCGGAATTCATTCGGAGATCCGTAGGCCATGTTTTGCCGCTCGTCCTGTGATACCAATCGGAAGCGGATTGGTCGGATCGGACCAATTTCAAGACGGAATTCGTTCTGGAACTTATGGCATTCAAATCCGCAGTACTCATCCTTCCGCTCGTTCCGAACGTTTTGTTCACTATACTGCTCAAATTGCAACCATTTGAATTGTTGTAACACGCAGCCCCCATATTCCCGTTCGTGATTTTGAAGGCAAGCGACCACCCTCCGCCATCCGAAGTCATATCGCAGTAAGCCTTGAAACTGCTGGTACCAGTAGGATTTATCCAATATACGCCATCGCCGGTATCTCCGGTATACAGTTTCGGGGCGGACGGATTCTTGTATGAGAAGCAACTCGTAGCATACGTCCCGTCCGCCCAATTCCTTCATGTAGTGTCGTTTCCGGAAATATATCCGCTTGCCACGGGGACGATCAATGGGGAAACCGTGCTTGTTCCTCCGAGATGCCCGACCAACATGCTGGTGCCATAGGTCGCGAGGGAACCGCTTGACAGGGAAACGAGCGTCGCGATGTTCCGGTCGGACCTGAGGTCGCTTCAGGAATACGCGTTCTGAAGCATCGTCATCATCGAGGAAATCTCCGAGTCCGTACTCGGAAGCTTGGCTCAAGAGAACACCACTTGGGCAGGGTTGAACCCACTCGCGTTTCGAAGCGCCTTCCCATTGAAAAGGAGGGTACCGGAAAGCGAAGCCACGGGCACGGGAGCCCCATTGGTGGTCCCGCTGTTCGTAACGATGCTCGGGATCGCGAGAACATAGACGCTGCTCCCCGTGGTCGTTTTCGCGGTAAGTCCCCCGAAATTCCCACGGATGTAGGCCGTCGCCGGATCTCCCTCTGCGGCGAATGCGGATTCAACGAGCAAGTTTCCATTCATAGCCGCTTGGTTCATATCCCCTTCACATTCCGCCTTGATCTGGTAGGCCTTCCCTTCCGCGAGAGTGGAATACGTATATTCGGAATGCTTCAATGGATCGACGGGTTTTGTTCCCAATCCCCCTCCCGGAATGGTAGCTTTGAAATACTGCATGACGAGCGGTCCGATAGTTCCCTGATTCCAGACGGTTCCCCCGGAATATGTCACGGCAAACGAATTATCGGGAAGCGGGTATGATCCGGAAGTGACGATGGCAAGATCCAAAGATTTGGATACCTGTGCAATGTCCCCGATCCTCGCCGAATCCCGGGCTTTGGACGAATACCCGCCGATAGCGAGAAACCCGATGGATCCAAGTATCGCAAGAATAGTGATTACTACGATAAGTTCTACGAGAGTGAATCATTTGATTTTCCTCCGGAAGGGATATTGCCTTGTACACATACGTGAATTGATTGAAAATACGGTATTCCAGCCAATCGACAGTATAATCCACGAAGGGAGGAAATTCAATCGAAAATCAAAAAAACGCAAGGAAAATCCAGGTCCAACGGCAAAATCGCGCACTCGCGAATTCTTTTCTCGCAGATATCCTACGCTACCAGCATCTTCAACGCCGCCGGATTAAACAGGAAAAAATACCCAAGCACCAGCATGATGCTTCCTCCGATAATCAGGCAATACCTCGTGTATTTGGTCGTGAGTCCCAGGTATTGGAACGCGTACAGCGCAATCCCGAACACCACGAAGTCGTCCACCATGTAGAACAGCGTGTATATGCTGATGTAGAATTGCTTCCCCGCGAATCCGACGGAACTCATTTCGAGCAGTTTGGTGAACGCCTGGGGGATTCCCACGGAACACGCGAATTCGATGACGTTCACCGAGAACGCCACCCCGATGGTCGCGAGGAAAATCCCGAACGACATGGGCGCATTGACGATGTTCCGGATCTTTTCGGTCAATTTCTTTTTCTGGCTCATGCTGGTGACCTTGCACTCCCCGTCCTTGTTCGTGAAGAATTCATAGAGGAAAAATATCCCCGCCCCGATGGAAACCACCCCGATGATCGGCGTCACGATCCGGTCGAGCTGGACGAAATCCCAGGTCTTGTACCACACGTTGAGGATCGCGTAGTACATGATCGCTTCCGCCAGGATGAAAATTCCCGCGATCTGGAGCATTTTCTTCCGCGAACCCGTCTGCGCGAGAATCGTGAGGAATACCACGAGCACCCACATCGCGCACGGGTTGAAGCCGTCCACGAACCCGAGCAGCATCGCGAGGAACAGCAGGGAATAGTCCTTGAGGTTGATCGTGCCCATCCACGGGATCTTGACGTATACCCCGCCGGCGGCGGCCGTTTCGGCTTTGGCGGACTTGGGGATCAGGCAATTTTCGCCGTCCTCGCAGGTCGCGCCGCCCTTGGTCGTTACGACGTTCGTAAGGACGTCCTCGAAGTACGAGCTCTTGTTCATTTTCGCGACGGCTTCCGCGATCATCCGGCCAGTCGTGTCGGCATCCTGGAATCCCTCTATGACGGAATTTCCGACGAGGAGAATCGGGGTAGCCTTGCTGATGCCCTTCTCGGTGGTGAACTTGTCGAAGAGCGCACGGTTGGTCGCGTCTTCGAGGTCATAGTACTTCGGACGAACGGAGCCGGTACCGTAGGCGGAGGAAAGGAATTTTTCGAGCGCGATGCAGTGCGTGCAATCCTTGCGGGAAAATATGGAGAATTCCATGACTTTTTCCGCTGGAATGGGGACTTGGACGATGTCCCCCTGAATGGGAAGTTCCACGGCCTTCTCCGCGGGAATCGGGAGTCTGGCGGCATCGTTCCGTACTGGCAATTCCTTGATTTTCTCCACTGGAATCGGGACCCGCACGATGTTGCTCCGGTAAGAATCCGGCGGCATGGGGGACGCGGTCATCCTGTCGGCGAGCTCCCGGGATACCGCCCCGTCGGGCGCCGGTGCCGCAACCAAACCGAATACGCTTTGGGAAGTCAGCGTCAACGCCAAAATTCATAAAAAAAATCGGTTCATAAAATAGTGGTAGGAAATAGAAAAAACGTGGGGATTTCCCTATCCTAGACCTGAATTTTTATGCTCCCGACGTAATGCAATCAGAAATGGTATTCGTCGAATCGGTACGCGGAAAGCGGAACCTCCGTCGCCTTGGCCGACAGGAAAAAAGCTTGTGCGGCAAAAGCCGTCCCGAGCCCATGGTAGCCTCCCGCGGTTTTTCCGCCCGCGTCCGCGACGGGAGCGTTGACCGCGAGCGGCTGCCGGGAACACGTGGTCAGTTTCGTTTCCGCGTCGGTCTCGCAACGGACGTTCGCCAAACACCGGTCTACGAACGGTTCCGGAGCCGCCGCATTGACCTGGCCTACGCCAAAAGCCCATGCGGCCGAGAAATGGACCGTGAGCAATGAGAGCAACAGCGATACGAGAACGTTCTTCATCGGGGATATGATAGCAGAAAATATCCGGAAATCCAAAAAAAATCCAACCGTACCTTCGTTTTGGACAAATTCCCATGTCAATCCGTTCGCATTCTCCTGATTCCGGAGAATGCGAACGGATAAAATCGGGCCGGTTTGGGCTTTAATTCCTACTTGGATCATTCTCCAATACCCGTTCGCAGTAATTGGCTACGGCCTCGAGAATGGAAGGGGCATAGGAGCATGGGGGACCCTCGAACTCATGTCCAAAATTGGCGATGTAGTCCACCATTCCCTTTTTGTACTCGAACCTGCAGGCCGATACGGAATTTGGGACACAGATAGGACAGTGCGGCCTTTGCAATGGAGCTTCTGGCGCGAATCTTCCGCCTGCGAGAAAATCGTGCAACCGGACGATATCGTCGATCCTTGAAGCATGGAAGGTACTTTTCAGAAACGGGGCGTGCGGATGACGGAATTCCGGTCACAAGATTTCGAGCAATTTCTTAAGGTACTTTTCCATTCTGGTCTCTTTCTTGTTGTTTTTGTACGGCACGACCTCGGAATGGGCAAAGTTCGGCGGTAGCGGTGAAATCGATGACATGGATTGGCGCTTATGCGATAAAATCCGAGAATACGGCATATCCATATTTTGAAAAAGACAAAAGAGAGACAAATTCGCATGGAATAGGCCCTACCCGATTTCCACCCCGACCGGGCAATGGTCGGAACCCAGGATTTCCTGACGGATGAACGCGTTGCGAAGCGAAGGAACGAGAACTCCCGAAACCATGTGGTAATCGATTCTCCAACCCACGTTCCGGGATCGTGCCCCACCGAAATTCGACCACCAGGTGTATGCCTCGGGCGTATCCGGATAAAAATGCCGGAACGTGTCGACGAACCCGTGGTCGACGAACGCCTGGAATCCCGCCCGTTCCTCGTCGGTGAACCCCGCGTTTCCGCGGTTCGCCTTCGGATTCTTGAGATCGATGTCCTGGTGGGCCACGTTGAGATCCCCGCAGAAAATCACCGGCTTCTTCGCTTCGAGCATTTTCATATGCTCGTGAAAGGTACGGTCCCACCGCTGCCGGTACGGCAATCTCGCGAGATCCGGCTTCGCGTTCGGCGTGTACACGGTCGTGAAATAGAAATCCGGGAACTCGAGCGTCAGCACCCGCCCCTCGTTGTCCGTATCGATGGCGCCGTCCAGCCCGAGCTCGACGCTCAGCGGGATTTTCTTGGTGAAAACCGCTGTGCCCGAGTATCCCGGACGATCCGCGCCGTGCCAATAGACCTCGTATCCGAGGTCGTTCAACTCGGCGAGGATCGGGTTCTGGTCTTCTTTGGCCTTGACTTCCTGGAGGCCGACGACGTCGGGGTTTTCTATCCGGAGATAGTCGAGGAAGCCCTTTTTGGCGCAGGCGCGGATGCCGTTGACGTTCCAGGAGATGAATTTCATAAGCGGTCGGAAATGGTAAGTGGGGAAACTATATGGAAAAAATGAGGGTTGGGAAGGGGAATGACAACAACGCTCGAATATTTGACTTCCCCCAAACCTTCCGTACTATCAAACCCGGCATTTTCCAACGAAAAAGGAGGCGACTATGCTAAAAAACCAAAATCTTTCGACGGCTATTCCCGCTGCTACGGCAAACGATACGGACCTGGGGTTTTCCAAACCGGAAGCCCTGATACATATCAAAGAGGTTTTGGGGAGAAATCACCCGAAACGTCAGCCCGAAATCGGCAAACTCGAACCAAGTGCGGTAGAACTGTACCTATGGTGCTACTTCTACATGAGGAACCGAGTGTTGTACCTGAGAAAGAACCCGTATTTAGGATTACTGTGATTGTCACATTCGTTTTAGGCCAATAAAAATACAAACATGCTAGGACATAGTGTCACAATCACAGTGATCACACTGTTTAGGTAATTTCTAAATACTGAAGGCTCCCGTTGCAAAACGGGGCCTTTTTCATTGGCTTGGACTATCTTGTCCAGTTCTAAGTCTCTAGGCCCACGCGTTCCCGCTTAGCTCCGGTGGGATTCTATGACATATTCGCGTACTTTCCGGGCGTAATCGAGCCAACCGTACGCCGATTTCCGATACCGTTCCAGAGTTTCAATCGGAAAATTCGCCGGGTGCTTCCGGAGGATTGCGAACTTTTGCTCGATAATCCGCTCCGGGGAAAGCCCATTGGGATCGGGCAGATCCGTATCGACGCACGTTCCCCCGTTTTCGGTCGGCGCGATTTCGTGCACGAGAATATCCAGGCAACGGTTAGCCGCGTCCGCGTTCCTCGGGTTCGCCGCATGGGCCAGCAAGAGCTGGAACATCGTTTCCCCTCAGGGCAAACGCACGTTCACTCCCCTGGATTCCGCGATATGCCTCGCGAATTCCGAAACGTCGTCTTGGAAGCTCCCGTGCGGCCCCCCGTCATAGGACACGAAGGATCTGGACAACCCCATGAGCCGCATGCCCGCCGAAGCCGTTGCCGGGGGAGTCGCGACGCCAGACTGGATCATCAGGGTTCGAATCTGCTCCGCGTACGTCTCGCAAGCGTCGTCGATATCGTAATACCCGCTTTCGAGCAGGGTTTCAAGAAGATTTTTCCCGCTCGGGAAACGGTAATCCAATGCGAGCTTTGCGGAATATTCGGAACCAGAATCCGCATACCGGTCCAATTCTCCGAGGTCCCGGAGCAGGCCGTACATCGGGGAGGAAGGAATATTGTGACGGTAACCGGGCAAGCCCTTGAGGATATTTTTGAGGATGGACTGGAAAATCACGTAATTCAACCGTTCGGTATTTTCGATATCCACCCGCTCGCGGTTCAGGATTCTTTCGATCCGCTCGCGGTTGGCGCAGAAGATTTCCGCGGCTTCCGCGGCTCTCAACTCGTCCGAATCCCCGATTCTCCGATGGTCGCCTTCGCCGGCGATATTCGCGGTTCCAATGTTTGGCATGGCTCGATGATACCATTCATGAGATGGGGTGTCAAAAAATGGGTGGTTTGGGAGACGGATGCGAGAATGGAAGCCCGTCGATCAAAACGCGTGTCAAAAAATGGGGGCAGTTTCGGAGGAAAATGCGCCGGCCGGCTCCCCCTCTCGCCGGCCGTCTCTTGGTAAACCCTCTCGAAACGATGAAATCCGAAGTCGATTTTGAGCACCGTAGCGAGGCGTTCATTGGTACGGAGAGCGAGGAGCGCAAAAATTGATGAGGAGTTCGCGTTTTGGTGAGGTTCTTACGATGAAGAGACAGAAGTGACGAAAGCGTCGAATACCCTAATTCTTGAGGCAACGGAGCGAGAACCCGTTCCCACGAGTATTTGAATACGCGATATTGCCGCCGCCGGAGGAGAAGTCTGCGATGTAGGAGTTCGGGGAATACGGAGACGACGACCAGTAGTAGCCGCCCGACCCCTGATTGTAGTAGTACCCATTAATCCAATGCCGGTACCCGGCAAGGGGGAGCTTGAGCGCGCACCGGGTCCGGTCGTACGCGTTCGCCTGGTTGCAGGAGCCGAAAGCGGCGTTCGAATTGACGATGGCGTAGAGCGTTCCCCATTGGGTGGAGGTATCCGACGTTCCGCCGGTCGGGATATGGTATCCGGACGGGCAAGGTCACTGGGCGTCGCCGCCGTTGCCGGCGTTCCATCCGCCGGACGGGTTTGTGGCCCCGGCCCATTTCCAGTCGCCATAAAAGGCTTCCCCCTGGTAGAAGTTCGGGGTTCACGTGGTATTCGCGGGCGACGTGAGCGTCCCGCCGTACTGGCTGGCCGTCCAAGTCCCGGAAGTGACGATGTCGTTGCGCCCCCACTGGTAGTAGTTGCCCTGGACGGCCGCAACCCGGTTGATCGGCAGGGCTGACGCGGTCGCGGTCGGGTTCGGCGACTGCGCGGGAACGGCATCGTACCCGGCCGAGGTCGTGGCGCCCACGTTGCAGGCGGCCCAGATCTGGACGTTGTCGGTGCCCTGTTGCCATACGGCGATATCGTTGGTATCGCAGGACGGATCGGACTTCGTGCCGCTCGTGCCGATGCCGGCGGCGGTTACCGTGACGTTGGTTCCGCCGTAGGAGAACTGCTGGGATGGCGCGTAGGTAGTGGCGGAAGCGTATGCTGGAGCCATCGGGGTCGGGGTTCCGCTTCCCCCGCTCGTCGTCGCTTTCCCGCCGAGCTGATTGGACACGATGGCGGTGCCGAAGCTTTGGACGGCGCCGGTGCCGGTGGCGGAGAGGAGGGACGCTACGTTCGTATTGGAGATTACGTCAGAGCCGGAGTAGGCGGACTTGAGGGCCGTCACCATGGCGGTGATCCGGCCGTCCGCGTCGCTTGCCGGAAGCCCGCCGGTGCCGGAGAAGACGACTCCGCTGTTCGCGCGGGCGTTGGGATTGTAGGAAGAAGCGTTCTGGAGCGGCTTGCCGTTGAAGAGGAGGGTGCCGGAGAGGGCGTTCTGCTCGATCCGGAGGAGGTTTCACGCCCCGGTCCCGCTGTTGGTGATAATGCTGGGTATCGCGAGGACGTAGGTGAAGGAACCGGTGACGGTCTTGGCGGTGAGTCAGCCGTAGTTGCCACGGACATAGGCGATAGTGGGGTTGCCGGCTTCGGCGGAGGCGGTCGGAAGCAAGGGATTGCCGGCTTGGTCGGAAGCGGTCGGGACGAGCGGGTTGCCGGCTTGCCCGCCGTCCCGGTACGCCGTGGGATTGGGGACGTCGTTCTCGTAGTCGGCCTTGATCTGGTAGGCGGTGCCGAAAGCGAGGGAGGAGTAGGCGTATTCGGAGTTTTTGAGGGGGTCGGTGGGCTTGTCGTTGATACCGCCGCCGTTCACGGTACCCTTGAAGTACTGCATGACGAGGGATCCGACGGTTCCTTGGTTCCAGACGGTCCCGCCGGAATAGGTGACGGCGAAGGAATTGTCCGGTACCGGGTAGGTACCGGCGGTGACGACCGAGAGGTCGAGGGACTTGGAGATCTGGGCGACGTCGCCGACGCGGGCGGAATCGCGGGCTTTGGAGGAGTATCCGCCGATGGAGAGGAAGCCGATGGTGCCGAGGATGGCAAGTATGGTGATGACTACGACGAGCTCAACGAGGGTGAAGCCATGGAAGGATTTTTTCTCGGGTTTCGAACCGTGGGCAATCCCAGTGGCATGGGAAGCGCGAACGGTTGCGGGGACGGATGCGTTGGCATTCTTTGTGGGTTTCATGGGATTTTTGGTAAGGAAAGTACTTGGGGAACCGGAGGGCGGGGCGTTCGGCGAAACGAAAAAACCCCAGCCGGGAGCGGGAGGGCCACTGGCGGGGGAGTTCGGGGACGCGTGAAAGACGGCGGATCCGGGACAGATCGCTACTCCGGCGTTCGGCGTTCGGCGTTCGGCGTTCGGCGTTCGGCGTTCGGAAAATGATACTTTCATATTTGGGCGTCAAAAGACATTTCGCGGAAATTTTACCGTATTATTTCCGAAAAGGAAATTTTGTTCATGGAGAATAGAAAAATATTTTTGAATGAGCCGTTAGGACTGGAAAAATACCTTCCGATAACCCGTTCATGTTTCATACGATTCATATTAACTATATGAAATTTGAAATACGATTCATATTTCATATACTTAATAATAAGCAACATCTCCCCACCAAACCATGTTTCCCCGATCCCTCTCTCAAAAAATCACCTCCAAATACCATCTCGGAAAGATCATCATGATTCTCGGTCCGCGCCAAGTAGGCAAAACCACGCTCGTGAAAACGCTCTTGCAAGAAATCCCGGATTCCGACAAAATTTTTTTGACGGGCGACGACTCCGACGACCGGGCCCTGCTGTCGAGCGAAAGTTTTGCCAAAGCCGATCGCAGTATCGGCTCGGCAACGTATGTCGTCATCGACGAATGACAAAAGATTCCGAATATCGGGAACACGCTCAAACTCCTCGCCGACCGGTACGGGAAAACCAAACAGCTGTTCGTAACGGGGTCGTCCAGCGTCCACCTCCTCGACCGCACCGACGAGCCCCTGACGGGAAGGAAATTCGTATTTACCCTCTTTCCGATATCCGTTGGGGAATACGCCGAAAAATACGGGATTCGCGACACGGAAAAGGAGCTCGAACCGGAGCTGTTGTACGGCATGTATCCCGAAGTCCTCGAACTGCCGGATATCGCGGACAAAATCACCCGGCTGATGGAATTGTCCGAAAGCTGACTCTATCGGGACATTCTCGAATTCCAGGAAGTGCGCAATTCCGCCGTCATTCACAAGCTCTTGGAATTGCTCGCGCTCCAGATCGGCAGCGAGGTTTCCTACCACGAACTCGCGACGCAGCTGTGAATGAGCGCCCAAACGGTCGAACGGTACGTCGACCTCCTGGAAAAAAGTTTCGTAATCTTCCGCCTTTCCCCGTATTTCACGAACAAGCGAAAGGAGATTTCGAAAATGAAAAAAATATATTTTTACGATTTGGGGATCCGAAACGCCCTCATCCGATCGTTCAACCCGCTCCGGATCCGATCCGACGTCGGCGCGCTTTTTGAAAATTTTTGCATCGTCGAACGCATGAAACACCGGCAATACTCGGAGAGTTTGGCCTATCCGCATTTTTGGCGGGGGGCGCAACAGGAAGAAATCGACCTGATAGAACTGACCGGCACGGATATCCGCGCGTTCGAAATCAGATACCGGCCGCAAAAAATCAAGGTACCGAAAAAATTCTCGGACCTCTACCCCCTGGCGACCTACGAAATCGTCTCGAATCAAAACTATGTGGAATTCATCTCGGGTTAGCACGAAAATCCCGAAAAATCCAGTTGAAGCCGGCCGATAATCGCGTATACTCCCGTTTTCAACCGTAACCACTCCCCCCATGGACTTTCACGAGCTCTCCATTCTCCAAATCCAAGAACTGATCGCCGCCGGCAAAACCACCGCCGCGGACGTGTTCTCCCATTTCAAAAAACGCGCGGAAGCGCTCAATCCGAAGCTAAACGCGTTCGCGACGATCGCGGACGCTCCCGCCGCTTTCACCGGGAAAGGTTCCCTCGCCGGCATTCCCCTCGGTATCAAGGAAGTGTTTTCCCAGGCCGGGGTCCGTACCAGCGCCGGCTCCAAAATCCTCGAAAATTTCAAGCCGCCATATACCTGCACCGTCGTGAACCGGCTCAAGGAATCCGGAGCCGTCAGCCTCGGGACTTGCAACATGGACGAATTCGCCATGGGATCGAGCGGGGAAAACTGCGCGTACGGCCCCGCCCGCAATCCCTGGGCGTTCGACCGGGTACCCGGAGGTTCGAGCTCGGGATCGGTCGTGGCCGTGGCCGCGGGCTTGGTCCCGGCCAGCCTTGGGACGGACACCGGGGGTTCCATCCGGACTCCCGCGAGCCTCTCCGGCGTCGTCGGATTCAAGCCGACCTACGGGCGCAACAGCCGGTTCGGCGTCATTGCCATGGCCAGCTCCCTCGACTGCCCCGGCACGTTCACCCGGACCGTCCGCGACGCGGCGACCATATATGAGGCAATGGCGGGAAACGATCCGATGGACTCCACCTCCCTCGACGCGCCGACCGCCATCGACCCGGGCATTTGGGACCGCAAGGACCTCAAAGGCGTCCGTGTGGGAGTCCCGAAAGAATACTTCCGGGATGGCCTCGATGCCGGAGTCCGGGAGCAGGTCCGGAACGCCATTGCCAAAATGGAGGAACTCGGAGCGGAAATCGTCGACATAACCCTCCCGAACTCCGAATACGGGATCGCGGTCTACTACGTCATCATGGCCGCGGAAGCGAGCACCAACCTCGCCCGCTACGACGGCGTGCGGTTCGGGCACATCTCCGGGGACGGCGCGGACATCGCGAAAAACCGGGCCGAAGGCTTCGGCCCAGAACCCACCCGGCGCATCATGCTGGGATCGTTCGTGCTTTCGAGCGGATTCTACGACGCCTACTACAAGAAGGCTTCCCTCGTCCGGGAACTCATCCGCGACGACTTCCTGCAAGCGTTCGAGCAGGTCGACGTCATCGTCGGGCCGGTCGTTCCGACGGTTGCCTGGAAGATCGGGGAAAAGGTCGAAGATCCCCTCAAGATGTACCTCGCGGACATCTATACCGTGCCTCCAAGCCTCGCCGGGATTCCCGGGCTTTCCCTTCCGATCGGCTTTGCCAAGCCCGAAGACGGATCTGGGGATGCGGTCGAGCTTCCGGTAGGGCTCCACATGCTCGCCGGGCATTTGCAGGAAGAAAAACTCTTCATGGTAGCCCACGTCCTTGAGGAGGCGATGGCAGAATCCTTGCAAGGCAAACAACCGAACGCATAACATGGGCTTCCTTTCGGCATTTTTCAGCGGCGGCGTGGGGTTCGGGGTACTCTCCGCGCTCATGGGAAGCACGTCCACGATATTCTACCGCAAAGCCATTGCCATCTGGCCGTACGGGCGGAGCTCGTTCGTGCTCTTCGGGAACTGGATCGGCACGATGATGGCCATTGGAATCCTCCTGTTCGGCAACGTCAATTGGGGCCCGGATATCGAATGGTACGTGGTTCCCGTCTTCCTGATCCTCGCCTTCAGCATGTTCCACAACGGGAACCGGATCATGGAACTCAACCGTAACGAAAAACTCTCCACGCTCCAGATTTTCGGAAACATCGCCACGATTCTCACGATTGTCGCGGGATTTTTCCTGTACGGCAAAACTTCGGTCTATACCTTGGGAATCGCCATCCTCTGCGGGGCCATCCTCTTCGGAACGCAATTCTTCGAAGGCGGCGGATTCTGCCCCCCAAAGAATTGGAAACCCATCGTTACGACCTACTTGATCGGCGGCATCCAATCCCTCGCCATCGTCTGGATGGTGGCGAAAATAGGATACGTGGGCTATTTCGTCATCAGCTCCTTCGCTGCCACCATTACCGCCGTCATGGTGCTGCTATTCCAGAAAAAAATGGGTGAGGCCTGGCTCGGCACCCGGCAATTCTACGTGTATCGGACGGTAGACGGAGTCATTTTCAATTCGGTCCGTTTCATCTACTTCTTCCTCGTGGGAAGCCTCGGGCCGGTAGTCACCACGCTGCTCGGAATGATCGGCAACATCACGACCCTGATTTTTGGCCGGTTGTTCCTGGGCGAAAAAAACAGCGCGAAAGAATGGGGCATCAATATCCTCCTCTGCGTGCTCGTGGGGTTGGGATTTTATTTGAAAGACCGCTAGAATCGAGCTCGCCCGAACGTATGCCTAAGCAAATTCGGTTTTCCCCTCCGGCACCTGTGCGGATGCGGTCGATGGCATACGGATTTTCCCCGGAATCCCGACGGTTTTCACGATTTTAAAAATAAATTTGCCTTTTATAATTTTTTGCCTTTAATCCGAATCCTATCCAAAAAAATATTTTGAAATAATGAACAACATCCAATGGAAATTCGGGTATTCCCCACGGGAAGTGGAAGCCGAATTAGCAAAAAAACGCCGGGGAATGGAGCCGTTCAAAGAGGGCGTCAGGACGAGGGTGGAAAATGCCATCCATGCGCCCGGGAGCTTTTCCGCGTCTCCCGGAGTGCGAATTTCCTCCGCTTCCTCCAAAAAAAGATAGCCGGCCGGAACCTTCCGAATCGAAATCGCCAACCGACGAATGGCGATTTTTTGGCGAAATCGGCACGACGTGGTATACTGGGGCGATGAAA
Organism: uncultured bacterium; assembly: GCA_903908595.1. Lineage (GTDB taxonomy): Bacteria > Patescibacteriota > Gracilibacteria > BD1-5 > UBA2023 > CAIVSN01. The sequence goes on from CAIVSN010000144.1 coordinate 65,098, forward strand.
AACCGATATCAGGATCGACTGCCCGACGGAACCGCCGTATACCGGAAATCCGGGGGCGCGGAGTACGATGCCCGAACCGCCCCCCTGATTGAAAAGTATCGCGGTTTGTTTTTCAAGATCATGAACGGCTCGGTGCGCACGGAAAGCGGTTGGAAGAGGACGGAAGAGATCGCCGAATCCGACCGGCTGGAAATGAAGCGCCTTTCCAAAGCGCTCCGGGACGAACAGGGACTGGGCGGCCGGGGAAAAAGCGTCCTGACCCATGCCTCCTGGGACGATACGAAGTTCGACAATGGCAAAGACAATGCCGTGTTCGTTTTCGGAGAGGGGAACTCTCGGTTTTCCGGGTACGTCTACAAGGAAGGCATCCCGGCGAAATCCGAATCGGGAACCCCCGAAGCCTACTCGAAAATGGACGGAAACCACCTCCGCTACTTCCAGCGGAAATACCGGATCATGAGGAAATTCCTAGGGGAAATCATCCCGCAATCCGCCTTCGTCCTCGGGGAAGCTTCGAGAAAGAAGTCCTTTGCCCCGGGTTTACCGGAAACCGACGACGTACGCCAGACGGTGATTACGATCCAACGCCGGATACGGTGAAAGAACCTTCAGAACATGACCAAAGAAGAGCGCTTGGATCCGGAATTTCTCGTCCGGCTGGAAAAGGCCCACCGGCTCTACGTCCTCCTCCGGATTTTCATTCGCAGCGTTGCCGAGGAATCCGGGTTTCCCGCGGACACGATCGATACGAAAATGGATTTGGGCCGGCTTTCCGACGTGGACCATATCGATATCCGGAATCCCTCGACCATAAAGGACTCCCTGAAATCCCCCAACATCATGTACGACGGGGAGCGCGTATATTTCGTGGACCTGGACCAGGGCCAGTGGAACGACCAACGCGAAGCCCTCTTCAAAAAGCTTGATTCCCCAGAAATTTTCCGGAGATGGGAAGACGCGAAAAAAAGCATGGGAGTGGCGGGATAATGCCGGATTCTCGTTAATCCGCCTGCTTCGGCGAGCTTGGCCGGTTGGATGGATCCCGGCTCTGGAAAAACACCGATCGAAACAGCACGGGCGGCGATGGGATCGGCTTTTTCCGATCCCATTTCCCCATGCTCCCAGACCCCCGGAAAATATTCGCATTCTATTATTTGACAGTCAATTTGTTTTGTGTTTAAATACTTTTGTCAGCTGTTATACACGGTGGCCGAAATCACCTACCGCACCAAACAAATATAAAAAAGATCTTCTTTTTAAAAATAAAAACGTCATTGTTCTCGAGATACCTCGAACATGAAACAAGAACCCTAGTCTTGTAAAAACAGGGGAAATACAGCTGATACACATTGACGATAAGCGGCGATCGTCAAGTACCAAAAAGAGTCCATATGTGGGCGTGTTAAAACACAGTAAGCCTTTGCACATATGGACTTTTTGTTGTGGGGAAACCTCTTGGAAACGCGAACTCCTTGCCATTTTCTCCGCTCCTCGCTCTGCGTACTTGCCAGTACGCTTCGCTACGGTGCTCGAAATTGGCGTCGGATTTCATCGTTTCCAGGAGGTTTCCGGGGGGCTTGGGATTTCATCGTTTCGGGGGTCGCAATGTCATCGTTGTTTCTCCGGCTTCTTGGCATGACGTCGGTGGTTCCGATCCGGCTCGCCTAACGCTACGCTATCGTTGTTTCTCCGGTTTTCTTGCCTTCGACTTCGCTTTTCAGGATATCCCCTCCGACCTGGGTCGCGAGCTGGGTGGTATAGTACCGGGTTACCGATACGGTCACGTTCTCCCGGGTCTGGATGCCGAGCAACAGCCGCTTTTCCTCGTCGGAAATGATGGGGAAAATATTGACCCCGAGTTCGTTCATACTCCTTTCTATGGATTCGTTCGGGGTTTTCAAAAAACCGTAACGGTCGATTATTTCGCTTTCCAAATCGCCGAGGGTCGTATTCTTGTCGGTATCCCTCGCCCTCCGCAAGGACGCGATCGGGATGATGCCGGTAAAGGTTTTGTCTTTCGCGAGCAAAATCACGGCATTGAAAGAACGGCTGGCATACTGTCATTCGAGCCGGGAACACACGTGTTCCACCGTGTCCGTCGGAAGGAAGGCCAGGTGGAGATCCATAGGCACGATGATGGTATTTTCCCCGATTGCCGGACAGCTGTACCCGTCGCTCGCCTTCTTGTAGTCCAGTCCCAGCGACAGGATCCGGGCCCGGGAAATCCCCCTGGTGAATTCTTCCTCGATAATGGTCTGCAGGTTTTCCTTGATCTTGACGGGATCGAACACTCCGGGGTTCGTCAGGAACGATTCGATTTTCGCGAGAAACGCCTGCTGTTCGTCCTTGGTACCGAGAATGATCTCGTTCCGATCCATTTTCATCCGCATCTCCATGATCATCATTTTGAGCTCTTTCGTCTCCAGCATCGTCCGGGAATGGATTTTCGCGTCTTCCACCTTTTTCAGGACGCTGTCAAAAAACCTCAGCGTGCCTTCGGATTCTCTGAATTGGCCCGGGGATTGGTTCTGGAGCGATATGCGTGTATCAGTCATCCCTATCAAAATACCAGAGTTCCAACCTATAGGCAAAGAACTGCAATTGACAGTGCAAAATGTTTATGTTTAATAACTTTTGACAAATAATAATTTCAAATACTATTACCGGTACCTGCAGAAATGCGGATAGCCATCCCGACGGATTGGCGACAGGTTTCCTGACTGGTCAAGCGGGAAAGGATACGAGGAGTGACAAATGGCAAAGATGAATTTGGTGGTAGGCAAGGCTGATTTTCAAGACACGGTATCGTCGTTATTCGGCGTCTTGGACTGCGAATCGCAGCTCAAGACTTCCCGGATCGCAACCACCGCCAAGCAGAAATCGGACGAACTGGCGCGAAGCATCCGAAAGGAAAGCAAGAAGGAAATCGCCCTGCGCGAGAAACGGGAAGCACGCGACGAGCTGATCCGGGCAACCAATGCCCAGGCAGCTATCGAACAGGCCAATCGCATGCCTTCGAAATGTCGCAAGCTCCTGCGGCAGGCCCGCAAGTTCCTTCCGGCAACGCACAAGATCATCCTCGAAGCGAGCCCGATCGGCATCCTTCGCAAGTTGGTCCGCAGCAATCAAACGGTACCCGCGTCCGCGTAAAGCGCACCGCGAAAACCGATTGGGAATGATTATATCTTTCCCAATCGGGAATGCCTTGAAACGGAAAAGCCTCCACCGAGGTTTAGCCACCCGCTCCCGGCCGCCGGTTTCCCAAAAGGATTCCGACGGTCACGGCCCGCTCTCAAACGAGCGGGCTTTTTCATACTCGGAGTTCTCGGCAAAACGCAAACTCCTCGCCATTTTCTCCGCTCCTCGTTCAACGTATACCCAACGGGAATTGGTTTTCGGTATTTTACGGTCATAGATTCGGAACAAGTTTTATTTTTCTTCTTTCGGGAGCTTATCGGGAATAAGTGACCGAAGAAAAAAATAAAAGATGTCCGAAGATGTGGCTGGAAAAACCGGGAAACC
>CAIVSN010000145.1 GCA_903908595.1 uncultured bacterium
ATCACGGGATCCAGCGCGAAACTCCTCAGCAAGGAGCTTGCCACCGAGCTTCGGGGGAGAACGCACCCGTTTTAAATCAATCCGTTGAGCTTTCCGGAATTCTTGAAATTATCCTCATTTGCCTACGATCAAAATATATTCTTTTCAAATAGGCTCGTAAAACTCAAGGAACATTTTCGCGAATATTTGGAGTGGGGAGGTTTTCCCGAGCTCGTACGGGAAGAACTCAAGATAGAAACCCTGAATTCATACGTGGATCTGACGATATACAAAGACTTGATCGAACGATACCGTATCAAAAACTACCGTCTGGTAAAGAATCTCATAAAACACCTTCTCACCTATTATGCGAAGGAATTTTCAGTGAATGCGTATTTCAAGATTGTTAAACGGGATTTTGCCGTAAGCCGGGAAACCATATCTGACTACGTATCCTATCTGGAAGATGCCAATTTTGTTTTTTTTGTACAAAAATTCGATTATTCTCTCAAAAACCAAGAACTGTCGCTCAAAAAATCATACATATCCGATCTCTGATTTTTAAAACTCGGATTTAGCTTTTCTCCGAACCATGGTCAAAGACTGGAAAATCTCGTATTTCTCGAGCTCAAACGACGTGGAAAAGAAATATTTTATCACCGGGAGAAGAAAGAATGCGATTTTCTCATACGAGAAGCTTGAAGCATGCGAGAAGCGATTCAGGTGTGTTATTGACTGATCGATGTCGAAACGAAAAAGAGAGAAATAGAAGGTCTTCTGGAAGCCATGGAGACACATGGCCTCAACTCGGGCGTCATACTCACGTATGATGACAAAGAGGAAGATCTATCTGTTGCCGGGAAAGACCTACGGGTTTTGCCCGTATGGAAATGGCTCATCATATAAGGGAACCCGTACGGATCTCATTTTCCTTACCACCCCTTCACCCCCGTCGCTGTCAAAGGGGTCTCCCTACACCCCCATCAAATACCCTCCATACCCGCTTTTCATCAGGCCCTTCGCGATTTCTTCCAATTGCTTCCGGTCGATGAATCCCTTCTGGTACGCGATTTCCTCGATGCACCCGATCTTGAGTCCCGTCCGTTCCTGGTAAGCCTCGACGAATCCCGATGCTTGGGCGAGCGACGAGAACGTCCCGGTGTCGAACCACGCGGTTCCCCTCGGGAGCACCGACACGCGCAGTTTTCCTTGGGCGAGGTAGGTTTTGTTGATGTCGGTGATTTCGTACTCGCCGCGGGCGGACGGGCGGAGGCCCTTGGCGATCCGCACGACCGAGTTATCGTAGAAATACAGTCCCGGGATGGCATAGCTCGATTTCGGGACCTCGGGTTTTTCCTCGATGGATACGGCTTTGCCGTCGGCATCGAACTCGACGACCCCGTACCGCTCCGGATCGGACACGTGGTAGGCGAATACCGTTCCCCCCTCGGGATCCCGGGATTTGATCAGGATTTCCTCGAATCCGGACGAGAAAAATATGTTGTCGCCGAGCACCAGGGCCACGGAATCGCTCCCGATGAAGTCCTCCGCGAGCACGAACGCCTGCGCGAGCCCGTCCGGACTCGGCTGAACGATATACTCGAACCGGCACCCGATCCGGGAGCCGTCGCCCAGGAGCTTCTCGAAGTTCGGCAGGTCGTGCGGGGTGGAAACGATGGCAATCTCGGATATTCCCGCGAGCATCAGGACCGACAGCGGATAATAGATCATCGGCTTGTCGTAGACGGGCATCATCTGCTTGGACATCGCGAGGGTGATCGGGTGGAGCCGGGTGCCGGATCCGCCGGCGAGGATGATTCATTTCATGGGGGGTGGGTTTATTGGGTGAAATTTTGATTCAAAGGGGGTAATCCGTGTTTGAAACGGAAAATATTGCGTTTCGGGAAAGTATTCGTAATATATTCGAGTATTCATACGGAAAAGTGTCCCGAACGGTGTCAGTGCCTAAGGGGCTTTTTTTGAATTATTCGAACGGTATTCAATCTTGTTTCTCGTTCATTCATTATCCAAAAAAGCAAAATATTTCGGATCGAGATGCTTTTGGTGCTTGTATAAACTTGAAGCGAATTTCAGGTTCGGTGCGAGTATTTTTTCAAATTTGTTGAGCTCAATAACATAATCCACCCAGACTTTGTAATCCCCGTCTCAAGAAACGAGAATCACTTTTTCGAAGATATTTTTCTCTTCCAATATCTTTTTCATAACGTTGAAAGTAAGGTTTACATCGACGTTACCTTTCTTCTCGCTTTTCAAATGTTCGGGCTTTTGATTGAAAATCAGTATGAATCCGGCATCTTGCAGATTCTCGTACAATGCATTTTCCCGTTCTTTGAATCCGAGAAAATAATATGCCTTGGAAACCTGGTATTTATCCCTGAGGTAGATTCTGAATTTTGCATAATCGATTTTCCATTGGAGTCATTGATGTAGGTTTTGTCAGTCGATAAAGGTATAGTTGCTCATAGGATTTGCTGATTTTCGAATATGGATTCACTGTATATTTTTCTTTACGAAATACAATTCGGTTGATGGCATTATTAGACTACCGGCCCATTCTTGATAAATCATGCTCGGACTTCGCTCCAAGAAACGGTATTTTTCCGGCAAAATAGTCCGCTTTTTTGCTCTCATATAAAGCAATCTTTTTGATATCAATTTTATTCGAACCGGGAATAATTGCATTTTTGGAAAGCATTCATACCGTACACGAGTATTCATGCGGAAAAGTGTCCCGAATGGTGTCAGTGCCTAAGGGGCTTTTTTTGAACCATCCGGATATTGGCCCCCGGAAGACTTCTTTCGAAAAAAAGACAGTGGCGGAATACTGTCCCAAAAACTCTATTTTCTGACGAATATTTCATCTATCGTCACGATTTTCCGGTGCTTGAATTTTTTTATAAAAATGGCAATAATGACTTACGATAGATATCAAAAACTTCCCGCAGCTGGCCTTTGGTTCGTATAAAGGAAAAATCATCATATTCCAAATTGAGGTAGAGGATATTTTTCGGAGGTACGCTATCCCGTTGCACGAGCTGTGAAATGAGTTGTCTCAGGATATAGCTCTTTCATACCCGCCGTTGTCAGATGAGTACTTTGATGAGATTACCCGTTCCGGTAGCGGATTGAATAAATCCAAATATTGGTTTCTTTGGTACCCGAGGTTTCCGAGTGAGCCATTCCAAAAGTTGTATTTTTCTAAAAGGGCGAAAATATCATTTTTATCCATTATACTGGATATCTAATAGTAAAATATCAAAATCATCCAGTACATAATTTGTATTGGATTGCGAAAATCAAGAGAAAATCCCTATATTTTTCGATTTCCAATGGACATCGCGAGGGAGAGCCGGTAGAGCCGGGTGCTGAATTTGAGATTTGCATAACTTTTAATTTTGTGTAATATAGATACGTAATTCTGTATCTATATTACACAAATATGAAATATACGGATTTTATCAGGGAATATGCCGACAAAATCATATTTCGGTCCATCGACCTGAAACTCTCCTTCTGAAATTTTCGGCTCCGGGACCTGAACGCTTGGCAAAAAAGCGGTGCTATCGTAAAGCTCCGGAAATGATGCTATCTGATTGCCGGGAAAACGTTGGGCAGAAACGACGTATTTCACATCGCGAACTTCCTGAATTCCCCATCCTATGTCGCATTGGAATCCGCTTTGAGCTACTATTCCGCAATTCCGGAATGAGTGTTCGTGACGATGTCGCTTTCTACGAAACGAATCAACCGGCTCGATACGCCCATAGGCGATTTTTGGTACAAGACCATCAAAAAGAATCTCTTCTGGGGATATGCCGTCGTAACGAACGGAGATGCTTCCTTTTATATTTCCGATTTGGAAAAAACGATGCTTGATTACTTGTATTTTCATCCCGAACTCAAGGAATCCGACGATTTTGACGGGAAGCGATTTAACACGGAAGTGCTTCGGGAAAAGCTCGATAGGGAAAAGCTCGAAAATTACCTCGCGATGTTCGACAGTCCGAACCTAGAAAAACGGACCTACGCTTTCTTACGGTACCTGTATGCTTAACCTGGAACAAATTAAGGCGTTTTATCCGCCGAACCTGCATAAATTCGATCAGTTCCTTTTCAAGGAATACCTGCAGTATTTGATTTTGAAAATAATTTTCGAGTCGAAATTCGCTCCGAAACTCTCTTTTTTATGAGGAACCAACCTCCGTATCGTTCATAATAATTCCCGTTTTTCGGAAGATTTGGATTTCGATAATTTCGGTCTTCGTGAAGACGAATTCGAAACGTTGTCGGAAATCGTAAAAGATGGATTGGAGAAACTATGATTCGAAGTGGATTCGAAAAACGTCTACAAATGAGCCTATCGCATGTATATACGCCTGCCGAAAATTTTGAAAGAACTCTGATTTTCCCAGTACGAAGAAGAAAAGATCCTGATACAAATCGATACCGTCAGCCATGATTTCCCCTATGTGCCCGAAACGAAAATGCTCACCAAGTTCGGTCTTGCATTCCGGATACTCGCGACGCCGCTCCCGATTCTGCTTTCTCAGAAATATTATGCCATTTTCAACAGGAAAAGATCCAAATGAAGGGACTATTTCGATATAGTTTTCCTCTTGTCCCTCACCGAACCGAACATGGAGTATCTCCGGCAAAAAATCGGGGAATACTCGAAAGCCGGGTTAAAAAAACGGGTCTTGGAACATTGCGAATCGCTGAATCTGAAATCGCTCTCCGAAGACGTGGAAATTTTCCTATTCGACCGGAGTGGGAAAGACGGCATTCTATATTTCCCCGAAATCATCAGGGAACGATTGTAAGTTTCTCGGAGAAACTCCGGGAACGAAACGATGGATCCGGTTTTTTCCGAACTCGAAAAAACCTCGTCGACTACCGGAAATAATTCCGGTTGCTTGGCGAGAAACTTTTCCATATTGGATGTATACCCAAACAGAAAGTGCCGCACACATTATACAACCCTAATTTTAAGCAAGTGAAAATTGAGAAATCAACACCTTTCCCCGGGCGCGAGCGGGAACGTTCCTTGATTCCACTGTACGCGGGCAAGAAATCCCGGCATTCCAATCGATTGCTGGGATTTTTTTTGCTTTTTTTTGGTTTTCGCTATTCTTCTCGCATATAAAGGTTCCTTTTTTTTTCCGCTATGAAAATCTCCAAACCACTTCTCGTTATCGGGATTACCGTATTTGTCTTGGCTTCCTGTGGAAAATCGCATACCGCCCCCACGGTTCCGGCCGTACCGGCTCCCGCTGCGACGGTTTCGGATCCCGTAACCGCTTCTACCGGTGCCGCTCCCGAGGTTTCGGATCCCGTAACCGCTTCTACCGGTGCCGCTCCCGAGGTTTCGGATCTCAATGCCGCCGATCGGTCCGTGCCCGCCGCCAAGGCTTTCGCCTGCGGGGACACCGTCTATGACGCAGACGGCAACGACTATGCCACCGTCTCCGTCACCGGGACGTGAGGCTACGGCAAATGCTGGATGAAAACCAACATGCGGCGCGGCGCGATGCTCGCGACCGCCGCTGCCTTGCCAACGGACGACGGCACCGTGGAAAAATGGTGTTACGACGATGCTGATTGCACGAACGACAAAACCTACGGAGCTCTCTATACTTGGGCCGAAGCCATGGGCCTCCCGGCTTCGTGCAATTCCAGCAATGCCTGAACCTGCGCTGTTTCAGGAACGGTTCAGGGAATCTGCCCGGCCGGATGGCATTTGCCAAGTGATGAAGAACTTGAGGCACTTGTTGATTCGCAAGGTACGAATCCGGGCAGCAAACTAGCTGGAGGAACTAACTGGAAAGTCCTCGATGCTACGGGAATCTGGAAAAAGGGTCCTATCATCCGACCCGAATTCGGATCTTCCGGCTTCGACGTTCAGCCTTTGGGCAGTCGCAATCCCTTGCTTGGCGACTACCACAGTCGCGGGCTCATCTCGAGCATTCGGTCGTCTTCGCAGGCGGGCGCGTTGATAGCTTGGCTGCAAAGTTTTGATCACGCCCTGACGGTTGTGATGCGCAATTCCCCATTGAAGACGGTCGGAGTTGCCGTTCGATGCGTCCAAGACTAATTCGACCCTCTTACCCTTTCCCCGGAGCGAGGTCCAATCTTCCATAAGGAGCAGGATCGCATCCAATGAAATCCACGGAAAAATGATAAAATTCGAATTTCGTTTCGCACGGGGGAGTGAGTCCGGTGCTATTCATTTCTAAATTCCTAAATCTTCAATATTTGCTTTAAATAAGACTAAAAATATTGAATAATTCTGGTAGTAGAAATTGGATTCGTTACTATTTCGCGGTTTTCGCCACCCCCTCCAAAAATCCCCGCAACGTAATCCCTTCCCATACAAAATCGGATTTTTCGAACGACATGAGCGATTTTCTGGCCGCGGAGTTTCTAATCGAATTGAGCGAATTCAATACGCCGATTATAGGAGCCTCTGCAATATTC
>CAIVSN010000146.1 GCA_903908595.1 uncultured bacterium
AACCACGCGTCGAGGTACCTTTGCCAATAGAACTATTGGATTCCGGCAGCTTCGGTCGTGGAAGGAAAATTGAATACTACCGCGACGACTTTTGCTACTTCTTCCCGGGTAATCGCGTCGTTCGGCCGGAAGGTCTGTTTCCCATTCTTGATTTGTCCGTCGAAGAACCCGAGAGACTTGGCGGCCTCGATATATTTCGCGAGATCGTCATCCGGATTCACGTCGGAGAACGTGTTGCTATCGACCTCGAAACTGACATTAAATACCCCGACGAGGATTTTCGTGGCTTCGCCTCGGGTAATGGAATCGTTCGGACGGAACCTGTCAAATGAATCGGAGATAATGTTCTCGTCCAAAGCCAATGCTACGTACGGCGCGTACCATGCGTCTTTCGCGACGTCCTTGAATACGTTCGTCGTAGATACGTCCGGGTTGCAGCCTCCGGCCTTCATAACCAACTTCAGGAATTCGGCCCGGGTGACGTTGTCTCTCGGTCGGAACCTGTCGACGTTGTCGACCACGCCAATCATGGTCAGCCGTTCGATGTACTCCCTTGCCCAGTTCTTCTTGGTATCCCAGAGCTTGATGTCCTTCTTGAGAACCTTGACTCCGGAGAACTTGATGCCGCACTTCTTGATGAGCGGAATATCGTATCCGGATGGAGATTTGATAACGACGTTGTCCGATCCATTGTCGGAATTCGGAGTGACTACGACTTGCGGTCGCGTGCTTCCGGTATTGGTTACGGCACCAGTATTCGAGACCGGAGGGGTGACCGTACCGGAATTCGTCCGAGTTGTGCCAGATCCGGAGCTTCCCCCGCTGCCTCCGCCCATATAACCTCCGCTCCCCCCGTTGCCCCCGTACGTCCTAGTGGTTACGGTAAACACTGCCGAGCCGCTTCCCACGGTAAGCGTAGCGGATTTGGCGGTCGAGAACAGGTTGGAAGAAGTGAGTCGGACGGTAACCACGTCGCCGTCGTAAACGGTTCCGGGAGCGGAAGTATACTCTTCCAGCATGTCCGCGTTCGCCGTTTCTATTCCGGGAAAATTGTAGGAAATCATCCGGGTGATGAGGTATTCCCCTCCTGCGATACTGATGTTCGAAGGCTGGTTGATACCGCTTACCGTAATGGAATTAGAGGAGTACAAGGTACTGATCTCCTTGCCAACGAGCGGCGTGAAGTCGAACGGATTTGGGTTGGTGTCGTACCCGTAGCCGTAGCCGTAGCCGTAGGATCCGTCGTACCCGTACCCATACCCGTATTCGGGAAGCGGATTGCTGTCAAGGGAGATCGTTCGGAAGAACGTGGAGAACGAAGCAAAAATCCCAGTCGCGTTCCCCAGTACGAACAAGGAAAGGATCGTAATCACGGCAAAAGACCGCGCCGTGTTTTTTGACCGTTGTTCTGTATGAACCATAGAAAAAATAAGATAATAAGATAAATGATGAATTCGATATAATTATAGAATAATTTTGTTTAAAAGAAAATTTATTTATGATAAATTCGTACCGAACCGGGAATATGCCTAACCAAATTTGGTTTAAGAGTTTTTCTAGCTTACCTATTCGGACATCTTTTATTTTTTTCTTCGGTCATGTATTGCCGATACGCTCCCGAAAGAAGAAAAATACAACCTGTTCCGAATCCGTAACTATTAAAATACAGAAAACCGACTTTGCTTAGGCATAAGCCCGAGAAGCATTTGTGAAACGACCGTCATATGAACGTATATTTCAGGATCTGATGGCTGGCTTTGACGCTCATCTTTCTCGTGGAAGTCATCACGGCTTCGGTGTTTCGACTGAAGCTCGATTCGACCGCCGTGCCGTTGTTGCTCGTGATTCTCCTTCCGATTGTCAGCCGCCTGATCCAGGCGATCAAAAAATTCAAGGGTTTCGAAGGAAGCCTGCCGCGCCATTCCGCCCTTGCGAGGATCCCGTCGATCAAAAAATTCAAGGGCTTCGAAACGAAGCGGGTGCGGCTCGCGTTCGGGAGGGCTTCGTATGCAAGAGCCGCCGTTTTTTTCGTTTGGATCGCGTTCGGATACCTGCTCGGATTCAATCTCGTGCAGGGGTGAGTGTGGGCGTACTTCGGAGGAACGGCGATTTTCATCCTGGACAGTCGGATTTCTTTCCTGATTGCCCTGCTGTTCCTGGTTTTCTGCCCCCTGCTCGTACTCATGGGCAAACCGGCGATGTCGGAGTCGATGGCCGTGTTCGTATTTTATTTCCTCTGTATCGGAACCGTTTCGGAGTTGCTGGAACCCACGTACGTAAAATTCGCTCGATATGGGGGAAAACAGTAAGGCGCCGAACCGTATCCGGGAATGGGTCGATATTTTCCTCCGCCGGCTTTCCGACTATTTCGAGGCGACGAATTTTTTGCTGGCTTTCGCCGTAACGATCGGGATATTCGCGCTCTTCCTCATGGGAAAGGGCATGTCCGATCTCGCCGGTTACCTGATATTCCTCTGGGCGGGATACGTGTATAATTCCATCTACAAGGACGAGCCCGACATGTTTTTCCAGAGGGAAACCGTCGATTCGGCGTTCTTGTCGTTCGTGTTCGTCGCCGACGTATTCGTCTTCTTTTTCCTGAAAGCTTTTTTCGCGAAGTACGGGTTTCCCGAATACCAGTATCCCCTGCCGCTGGCCGTCGTATACGCGTTCAACCTAATCGTGTTCCTGACGATGGCGAAGCGGAGATCCGACAAATAATTAACCAACCCAACGCAACATGGCTCCGAGAAAAACGATATCCCTGGTCATTCCGGCCTATAAGGAAGCGTCGAACGTGCTCCCCCTGTACGAGGAACTCGCTCCCGTAATCAAATTGCTTTCGGCGTCCTACGAATGCGAAATACTCTTCGTGGACGACGGGAGTCCCGACGGCACGTGGGACGAGATATCGTCGCTGAGCGCCCGGGATCGCAAAGTGTCCGGCATCAGCCTGAGCCGGAATTTCGGGAAGGAGCTCGCGATTACCGCGGGGCTCAAGTACGCGAAAGGCGACGCGGTCATCACGCTCGACGCGGACGGGCAGCATCCGGTGGAAAAGATTCCGGATTTCGTGGAAAAATGGCGGGAAGGCTACGACATCGTCTATAACCGCCGGCCCGAAATCCAGGGCGCTTCGGCATTCAAACGCCTCACCTCCAAACTCTTCTACGCGCTCTTCAACTCGATTTCCGAATTCAGGCTCGAACCGGGAACCACGGATTACCGGCTTTTGGATCGCTCCGTCGTCGATGCCTACCTCCGGTTCAACGAAAAAAACCGGATGTACCGCTGACTCGTCGACTGGCTCTGATTCCGAAAAATCGCCCTGGTCTTCGACGCCAGGAAACGCCTCGGCGGGGAATCGAGCTACGGATACGGCAAGCTGTTCGCACTGGCCGTCAACAACCTCACCTCGTTTTCGTTTTTTCCGCTCAAATTCGTGGGATATATGGGATTCGCCATCGTCAGTCTGGGCAGCCTGTTGCTCATACTGCAGTTGCTGGACAAAATCGGGCTCGTCCACATGGGATTTTCCAACCTCGGAATCGTCGTGGTCATCAATACCATCATGGTCGGGGTGGTCCTGATGTCGCTCGGGCTCATCGGGCTCTATATCGCGAACATCCACGAGGAAGTCATCGGCCGACCCCTGTATGTCGTCCGGCGGCAGGCGAATATCAAATAGCTTCGTATGGGAAAACAAAATTTTAGCCAATCCCCCATGACCGATCGAAAACACGTGCTGTTCCTCACCTGGAAGGATATCTGGCATCCCCATGCCGGCGGTGCCGAGCTCGTGATGCACGAATATGCCAAGGGGCTGGCGAAGGAATGATACCGGGTGACCTGGTTCGCGAGTTCGGCAGCGGGGCATCCCGAAGAGGAGGTCATCGACGGGATCCGAATACTGAGAAAATACTCGCAACACACGGTCTGGCTCATGGCCTGGCACTGGTACCGGAAGTTCCGGAAATCGAACCGGCCGGACCTGATAATCGACGAGGCCGGGGGCTGGCCGCTGCTTTCGCCGTGGTACGAGAAGCATGTTCCCCTGCTCTTTTTCGCTCATCACGTAGGAGATCGCGAGTTCGACGCGTACCCCTGGATCGTCGGAAAGCTGGCGAAATGGTGGTATCGGAAAACGTTTTCCTTTTACCGAAAAATCCCCACGGTCACGATATCGGAGTCGACCAAGGCGGAACTCGTCAAGGATTTCCGGTTTCCCGCGGAAAACGTCACGGTGATTTCCCTCGCGACCGACGTCGCCCCCGTCCGGGAAATCGACTGGAAGGCCAAAAGCAACGACGTGCTGTTTCTCGGGAGGCTCACCCCCATCAAGCGCGCCGAGCATGCCGTGCTCGCGTTCGCATCGGTCCTCGGCCGGCTTCCGGCGGATTCCCGGCTCACCGTCGTCGGCAGCGCCCAGGATTCCGAGTACGGCGAACGGGTCCGCCAGGTCGTCCGCGAACTCGGGATTGCCGACCGGGTCATTTTCCGGGGCAGGATCGACCGGTCGGATTTTCCGGCGGTCATCGCTTCGCACCGATGCATTTTGGTACCTTCCCAAAAGGAATGATTCTGACTCATCGTCCTTGAGGCGAACGCGTACGGGCTTCCCGCGATCGCGTACGACGTACCCGGGCTTCGGGACAGCGTGATTCCGGGTCGAAACGGGGTTCTCGTCGAGGATGGGAATTACCGCGCCATGGGAGCGGAAATCCTGAAAATGCTTGAACAAAATTATTGTTCAACCCTCTCGGAATCTAGTCTGGATCACGTAAAGTCGATACCGACTTGGAAAGACAACGTTTTGAGATTCGCCCGGATCGTGGAAGCAACTATCCCTCATTAATCCTCGAACATGCCAGATTTTCCCCTCGTTTCCGTGATTGTCCCGACGTACCGGAGCTCCGCCACCCTGGAGGACTGCCTCGTTTCGATCCGGAAGCAGGACTATCCCGCCATCGAACTCATCGTGGTCGACAACCATTCTGCGGATGCCACGGTCGAAATCGCGAAAAAATACGCCGATGCCACCCATATCGCCTGACCCGAACGTACGGCGCAAAAAAACTACGGGTTGAAGCAATCGAAAGGAACCTACGTTTGTTTCGTCGACAGCGACATGGTCCTGAGTCCCGGAATCCTATCCGAAGCCGTATCAAAGCTGGAGGGCAAGCCTTCCGCCGGTGGGATCTGCTTTCCGGAGAAATCCGTTGGAGAGGGGCTTTTCGTTCGGATTCGGGATTTCGAACGGTCGTTTTACCGGGGAACTTCCGTGGAATCCGCGAGATTTTTCCGGAAATCCGACGTCGTGTCGGTCGGAGGATTCGAGGAGGGATTGATTTTTTTCGAGGAATCCCTGCTGCCGCAAAAGATCGAGCATTTTCTCGGCCTGGATTGCCGGGCCTCCGTTGCTTCCTTCGTTTTCCACCAGGAAGGAAAGATGGCCCTGCGCCAATGGCTCAAAAAAAAATACTACTATGGGAAGAGCCTCGGCGAATACCGGAAAAAGGTCGGGGAAATCGGAATTCCCGAGACGGGAAAATGACAGGTGGGCATCGTATGACGGTATGCGATATTCCTGAAAGAGAAGCGTTTTTATGAAAGACCCCTTCTCGCGCTCGGCGTATTGGGACTGAAAACCCTGGAATTCTGAGCCGGCGGCCTCGGGTACGCGAGCCGTATTATTTGCAAATAGCCCCGCTTCGCAATATCCCGGAAAAACCCGCGTCGTATGCCGAACGGTATTCCATTTCCCGTTTCAGCGTGCGGATTCCCGGAAGATAACGGTCGAAATCGCGATTCAGGAGTTCGATTTCCCGCCAGATATTCCCGATATCCGTATCCACGATGGCGCCGGCCCCCGCGTTCCGTATCCGTTCCGCGAGGTAGGTGACGTCCGTCATGATGACCGGCACTTCCAACTCCAAATAGAATTTGACCTTGCTGGGATCGGCATATTCGACGCAGTCGGCAACGGAAGGTTCGTACAGCGCCATTCCCGCGAGCCAATCGGAAGACCGCTCGCGGACCCGGTCATCGGCAAGGAATCCGTGGAACGTGACCCGGTCCGCGATTTGCATTTCCTTCGAGATACCGACGAGGGTTTGGAAATACGCGCCGTCCCCGACGATATCCAGTTCCAGTTCGGGATGGGCTTGCAGAAGGCGGAAAACGGTTTCCAGCCCCTGTCAGGGCTTGAGATTCCCGACGAATCCGAGCCGGTTCTTCCGGGGGCTTCTGGACAGGGGCAAGGCCGAAAGGCCGAAAGGGAGGGTCTTGGATTTTTTGCCGACCCTCAGTCGGTCGAATTTTCCCGCTATGGCATCCGTGAGGAACATGACCCGCCCCAGCCGACGTACGTAAAAATTCAAGACCGTATCATAGGTTTTCATCAGCCAGCCGCTGGGGGGATAATAATCCCAAACCCAGTAGGCGAGCTCGTTCCGGAACCTCCATCGCCGAAGGGCATCTCAAAATAAGAATATGGGGTGGGTGGCCAGGATGTCCGAATCCCGTATCCCGAACCGGTACATGAAATGCCAGAAGTTCAGGAATACGCACGAATAAATGAGAATTTTGCTGTTTCCCCGGTACCGGAACGAAAATTCCTCCCGGATCAATTCGCCGTTACGATAGTGGCGCATCGCGGTCATCCCGTTTTTGGATCCCAGCGGATGCAGGAACAGGAAGAGGTTTTCGCTGTTTTCCAAAAGGTAATCGAAAACGTGGCCGACGTGCCATCCATGGGTCGCGGTGCAGTAGGTGACGCTTTTGAATTTTCGCATGGGATCGTACAGGGGGCGGACCGTGGGGGTCCCGAACCGGAATCAGATATAAAAAAATCAAAATCTTGGTATCGGGAGTGGCGGACCGTGGGGGTCCCGAACCGGGAATTCCCGACAGTATAGGGGTTCCGGCTTCTCTGGCAACTCGGTTTTCCGTCGAATCGACGGGGATTCGGCCCGCTTTTGCCTTGCAGTTGCCATATTTTTCCTATACTCAGTGCGACAATGGCAAGTTCGCGTTCGCGAACCGTACCGTTTTGCCCTTCCCCCGGGCCCTATCCGTGAACCAGAGAAATATGGAGCCAAGAGCCCTCAAATCCCAAAATATCGTTTCGGTAATCATTTCCACGTACAACAACGAGTCTACCATCGACGCAACGCTCCGTTCTTTGGAACGGCAGACGGCCGATCGCGGCCTCTACGAAGTCATCGTCGTGGATGACGGATCCCAGGACGGTACGAAGTCGGTGATACACGGGCACATCGCAGACGCGAAAATGGCGCTTTTCTATGCGTATCAGCCGAACGCCGGGGTCGGAATCGCGAGAAACCACGGGGTCGGGATATCGGTGGGCAAGTATCTGGCTTTTACCGATGCGGATTGCATTTGCGATCCGGACTGGATCGAGACCATCTGGAACCGGCTCGTGATCCGCAAGGAAAAATTCATCGGTGGGTACACGTATTCCGACGACACGGTGATTTTTCCTTGGAAGATGGCTCCGGTCCTGCAAACCGGAATCACGGCCAACCTGGCCGTGGATTTCTCGCTCATCGAATGAGAAATCTTCGATTCCGGGTTTACCGGGATGCTCGGGGACGATACGGATTTCGTCCGCCGCTTGGAAGCGGACGGGGTTCCGCTCATCCATGCTCCGGAAATGCGCGTGCTGCACCCGCCGAACGTCATCTGACCGAAGAAAATACTGATCCGTTCGCGGGGCAGGATGAACGAGGTCTGATTGTACAAGAAGCACGGAAGCAAGGTGCTTTCGTCTTTTTCCTATATCTTCCGCCCGGTGTTCCTTTCGAGGATTTCCCCGTTCTTTTTTGCCGTGTTCGGCGCGTTGGCGTTTTGCGTCTGGGTAGCCTGGACGTTCGGACCCGTATCGTTGGCCGGGGTCTTCCTGGCGGCAGTCGCGGCGCATTTCCTTTTCTTCTATCGGTTCTGCGTCATTTTCAATCCGGATTGACGGGACATTTCTTGGAAGGATCGCGCTAAAACCCTTGCGTATCTCATTTTCATAACCCCGTTGTTTTTCTATTACCGGGTTCGTGGGATGATAAAATTCCGGTTTTTCATGATCTAGCCCCATTCATTTTATCGAATCCATGTTTTCCCGTATCGCCCCGCTGCTCGAATTCGTCAGAAAACACGCGTCCCCCATCGCGCTGGTGTCGATATCGGCCGTGGCGTATGCCGAATTCCTTTCCTTTCGGATATTCAGTTCGTCGGACTGGGTGTTCCAGTACGCCCAGACGTTGCGGGATATGCAGGATTTCGGCACCTGGAACGCGTACGGAATGGGAAATCCCGGCATTATGCTCTGGAGGTTATTCGGCCCCAACCACCTGTTGTTCTGAATCTTCGGGCATCTGGGATTCGATTCGAGCGTCGCGGACAAGTTCCTGGTATTCTGGCCTTGGATATTCCTATCCGGGCTCAGCGGGTACCTGCTCGTCAAGGAGGTTACGAAATCGGAAATCGGAGGATTCGTAGGATCGCTGGTACTGACGTTCAACACGTATTTTCTCGCCATCGATACGCAGGGGCATATCCTGCTTTCCACGGCATCCATTTTCGCGACGCTTTCCCTGTATTTCCAGATTCGGTCCCTGGACAGCGGGAAAGCGTATTTGGGAGTGCTCTCGGCCCTGTGCGTATGGATTGCCGGAGCCAACGATTTTCGGATGCTCTACATAGCCGTATGGCTGATGTTCCTGTATGCCGCCTACCATGCCCTGGTCCTGAAGCCCATTTTCCCCTTTCGCCGAGATACGTTTTTCCGGACGGTCGGGCTCTCCGCCCTGCCGGTCGCATTGGCCATGCTGCTGAACGTGTTCTGGATACTGCCGTTGTCGATGACGGGATCCCTCGTTGACAACGACGTGCTGGGCCGTTCGCTTTTTGGCAACGGGTTCCTGGACATGGCCAAGTCCATCACGCTGTTCCATCCTTTCTGGATCGACGGAAGGACGGATTGGTTCGTCGAACAGACCATCCCGTCGAGATTCTGGCTGATTCCGACACTCGCGTTCCTCTGACTGGTCCTGAAGCGGAAAGATCGGAAAATCCTGTATTTCGGCTGCGTGGCCCTGCTCGGAATTTTCTTGTCGAAGCAGGTGGGGGCTCCTTGAACGGGATTCTACCAGTGGATGTATCAGAATTTCCCGGGATTCAACGCGTTTCGGGAAGCGACGAAATTCTATTACGTGACCGCGATCGGGTACGGGGTCCTCATCGGATCGTTCGCGGCGTACGTCCACGAAACATCCTATCCCGGTTTTTTGAAAAATGCGGCAAAGTGGTCCGTCCTCGCCCTGACGGCGCTGCTGTTCCTCTATAACGCACGGCCGATAGTGAGCGGGGAGATGGGCAACCTGTTCGTCGAAAGGCAGATTCACCGCGACTACCTCCTGCTCCGGGATCACATCGTTGACCAAAATTCCTTTTTCCGAACCTTTTGGCTTCCGAGCACGTCGAGATGGGGATACTATTCCGATATGAATCCCCGGCTGGTGAACGGGGATGTGCTCCCCTGATTCTCGAGGTGGCCCGCCACCGGATCGGGAATTTCCCAAGGGTCGTATCCGGCCCGGTTTTCCAACCTGTTTCGATCTCCCCATGCCGACGCGGTTTTCGACGAGTACTCCGTCAAATACGTCATCGTTCCGATCCGGGATATCCCCGGGGAAGACGATTCGTTCATTTACTACGGTTGAGACCGGGACTTGTTCGTTCGCGAACGGTACCTTTCCCTCCTCGACTCGGTCGTTTGGCTCAGGAAAGTCGATATCGGAGCCGAATCGCTCGCGGTATACGAGAATCGGAATTTCCAGGACCGGTGGTATTCGGAGACCTCGCAAATCGGCGAGTCGGGAATTCCGGAAACCGTTTCCGTCCCGTGGCATTTCCGGAGCCCGACGGAATATGCCGTGACGATGCGGGATCTCTACGGTACCGGCAGCTTGAATTTTAGCGAACGATACCATCCGGATTGGAAAATCCGGATCGGAGCACACGATTGGCTCGATTCCCTCCTCGACCGGGAGTATTATCTCGATGGCATTTCCCACGTCCAAACCGTTTCCAAACAGAACTCCTGGGAGATTTCCAAAGACCGGATCGTATCGTACGTACGCGACCACTACTCGGACGAGCTCGAGAAGGGCGGATACCCGAAAAAACTCCCGAACGGAAAAACCGATTACCGGTACTATGTCCAGGACATTGACGGAAGCATCGACGTGGAAGTGACCGCGTATTACCGCCCGCAAGCATACTGGTATCTCGGCCTCGCGTTCTCCGGCCTCGTCCTGCTCGGCTGTGTCGGGTACCTCATCCGGCACTTCCTACGGAAGCCATAATTCAAACTTCTTGCCATGAAGCCATCCAACCCACCCAAAAAGCTCGTACATAAACGCCAATTCAACGGAAAATCGAAATTTTCAATATCCTGAAGGATTCCGAGCATAAGTAGCCTCCTGGAGTTGGGAAAATACGCCCACCTCTGGATTTTCTGACTCCTGACGCTCCTGGTTTTCCCGTTTTTCGGCAGCGGGTATTTTTTCCTGATGGACGCTCCGTTCGTGACGCCGATCGGGATCGGATGGGAGGCGTTTGCCAACGCCGGTTTCTATTATTTTTCCCTGCTGTTTGCCGGGTTGGATACGGTGTTTCCCCTCTGGCTGGTCCAGCGGGCATTGTTCTTCGTGGCCGTATTCCTGCTTGGCGTCGGGGGATATGGCCTCCTGCGGGAACGCACGATCGCCTGAGCTTACCTCGCGGGGCTGCTCGCGATGTTCAACCCGTACGTCTATGCCCGGACGATCGACGGGCAAATCGGCATCGTGCTGAGCCTCGCCCTCAGCCTATTTTTTTACGCGAGCCTCATACGGTACCTCCGGTCGCCCAACCGGGGGTATCTCGTGCGCCTCGTCCTGTTTTGAGCGGGCTCCGTCATGTGGATGCAGCACGCCGTGTTTTTCGTCGGGGCGAGCCTCCTCGCGTTCGTCGGATTCCGTTTTCTGGAAAATCGCGATGGCAGGTTTGCCCTGAAAACCTTGGCGGTATCGGGATTTTTCATCCTCCTGCTCAACGCGAACTGGATTGTCGGCAATTTCGCCGGCGTTGGAAAGACGGGCGAAATCGTCGGGCGGATTTCCCAAAGCGACTACCAGGCTTTCGCCACGGACGCCTGACCCACGAACCTCTATTTCAATACCCTGTCGCTCCACGGCTTCTGGGGGGAATGACAGAAGCGGTACGTACCGACCTATTTTGACAACGATTTCTGGCAGGTCCTGTTCGTCATATTTTTCATCGTGGTGCTTTTCGGGGTCTTTTCCCGGTTTCGGAATACGGAAAATACGGAAAAATTCGCCGATAGGTCGCTGTTGTTACTGGCCGTTCTCGCGTATGTCCTTTCTCTCGGGATTTCCAAGGGGAACGCTTTCGCGCCGATTACCCAATTCCTGTACGACCATCTCCCCTTCTATGCCGGTTTGCGGGAACCGCAGAAATGGTCGGGCATCCTGCTCGTCGCCTATGCGTATTTCTGAGGCTACGGCGTACGGGCGATATCCCGGTTCGCGTTCATCCGGAACGGTTTTCCGAATGCGATGACGGCCATGATGCTCGCCCTGCCGATCATGATGACCCCGACGATGCTGTTCGGCCTCAATTGGCAGCTGTTCGCGTCCGATTATCCGGAAGAATGGTACGGGCTTCGCGAACGGCTGCGGACCGCTTCCTTTGATACGTCCTGCGAGGTTCGGGCCGCTTCGGAATCGGGAAGGTGCTTCGACCTGCTCGTTTTCCCCTGGCACCAGTACATGGGGTTCGATTTCGCCCGTCGGATCATTGCCAATCCCGCGTCCGGATTCTTCGGCAACGTCCGGACGCTCGACGGGGACAATATGGAATTCGGAAAAATCTATACCTCCAGCAGCCGACCCGAAAGCCGGATCGTCGAATCGTACGTGGGTCCCGGCGGAAGCTTTCCCAAAGGCCTCGACGAAGCCGAAGCCGCCCGTTTCGTTGCCGATCTCAAGCGGCTCGGCATACGGCGCGTTCTCCTCCTCAAGGAGTCGGATTTCAAGAAATATGGCGACTGGCTCGCGGAAATCGAAAAATACGGGAACGTCTCGATAGCCGAAGACAACGCGAAACTGACCCTGTATCTCGTCCGATAGCATGAAAAACCTCTATTCCGTCCTTTCCATCGGCTTCGCCGCCATAATCGGCGGGGCGATCAATTACCTCTACCATCCGCTGATGATCCGGTACCTCAGCATCGGGGAATTTGCCGAATTCGAGAGCCTGGTGGGAACGCTCAACATCCTCGGGGTACTCACCTCGGGAATCGGGCTCTTCCTCGTGAAGGAAATCGCGAAGAACTCGGGAGACCTGTCGGTCGTGAAGACGATATTCCGTTTCTCGCACAAGATCCTTTTCTTTGCCGGATGCGCGGCGTACCTCGCATTTGCCGCGATGTCCCCGTTCATTGCGGGTTTTCTCAAGCTGGAAAGCCCCGTCCCGGTGCTCGTGGTCGGGATCGCGATCCTGTTTTCCTTCCAGGGAACCGTCGTCGGAGCGGTCCTTCACGGATTGAAAAAATTCGGGTACATCGCGGCGAGCGGCGTGCTGTCTTCCGTTTTTCGCCTGATCCTGGGGCTTTCGTTCGTCTCTCTCGGGTTCGGGATGCTCGGAGCCGTCGGGGGGTTCGTCGCCACCGGCGCGATCATGTTTTTCTTGAATTTTTTGATCGTCAGGAACGAGCTCAAGGGGTTTGAGGACAGATATCCCGTCGAAGATCTGAAGTCCGGTTTCCGGAAGAATTTCGATCATATCGCGCACTTTTTCCTACTGACGTTATTTTTGTCGATCCTGATGAACCTGGATATCATTTTCGCGAAAAACCTTTTCGACGCTGAGACCGCCGGGACGTATGCCGGGATTTCCGTGGTGGCGAAATTCCTCATATTCCTGGGCGGTTCGGTAGAAACGGTCTACTATCCGCAGATCATGGAGCGGAAAAAGGAATCCGTCCCCCGCCATTTCCTCGTGAATTCGTTCGGGATGCTCCTGCTTCTCGCCGCTTCCGCCGTGGCGTTCAATGGGTTCTTCGGCGCGTACGTGCTCGAACTCATGCATGCCGGATTCGGCCGGCATGTCGATATTTTCTTACTGCTCTTGGTCTTCGGCTGACTCTATGCCGTCATCAGCCTGTTTTCCAAAATCCTCATCGGTTGGAAAGCGTACGGAATCAATTACGTATTCGGGGCGCTGTTATTGGCACTGTTCGCGTTTCTGACGTTTTCGGAGCATTTGACCATGGCGGAATTCGTCTGGGCATTCGTCGCCTTCGCTATCGCCATGGCTTTTGCCTGCGGTTGGCTCGTTCTGCGGAATCTCCGCAAGAACGGGAATCTGACGCACGATACCGACACGTTCCTTTCGAATCCGTAGTCGGGGTTGCCAACCGTCGGCTTTTCGGTACCATATCCCGCAATGAAAAACGCCTTCAAACCGGTCAGATTCCGCCAAGCCGTATCCTGCTCCCCGATCCGGGAGAACGTCGTCCATGTCGAAGTCGGCAAATATGTCCTCGCCCACAAGAAGCATATCCGGAACGTCCAGACGATCCTCGGTTCGTGCGTCGGCCTCATCGGATACCGGGACGGACATGGGTTCGTCGTCCACGTGTTTTCTCCGATACAAGCGAGCAAAATGCTCCAGCAACTCCAAATCGACGTGCGCCGGGAAGTCGGATGCGCCCTGGAAGATTTCCACATGACGATCAGCGGAGGCAACCGGGTGCACCCGAAAAACTCCCTTGACGTCGGCAAGCAGAATATCGAGGCCGTGATCGGTTCGCTGGAAAGGAGGCCCGACCTCAAGGTCCACCTCGGTATGGATTCCGGCAACGTGGTCAAGCTGTCGCTCGATACGGGGGCGGTGGAGAGCCGGAAACTCTAACCCAATAGGAATTGGATATAACCCTGGAACCCATGCGAGATTTCCCGAAACTATTCCGATGACCCCTGAAATTCCTCATCTGGGCAATCGCGGGAGGAATCACCCTGGCGTTCTTTTCCATCGTGTCGTACTTCGTTTCGGCCATATCGCGAGGATACCGTATCGAATCCCCGGAGTCTTTCCAAGAAATGCAAATCGATCGGCTCGAAGCTTCGTTGGAATCCAAGCTCGCCCGTCACGAATACGGGATGATCGAACACTCGATGTGGACGGAACTGTTCGCCCAGTCCTTCTATGCGTACGGCCGGGCCAATCGGTACGAGCATGCCCCCGACGAAGCCGGAAGGCTCGCGCTCGTCCAGGAACTCGACCGGGTATACCGTTGGATCGACACCGAGGAGCGGATCAAATTCCGGGCGGTAGGAAAAACCGGCATCGAGAACGGGATCATCTATCAGGGGCATCGGCTCCACGTGCTCGCGCTCTTGGCAAAATACCGGGGCGATCCGGACACGCTCAGGCTCTTGGATACGGAAGCTAAGAAGGTCTCCGCAGTCCTGGCCGTTTCTCCACGGTTTACGGCGGAAAGTTACCCCAGATGGGCCTGGTGGGTAGACAATATCGACGCGTATTATGCCCTCCATCTTGCCGACCGTATCAACCGGACCGATGATTACCGTGTTTTAACGGACAAATGGATTGCCGAAATCAAATCCTCGCTCGACGCTTCCGGCAACGTGCTCGCCGAAGCGTATGGCCCGTACATGGCCGAAAACCAGGCCCGATCTTGAGCTTCGGCTTGGCTGTTGACGTATATGGATGAGTTGAACCCGTGATTTTTTCAAGAACAACAACCCAAGTTCGAGCCGGCATTCGGCACCGAGAGATTCTGACTCCGGCTCCTGAGCGAAGTTCCGGCCGGACAGGAATTCGTGAATTCGGTACCGACGGGACCGGTGCTTTTCGGAGCGAGCAGCGCGGGAACCCTGCTTTCGCTCGCTTACTACCGCAAGCACGATCCGCTTAGGGCGAACGCGATTCTCCATACGATAGAAACCCTGTTTTGGTACGATCGGGAATCATGAGAAATTCTGGGCGGCGTTTCCACGATGCTTGAAAGTTCGCTGTATTGGGGATTGAGCTTTGGGAAATAGTCGGGCAAAACAGGCATTTTTGCCAAAACTTGAAGCTGTAATACCAAATTCATTTGATTCGCCTTGCTTCCCGCGAGCAGGCCAGGTGAACGTATTTTTCGTTTTCCGAGCTTGTCCGGCGCGGTCTGGACCGAGGAAAACGAAAAATACGTTCACCTGGCCTGCGAGCAA
>CAIVSN010000147.1 GCA_903908595.1 uncultured bacterium
CCCCGGAACGCGGCGGCGTACAACGCCTATCTGGATACCTATCTCGCCAAGGTAGACCAGCTGGACGACACGACGAGATCCAGCCTGGGGAGCGATTACGAGTTCCTGTTCCAGTACATCTATCCGAGGGTGTACGAGCTGCGGGCTTCGGCGGGCAATACGAATACGAACACCAATGCCGGAACTTCGGGCAATGCCCCCTCCTGTTCCGACGGGATCCAGAACGGGAGCGAGACCGGGAAGGACTGCGGCGGGGCGTGCGGGGCGTGCGCTACGGCGTCAGTCACAAATGACAGCTTGAAGTGCAATCGAAACGGGATCGAATATATTTCCTGAGACGTACGGTGCGACGGCGACAATCAGGTTCGCTGCGACGGCGGGACCTTCAAGCAGATCTATACTTGCCAAACCAATCATACCTGCACCGAAAAACCAAGCAGGACGACGAACGGCAATTTTTTTACCAACTGTATGGCCAAGACCCAGGTTTTTTCGACTGCCTGAGGAAATAGTTCCGCGACATGATGGGTGCCGGATGAGGAAATTGCCACCATGAAGAAAAATGCCAATTTCCGGTGTTCGCTCAATCTCTCGACGTCGAAATACGGGAATTGCACGTATACGAGCTGTTATTCTGGCAACCACGAAGAAGGCCAAGAATGCGTTCCCGACTTGAAAGACTGTTCCATTGCCAATACCGCGAACGGAGGCCGGCAAACCTGGACCCAAGGCAGCGGATGGGGAACTTGCCAGCCGAGTTCGTCCACCACATGTACTGCGGGTTTCGCGTTGGTCAATGGGAAATGCGTGACCTGAGCGGAATCCTGCAATTTGAACAACGGCAAGGACATGTCAAAAATGTATGGCGTGGAATACAGCGATAAAACCGCTCTTAATTTCCAAGATGCCCAATGGAAATACGGTACCAGCCTCTCCGAACCTTGCACCTGGAAATGCAAGGCCGAATTCAATAAGTCCACCGATATTCCCGGTTACCGCTGAAACGAATTCTGCGAATTGAAAGAGCCCGTCGTCAAGCTCACGGCATCGAAAAACAAGGTGAGCCCCGGGGATACGGTCACGCTCTCGTGGAATGCTACCGACATGGTAACCATCGACCCTCCAAGCCAACTTGATTCCAAGAATTTCTGATGCTACTTCCTCACGAACGGCAGCGCATCCCAAGGGCCTTTGACTACGTGGACTGCCTGAATCGGTTTCGCGATGCGCGGAGCGAGCGGAAACGAAGATGTGAAAATTACTGAAGACATGACCTTCCAAATTCATTGCCGTTCCAGTATTAGAAATGGAGGAACCCGAAGCGAAATCCTAAAAATCAGCGTTACTCCGCCACCGACCATCACGCTGAAAGTGTTGCGAGGCGGGGGCACCGGCGGAGATTTCTACAGCGTGGAATGGAGAGCCACCGACGCCTTGGAATGCACGGCATCCGGAGAGGGGGCTACCCGCATGGGATGGACGACCGGTGGAAAAACGCAGCAACCCGGAGGTTACGTCATTACGGATCGGCTCTACAAGCCCCAATCCGTAATCGATTCCGTTCCGGGGAAAGATTTCACGCTCACCTGCAAGGGAGTAGGAGGCACCTCGACGAAGACCGAAACGTACAGCATGAACAGTTACAACGGCGCATGCTACAAAGGAGTCTATTCGAAAGGACAGGCCAGCTGGGCGAATCCGAGCGGTACCGATTTCGGGACCTGGATCGTGGCAAAACACAAGGAGCTCGGAATGGAAAGCGTGAGCAAATCCGTCTACGATACCGATTTCGCGGTATACAAAGCCGGAATCCTCGCGGGAAAAACGGACGCGGAAATGAAAGCTACCCTTACGGCCACGATTACCGGGCGACTGTCCGGGAATTGGAATTATTGCGACTAATGCGTTTCTTTTAGGCTACGAGACGGTCATTCGTGAAATATGCGAGTTTCCGCTTTCATTTCACAAAATACCTCCTACCAGTTTGCCGGACTTATCCCTTTGTCGAACGCATCTCATTTTTCACTTTTTCTCATATGGAAAACGCAAATGCTTCCGGAAGCCGGGGCAAGAAACTACTTGCCGGAGCAACGGTCGCACTCGTGGCTTTGGGAAGCGTTATCACCTACGTAGGATCCGGATCCGGCGGACTCATGTCCCAGTTCTCGGGGACGAGCGTAACGCCGGACACGGCCTCCTCGCTGTGGCAGCCGAGCGCGAACAATCCCAAGCGCGCAGCGGTGGGAGACTACGCGCCGAGGCTCGACTCCCTGATCCGGACCATACTGGGCCGGGGTACCGGGCTTCCTCCCGAGCGGTTTTCGGCCTATTTGGGGAACCTCTCCTCGGGGATACGCGCCCTGGGGGCGAAGCCGGAATACTTGGCGGACCGGGCGATCCAGGACGTCATCGGATATCTGGCCTACGAGCTCGACGACGCGGCGAAGGCCCTGGTCTCCGGGAACGCGCTGTACGACGGACTCCTCACGGTGCTGAACAATACGGGCTGACTGGCGGCGGTGGTGGGAACAAGTGGTGCTAGGCAGGGTACGTCCGGAAACATGGACAAAGCCCCTGCCACGAACGATTGCGGCACCGTTACGGCCGGAGGGTTCTCCTACCCGACCTATATCGCCAAGAATGGACAGTGCTGGACCAAAAGCAATATGAAACATGGGGGGAAATACGAAAACGAAGGCCGGGTGTACTACGATTATGCGACGGCAAAAAGCACAGACGTCTGTCCGGCTCTCGGAGCGGATTGGCATTTGCCGAGTTCCGAAGAATTCATTAATCTCATAACGACAAGCAAAGCCACCCAGCGGGAATCGAATAACGCGAATAATAACGCGATCATGCTCGAATCGGATACGGACATGGGAATAATCCTCGGAAACCTCCACAGCGGCCGGATATGGCAACCCAAGAGCAATGGGGCTTCCAGCAATTTCCCGAACGGCCTCTCCGCGGGTTATAACGGGGCTTCCTTGTGATATTGGTGGTCGTCTACCGAAGGCAGTTCCGACCGGGCCTACGCTGCGGCTTGTACGTCAAGAAGCAGCCAATCGCATAATTATTTGGAACCCAGCCAAATGAAAATAGGATCCCAACTTTCCGTAGTCTGCGTCAAGTGAACGCCGAAAAAAATCGAAACTGGCGGTACGACCCAGAATACCGCAAAAAGAAACTCGAAGAACTCAAGCAACAACGGAGATGATTCATCGAATTCAGGAGGGGCCACCCAGGCTGCTTCCGGAGTCTGAACGGCTGCCTCCGCTGATGGCTGCCCCGCTTCGGTATATGGCGACCAGAACAACTGGAACTGCGATCCTAGCAGCAAACGAAATCCGGAAAACTGCATGAAAGCCGGGGACAAAACGACATTGCTCTCCATCAACGTATTGTCGCGGAGCAGGGCCGGCAGCGATACCGCAAGCCAAAAGGCGTATATATCCGCTTGGACAAACGACGACGTTGCGAATCTCGCGTTCGACGATACTGCCGGGGTGGCCACGTGGGAATCTTCCAACTATCCCCAATTGAAATGCAAAACGGCGTATGCGGTCGACGCGGTCTGCGGAAGCATAGAAGGCAAACCCGTTCTCCGGGATGGATTTGGGAAAAATACCCCGGACGCTTGCGCGGTTTGAAATTATACCGACACCGTAAAACCGCTTACTGGCAACCTTCACGAATACCTGATTGAAAATTCCGGCGATGGATTCCCGACGAATCCTGACAGTTTCAGGACGGCGAATTACCGGTATACCTGCGAGGGATTGAACGGAGGAAAAAAGGCGGAATGCAAGACCGGACTCATTTGTCCGACCTCGTTCGACGCGAACGGAACCTGCGTTCCGGGCTAGTCCGGCGGGTAATCGATCAATAGTGGCTTTTACTCGAACGACGTGAACGTTCCCAAATAAATATACCTCTCACCTTTCGCATATGAAAACTGGAAATTCCGTTTTTCAGGGAAGAATGATCCTTGCTTGAGCCCTTATCGCCCTGGCAGCCCTATGAAGCATAATCGCCTATCTCGGATCCGGATCCGGCGGACTCATGTCGCAGTTCTCAGGCACGAGCGTAACGCCATCGACGGCGGCAAGCCTTTGGCAGCCGAGTTCCGGCAATCCGAACCGCGCTCTGGTTGCCGGATATTCGGCGAGACTCGACGGGCTTGTCAGGAATATCCTGGGCCGGGGATCCGATCTGACGGCTGCATCTTTCATCACGTATTTGGGGAACCTCTCCACCGGCATAACGTCGCTCGCCACGGGACCGAAGTATGCCGATGACGCGATCGTGCAGAAGATGTCCGCATACCTGACCTTCGAACTCGGGGAAACCGCTACCGCCCTCTCGGCAGGAGGGGCGTTCTTGGACGATCTCACGAGAATCGTGGACGGCACGGAAGAAACGGCGACCTCTAATACCGGAACGACCGCAGTAACAAACACCGGGGGTTCGGCACAAGTAACCGTTTGCAATACTCCCGATATCGTAATCGGAGCCCAGACATGGGCCGGATGCAACTCTATCCTCTGAAACGGCACGGAGTATGTCGGAAGCACGGCGACCGCCGATCTCGGAACGGCTACCATACCGGGAAAACTCTACACTTGGGCCAATCAGGATTCCGCCTGTCCGGCCGGATGGAGAGTGCCGTCCCGAAGCGATTTCCAAACCCTGTTCGCCACGCTCGGCTGCCCCGCGTACCATCCCGGATACGAGACTTCCGTAATATGTCCGGGATTGGGATGGAAAGGCAACGGCAATACCTTGGCAAAAGCCCTGAAATTGCCGCTCGCGTGAGACAAGGATACGAGGTTCTCCGCCGACTACCAGCACCGCTGAACCGCTACGTATTTGGCAACGAGTACCGCATACGAAAACGACGCCACGTACCGCAGGAGCATAATCGTCGACAAGAATTCCGATAAGATCGACGAATACGCGTCTCCCAAGGATTCGAAAACGGAATACAGCGTGCGCTGCATCAAGGCTGGCGGGGCGAATGCCGGAACGGCCACGGTTGCCACGGCGGGAACCGGGTCAAATGGGAACGATACCAGGACGACTTCGGCAACCAACGGATCGGCCTCCGCCACCTGTACCAGATCCGGCGACGGAACGGCATATCCTTCGGGTTCCGTCAGATGCAGCATCATGAACTGACAGGAAGTACAGGTGCGCTGCGAACAAGGGAATTTTACCAGCTCCGCCACGTATACGCTTCCTGCATCCGACCATTGCGTCGAATACTCCAACCCGACCGCTACGGGATACGATAGCGCGGGATACTGGGCCCGATCCGAACCGAATACGAAATGGTCGTATTCCGAAACGACCCGGCCGGCCGAACTGAGCACCGGAAACAAGGCGTTCGGCAATTTCAAGAAGATTTGGAACCCTTCAGCCAAGCAATACGGAGACTGGGTTCTCGATACCTGCATGTCGGGATATCAAAAGAATTCCGAAAGCCCGGCAGCCTGCGAGCCGGAAGGAGCAACGAATGCGATGGCCAGCCCGGATTACAAGAACGGGCAATGAGCCTGCATATTGACCAGTTCCCCGAGCGTGAACCTCACCGCGGCATGATATGCCGGAACCATGGGGAGCGATACCCAGACCCTGTCGAACGACAAGACGTACAACCAGTGCCTGGCCGCCTGCAACGGCTCGTACCAGGCCAAATACGGGAAACCCGGGGACATGAAGATGTATTGCCATTACGAATGAGCGCTCGCGAAGAACTATGATACGAAGGAAACGTATGACCTGAGGAATTTCACCCCGGTGGCAACCCCGGTGGCAGTCGATCCGAAATTCTCTTCGGGCGATTCCGTCTGCAATGCGTCAATAGCCGATAAAAAATGATGCGCGTGTACCGTTTCGGCATGACAATCCAGCTGCAGTATGAATTTCAAATGGACCGGGGTAGGATATTCCGTAGGGGTCTACACCCAGGAAGGCGCGAATACCGCCATTGTTGGAGGCGGAACCGATCTGATGCCCAACAATCCCGGACTCGTGAAAATATCTTCGGAAATTTCCGGTGAAACGAATCTCGTAGCGAAGGCGTCGAACGCTTCCGGTATCAGCAACGTTTCCATTATCGTCATCGGATACCGGGGACAGGGCACCAACTCGTGAAAGGCCGGGGGAACCACGTGGAGCCTCACGGCGAACTGCGAAAGCGGGACTTCGTGGATAAACGGCAAATGCGCGGCAACGTCGGTGCAAGATATTTTCAACCAGCTCAACGATTTCGAATAGCACGGTTTCAAATAACGTCTCATGGTCTCCGGCGGCTCGTATCGGGGTATGCCCAACGGGAATTGGTTTTCGGTATTTTACGGTTACAGATTCGGAACAGGTTTTATTTTTCTTCTTCCGGGAGCTTATCGGCAATACGAGACCGAAGAAA
>CAIVSN010000148.1 GCA_903908595.1 uncultured bacterium
CAGCTTCTGGTCGGAGTCGATTTTTTCCGAAAACCGTATCATTTCGCTCGCTCCGACTTCCGTTAGCAGGGAAAATTTCGACTTCGGGACTTTCGTCAGATCCGGGGCGGTCATAAGGAGTCTCAGGTGTTCGTCGATGGCACTTTTCCCAAATGGTTCATTCTTTTCGTTCTCCGCTTCTTTCTTCAGCTGTTCCCGTTTTTCCTGGAGTTCCTTTTGGATTTTGAGCTGAAAGGCGTCGCGCTCCATCATCACTTTTTTGACGCTTTCTACGAGAATCTTCAATTTGCTTGGCGGAAGGCTGCCGCAGGTCTTCCGTATTTCGTTGATGGTCCATTCCCTCGTTTTGGTTTTGCTCTCGTGGGTCATCAGGGTATCTCCCTCCATTTTTGCCGTTTTCAGGACGCTGAGAATTTCCTCTTTCTCCGGAGAAAGAGGGGCTGCTGGCAACGCGGATGAGGATTGGATCGTATCCAATCCCGGCGATTTCGATACGGACGGCTGAGACATATGCCCTACGTTACCAGATTATCCGGCCAATTGCAAAATATGGAGCCGGTCTTCGATTGGCAAATTATACCCAATGGGAATTGGGTATACATGGCGGTTTTCGCATTGGCGGCACTACGTATTTACAAATATAAATTATTGCGTATACATGGATTCAACTGCGTATCTTTCCCCTACCCATGACCCATGCTTCCTTGCCCGAAATCCGCGATGGGCAAATCCTTCCGACGCTCCAGAGGATCGCGTATATCAACGCCACGGAGCATGTCAGGGAATTCGTCGCGCAGCGCGCGAAAGGGGTGATTCTCCACGATCTGTCGCCCGAGAGCTTTGGATTGTACCAAAAGCTCGAAGAACTCCAGACGAAGAAAATCGGCCTCGATATCGTGAACGTATACGCGTCCGCCGTCCGTCCGGCGTTGCGATCGTATATGGACGCGCGGTATCCAGCCGAACTCGCGGAGCATTTGCGATCCGCGGATTCCGACATGTTTTGAAACATCGAAATCGTCCTGCGTTCGAGACCGTCGACGCTCGCCCAGTGCCGTGCCACCGAGGAAATCATCACCGGGAACCGCGTGGCGAGCTGCGGCTATTCGGAGGACGGGGATTGGGATTGCCGCGTCATTTACGTGTACCTTGAGGAACTAATGGAGAGCGAAGCGTTCCGCGAAGTGTCTGCCGAAGCGTTCGAGGACGCGGTCTTGCAGGTCGTGCTCCACGAATACCTCCATGCCGTCAGCGCGAAACGGCACATGACGCTCGACGAAGTGAAAGCCTGCCAGCGGGTCGTGGCCGTCCGAGAAGCCATTGCCGACGATACCGCTCCGTATTGGGAAGATATCGCCATGAGTTTCGGATACGCGTGCAATTTTGTCGATACGGAAGGGTACCGGCTGATTACCGGACTGGAATCCATCAACGAGGCCATTACGGAAACGATTGCCGCGAAGTCCTACGCCGAACATACGCGGAACGTACACGGGAAACCCCGACGATACTCCGTGAGCTACATGCGGGAATGCCATGCGTACAGCCGGTGCCTCAAGAAGTTTTCGGCAGAGTGGGGGATTCGCCTGCCGGATTTGGTACGGGAAATCGAAACCGGGTATTTCTTCCCGGGGGATATGCGCGAGAACGCGTTGAACGATCGGATTATCCCGATGTTGGAGTATTTCAATGCCCTGGTGAAAGCCCAAGGGGAAGGGCTCGGATCCCGTTAAAACGATGAAATCCGAAGTTAATTTTTCCGCCCTTCGCTCAACGTACTATCGTATGCCTCGCTGCAGTGCTCAAAATTATACCCAACGGGAATTGGTTTTCGGTATTTTACGGTCATAGATTCGGAACAGGTTTTATTTTTCTTCTTTCGGGAGCTTATCGGGAATAAGTGACCGAAGAAAAAAATAAAAGATGTCCGGATATATGACTGGAAAAACCGGGAAACCAATTCCCATTGGGTATAACTTCGGATTTCATCGTTTTAACGGGGTCCGGGGGAAGTTCGGAGTATCCTATTTCTTCTCCTGGGAGCGTTTTGCGACAATGCCGGCGACCACAAGGAGCATAAGCGCGACGACGATGGGAAGGGTGGCGGTATTCTTGGATTCCGTGCTGGAGGCTTTGATATCGGACGCGGAAGATTCGGCCGGTTTGGGCGCTTGTGCGACGGTCGGAGGTTGAGGAGTGATCGCGGGGCTCGGGGCTGGGATTGTTGGTACGATTGCAGGGGGTGGCGTTGGGCTTGCTACGGGCAAAGGAACTTCGACAGAAGGGGTACTTTCCGGTTTTTTGACGGTTTCCGTCACGGTCGGGGTTGCCACGGGAGGGTTGGCTGCCGGAACGGGTTCGATTGTTACGGGAGGAATGGTCTTGGGTGGGGTCGTGACGGGAGGAGTCGTCGCTGGAGGGGGCGTGACGGTCGGGATTACGACCGGGGTCGTGGACGGGGTTTCCGGAGCGCGGATACCGGCGGGAACGGTCGGGGTCGAGACGGCCGGAGGAGGATTGACGGCTTTCGGGGCTTTCGCAACGTATTTTTTTACGGTCGGCTTGGCGACCGGCGGTTTCGGAGCGACGCTGAGTTCGCTTTTGACATACCCTTCGGGGCTCTTGAGCGCGTAGCTTGCCGGATCGACCTTGCCGACCGAATAGGACTGGCCGGGAGTGACGGAAGTGCCCGGGGGTATGACGATGCTTCCGGTGCCGGCGATGAGCTCCCATCCGCCGACGTCCACGGTATCCTTGCCCACGTTGCGGAGCAAGAGCAGGTCTTCCTCGGTTTCAAGCTTGATATCGTTCGAGTAGAGAATCGTGAAATCGGTGCGCTCGATCTTGGATTCGAGCTGGGTCGTGACATAGGCAAAATAGATCATCGCACAAGATTTGGAAAGCAAAACGGGCTTTTCGTACTTGATGAGATCGCTCGGGGTCCCGTCCCTCCGGCAGGTGTACCAGATCGAGGCATCGGGATGGCTCGCGGTGAGCCGGACGATGATGGGGCCGTCGTACCGCCCGGTTTTCTGGCTCGCGGTCACGAATATGGTTTCCATGGCGGAAGCCGTCCCGACGGGCGGGACCGGGACGAATGGGACGAATGAGGAGAACGTGGCGAGGACGAAAGCGGACAGGATTGAGATCCTAATTTTTTTTGAAGAGGCCATAAAACATGTAAATATACTTGCAGCGTATCCAAGTGACCCCGTTTTCGCAATTGATTTTTTGAAAATCTTCCGTATGATGTCATTCGCGTCCGGAAACCGTTCCCGGCGCGCCGATTTTTTCGGGGATGATATAGAATTCTACGGTAGACTTTTCGATTCACTCGTGCTTCCCGTCGGAGGTCCCTGCCCGCCGTCAAAAACCAGGGACAAAACAACTGCAAACACTCGTGTTGCTCGCGGACTCGCAGCGTTCAAGAACGCCTTTGCACCCGCAACTATCGCTGCGTAGTCAACTACCTCGATAGTCACGCCCTCCTCCGGGAGACCCGGCCATATGGCCCTGGCGTAAACCTTGCCATCGGGTAGCCTCCGCGGTGGTACGGTACTTGAGGCTCTTGTGGAACCGGTAGCGATACGGTCCGGCCCATTCGTATAATCCGTATCCGCGGAAGAGGTTCTTTGGTGATTCCTTCATTCCTTCCGCGTTACCGGAATCTTCTATGGAAGTAGATTCGTTTGGGTTGATCTATCGGACACGGGTGCGATTCCCGTCATCTCCACCAATGATACGTAAAAAAGCCCCCGCAAGGGGCTTTTGTCCTATCATCGGAGATGGCGGGAATCGCACCGAGCGGTAGATTA
>CAIVSN010000149.1 GCA_903908595.1 uncultured bacterium
GGAATTGGTTTCCTGGTTTTTCCAGTCACACATTCGGACATCTTTTATTTTTTTCTTCGGTCACTTATTGCCGATAAGCTCCCGAAAGAAGAAAAATAAAATCTGTTCCGAATCTGTAACCGTAAAAAGCCGAAAACCAATTCCTATAGGGTATAAAAGAGTACCTGCAAAGCGTCGTTCTCAAACAGCTATACGAACTTGACGAAACCAAAAACCTGATATTTTACGGAGGGACTTCCCTGAGGTTCCTTTTCGGGCTCAACCGCCTCAGCGAGGATTTGGATTTTATCGGGCGGGACTTCCATGATTTCGACGCAGTCGCGGCGCATTTCCAGAAATTCTTCCAATCGAACCGCATACCGGTGCAGGTGAAGGTACAAAAATTCCGGGTGATACTCAATTTTAAGAATTTTTTGGATAATTTCTGAATACGTTTCTGAGCCTCCAGGGATCTCTATCTCAAAATCGAGATTTCCGACAACTTTGCCTTTTGTAAAAATCACGAGGTTAAGCTATATCCGATATTCAGATACCATCAGAGCCTGATAATCCGCTCGCTTGACCGGAGTTCGCTTTTTTCCACCAAACTCAATGCCGTCTTGCATCGGAATTGGACGAAGCGGGTGGGGGACGATACCATTGCCGTCAAGTGAAGGGATATGTACGACTTGTTCTGGTATCTGTCGAATTCGTTTAACCCAAACATCGATTGTCTCATGGGAGTGGCCGATATGCCTGATCTCAAGCGTCAGTTCAAGGAGATAATCGAAAAGACGGATTTCAGGGAAGTCGTGCTCGACATAGAAAACTTCCTTGAAGACAATACGCTATTGGAATTTATGAAAACGGGCGGAAAGGGGTATATTTTGGAGGAAATCGGGAAGTGGTAGGAACTTTTGCTTTTGAATGCTCACTATATACCTAATCAAATCGCCACTTTTTCAATTCTTCCGAAAGGCATTTTCCGGGATTGATATCCGAGAATTATTCTTTCATGCTTGAATATTTCGTATTTTACATAAAATTTTTCGTGTATAAACGAAATTGTATAGAATAACTAACTATCTTTCTATGGTAGACGAAATTTTAACAGAAATAATTATCGATAGATCTTTTTATGCGTCACGAATTAAAAAATATCTTTGAAGTCCCGTCATAAAGGTTCTTACCGGACAAAGACGCGTTTGAAAAAGCTATATTCTCAAAGGCATCGTCAAACATCTTGTCGAGAATGGCAAAATACTCCGAAACAACGTATTTTACATAAACGCAGCAACAGTTCCTTGCTATCCAGCGAACTTGCCACCTATATATCCGGAAGATATGTGGAGTTTCACATTTTTTCCCTGAATTTCGATGAATTTTGCCTTTTCAAAAACGTAACGCCTTCCCGGGAGCATTTCATGGAATTTCTCAAATTCTGATGACTTCCCGGAATCTTTCGCATGCAGCGTGACGATGAAACCGTTTTCAATTATCTCAAATGAGTGTACAGTACGATCGTTCTCAAAGATATCGTTAGCCGCAACCATATAAAAAATACGAATTTTTTCGAAGAACTCTACAAATACGCGCTATCGAATATCGGAAATGTATTCAGCGCAAAAAACATAAGCGATTATCTTAAATCCCAAAAGACCAAGATTTCCGTTGACAGCGTGCTCAATTATCTCAAATATGCGGAAGAAACCTTTTTGGTGAGCAAGGTATATTCCGTCGAACCCGATACCAAGAAGATTTTTGAGATCTACAACAAATATTACGTGTGAGATCTCGGACTCAGAAATTGCCTCGTGGGATTCGATTTCAAAAGGGACCGGGCAAGGCTCATGGAAAACTATGCTTTTCTCGAATTGAAAAGACGCTGATATAACGTTAGAATCGGGAGA
>CAIVSN010000150.1 GCA_903908595.1 uncultured bacterium
AAAGAAAAGAAAAGAAAATACGAATAACTAAACAAAAGAATGTCGGATTTCTTTTGCTCAACGGAAAATCTAACGCGAAAAAAGACCGAATTTGGAAGTTAATGAAAAGTAATCAATCATAAAATTTTTAGTTAATCAAAAAATAGAAACCGCTTAATAATGAGAAAACCGGATTACTTTTTTGGAAAGATAATTAAAATTAACGCAATCCGAACCCAATTCACCCAAACCCACCATGAAAACCGAAATTCAAACCATCATCGACTCGCTCACCCTCCCATCCAAGGATTTTACTCGCGAACTCAAATCTTTTTACAAAGCGATGAAGTGCTCCGACAGCCGGTGGGGAATGAGGCTCGAAACGGAAGAAGCCGTTCGGATTTTCGAAGCCTGCTCTCCGATGATTCTGGATGAAAGCGTTCCGAACGACCGTAAATTTAACGCTTTCAGGCTCATAAAACAAGCGGTTCTGGAAAGGGATTTCGTCAAAATGGAGGGGAAACTCTCCGAATCCTACGCGCTTTTTACCTATGGGATACTCCATCCGTATGGAAACATCCGGAACGAAGCCTTCAATTATTTCGTCGATCTCGATATAGGTTGCTCTTCGTATTCCAATCCCGACGAGGCATTCGAAGAAGCGTATTGGAACATCGCTTCAAAAGTATTTTTCCACCTCAGGCGGATGCATGACGAGTACGAACGGATCAATTCGAAAAGCCTTCCCAAAAGTGACCGATCGACGAAAAAAACCATACCCTGGTCGTATGATACGCAAGATCCTTTCCTCAAAGCGCTCCGAAGGTATTTCGAACGAATCGAACGGCCGAGGTTCCACGAAGCGCTTGAGAGGTACGGTATTGCGAGCGTAGGCGAACAATAGCCCCTCTTAGGTATATCATTATGTTTTTTGATAATGCCGAATCAACTACAATATCAGCCTCGATTTCTTCCAAGAATTGCATCCGACGACGAGCCATAGGCCCACGTGAACGACCGCATATTGCAAAAAATGCAAAATTCGCAATACTCGCATGGTAATATCCAACTTCCCATGCCTGAAATCCAATACGCCCTCATCCCGTTTCGCGGACAAGAAATCCTCTCCGTCACGAAAGATGAAAAGCGGTACGTCGTGCCGAAGCAGATTTGCGAGAACCTGTGACTCGATTGGAAGGGGCAAAGACAGAAAATCAAGCGGGATTCGGTCCTTTCGGAAGGTGCCTGCGTCATGCAGGTACCTACGGCGGGAGGTCATCAGGAAACGGTTTGCCTCCCCCTCGAATACCTCAACGGTTGGCTGTTCGGCATCGACGACCGCCGGGTGAAGGAGTGAATCCGCGAGGCGGTCATCGCCTACAAGAAGGAGTGCTACGTCGTGCTGTACGAATACTTCCAAAAAGGCGCGAGCATCGACATCGACCGGCTCGAAGGGGACATCGAGCTGCAGGACTTTCTCTATCGGAAAATCCGAACTCGTTTGTGAACGGATAGAAGACGACGCGGAGACGAATTTTTGAATGAAGGCGTTCGATAAAAATCGTCCCATCAAGGCACATGACCTTCAGACCGGGAAGAATTATCTCCTCGAAAAGGAATTGCAACAGTACGAAAACATCGGCGAACAACTCCTGCTTCGCATAGAGCTTCGGATACTGCGCTGAGGCCGGATAACGATGGAAGAATGGTTCTTCGAAATCAACCGGCTTCTCCAAGAGAACGGCTATCTAATCCTGTTCGATTATTCCACAGCGAAGCATGACCGCAAGGAAGCGAACGAGAAGGCGAAAGAAATTTTTTCGAAAAACAAGCACCTCTTGAAGGAATCGAAATCGAAAAAGCATTTGCTGGATTGAAACGATGGATTGGATATAATCGCATAAGCCGTCATCAACCAAATCATTTTCACAACCAAAAGCGCCTCTATTTCCTCACCCAATTCCCATGAAAAAAGGCCATTCAATCCAACAGCTCACCACGGTCCTAGAGCTCCTCTCGGCAAACGAAATAGCCCAAATCATCAGCGAACACGGTTCCCAGACTCTACAAAACGAGTTTTTTGAAAAATACGAAGAGAAGCTTCCGAAAAACACCGAGGCGCTCAATGCCTCCATTGGAGCAATGCGTCAACGATTCAATCGGTTGTGCCGCGATGAGGATGTCCTATATTCGCCGGATGATTTCGAATCCCAATTGATCGAGATACTTGACGGCCTATTGTTTATCTGAGAACCATATCTCCAGGAGATACAGGATTTCATCGTAGAAGTGGTCAACCGTATCAATGAGCTCATGGATGAATGATGTCTCTACGTAGATGCGTATGATAATTCTGATGAATATTTTGAGGGATACGAACTTTCGGATTTTCTCGTGAAGCTTCTGGGCACTTTCTCTCCCGAAGGAAAAATAGATACATTTCTACGTCTTTACGAACAAGAAAACGCCGGATGAAATGGTACGCTCTACTCTTTTCTTGCTGCAATGCAGGAGACGCTCACTCCCGAAGAAAAAGCCATTTTTAAAGAAAAAATCAAAAATATCCCCGACCTGCACGCCACTTTTTACGATATCGTTCGAGAAGTGCTTACCGATGACGAAAAGGTCACGCTTCTTTCTCCTCAATTTGAACGCCAGGACAGCATGGCATGAGATCTTGCCCAGGTCCATATTGCACGGGGGGAAATAACAGAGGCAAAGCAAGTGCTGGACAAGAGGCTTGAGTACGCGCGTTCGGATGGAGCGCGAACCGGGTCGGTACGGATATATGAACAACGCGTGAAAATCACGGAGGACCATATGGAAAAAATCGGATTTCTGAAGAAAATGATGAACGAGCATCCGTTAGCGTCCACGCTCATTATCGCGCTCCGATATGCGGAATCCGATGACACGAAAGCATTGGAACGAATTTTGGCATCAAAATCCGTTGCCGAATATGCCAATTATCTTGATGCCAATAATCGACCGGAAGAAGTCATGGAAATGATCCGATCTTGAATGCTTCATGGAGGACAGCATCCGTTTTCCCGCTATCGATTTTTCAGCAGGCACGGAAAACTCTATCGGGCGGAGGCAGTGGAATATTTTCTATGATATATCGTGCATAATTCTCAGGAAACCAAGAATCATTGCTATGAGAATATCACGAAGGCCCTTGGGGAAATGCATAAAATTGACCTTGGGGCTTTTGATCTGGAATTAACGAGGATACGCATGAATTTCTGAAGGCGGACGAATCTCATGGATCGACTGAATTCAGCGTTTTGAAAGCATGCGAAATAGATATACCCAAAAGGAATCGGTTTCCCGGTTTTTCCAGCCACATATCCTGGCATCTTATATTTTTTTCTTCGGTCACTTATTTCCGATAAGCTCCCGAAAGAAGAAAAATAAAACCTGTTCCGAATCCGTAACCGAAAAACACCGAAAACCAATTCCTTTTGGGTATAATTCCCTGCAACTGCCATTGACATATAAGCCATAGTACATACAAATATCACGGCTCTCATTCACGCAACAAAAGGAGTATTTCATGAGTGTTTCCATCAAACAAAAATTGTGGACGCTGGTTGGATTTTTCATCTTCACCATCGTCCTCGTCAGCGCAGGACTTCTGCGCGAAATCAAATCCGGGGTCAATTTTTCGGAGGATCTCGTAAGGGACCATCTGAAGCCGATTCAATATCTTGCCGACATAGAAGCCCATCTGCAAGAGAATCGTGCGCAATTGCTTCTCGCTTTGCAACACGATCCCAAGCACGCGACTTCCAAGCTGCACGATCACGAAACCGACGTTCATACCAACATGATCGCCAAAAACAAAAAGCTCATCGACGAACTCTTCGAAAAATATCTCCAGCACGAATTCGGAGTTGGCGAAAAGGCGTTGTTGGACGACCTCGTACGCGCGCGCAACGACTATGTGAACCAGGGGCTTCAGCCCGTATTGGCTTCCATAGAAAAAGGGGAGTTCGACAAGGGAACGGAATTGCTGCTCAAGGAAATGAATCCGAGGGTAAACGAAACCTTTTCCAGATCGGAGAAACTGTCGGATATGTTGCGGAGAACTACCGATACGCAAGTGCAGGAGGAATTCGAGTCGCATGCCTTCGTACAGAAATACACGATTGCGGCCCTCGTGCTTGTCTGCATCGCTTGCGCCATCACCAGCGGCTGGCTCATTCGCACGATAACGGAACCGATAGAATCAGCCATCGGCCACGCGAATACCATCGCCTCGGGTGACCTGACCGGGAATATTTCCGGGTCAGGTACGCACGAGACGGGGAGGCTGCTCCGGTCATTGGGCGAAATGAGCGCTTCCTTGGGGAAAATCGTGAAAGAAGTACGGAGCGGATCCGAATCCATCAGTACGGCCAGTCACGAGATAGCCATAGGAAATGCCGATCTCGCCGCTAGGACGGAGAGGCAGGCCGCGGCCTTGGAGCAGACCGCTGCCAGCGTGGAAGAACTGACGTCGACGATTCGGCTGAATGCCGAAAGCTCGAAAGAAGCGGACGCGATGGTGAGGAATACGGCGACGGTGGTGCAAAAGGCGGGAAATTCCATGACGGACGTCGTCAAAGTCATGGAATCGATCGACCAAAGCTCGCACAAAATCGTGGACATCATCAGCGTAATCGACGGAATCGCCTTCCAGACGAACATCCTCGCGCTCAACGCGGCCGTAGAAGCCGCGAGAGCCGGAGATCAGGGAAAGGGGTTCGCGGTCGTGGCCTCGGAAGTCCGAAACCTCGCGCAGCGGTCGGCCGCAGCGGCGAAGGAAATCAAAACGCTCATCCTGAGCTCGGTGGAACGGGTGGAATCCGGCATCGTCCTGGTCGGAGAAACGGGTACTACGATGAACCAGGTCGTGAAATCCGTCGGCATGATCGTCCAGATCATCGCCTCGATATCGGAATCGGGCC
Source organism: uncultured bacterium (assembly GCA_903908595.1). GTDB lineage: Bacteria > Patescibacteriota > Gracilibacteria > BD1-5 > UBA2023 > CAIVSN01. Next base: position 4,932 of record CAIVSN010000150.1, read on the forward strand.
ACGAGCAACGGCTGGGAGTGGAAGAAATCAACAAGGCCATCAGCGACATGGACGGGGTAACCCAGCAGAACGCGGCGCTCGTAGAAGAGGCCGCCGCCGCAGCCGAATCGCTGGAAAACCAGTCGAAACAGCTGAAAGGCGTTATCTCGACGTTCAAAATCGGGCGTGCTTGATCGTATGGTTCTTGTGCCGGAAGGTACAATGGATCATGGCGACAGACGTTTCGAAAATCCCCCGAACCAAGTTCGGGGGATTTTTTCGCGTAGCGTAGTGATTTATGGTTTTTCGGTAGCTTGTTCCGCTCGGGCCTTGTACAGTTTGGACATGGTTTTGAATCTTCCGGGAACGCCGTCGACGCTGAGGAGCCCCCGATCCTTGACTTGGTCGACTGCCTCGATGACTTCGAACAGGAATTCGTCAGTCATGGGGACATGGAGAATTCTGCGGAGTTCCAGCGCGAAAGCGATATTTTTTTCGTTACCGGATATAAGCAGGGTCAAAAATGCGAGTTCCAGGCCCTTTCTCCTATAGGCCAGTTCCGTTCCTTCCGGTATTTTATTCTCTTTGAGGATCCGTTCGATTTCTTTGAGAATGGTAGTTCCGGCCAGGCGTTTCGCGTCCTTCTCGTCCGGATTGAGCAGTTTTTCAATAGCTCCGGAGAGATACCTGGCTTTGTCGACATCTCTCATTCCCTTTCGGATCAGCATATCGTTGAGCGCTTGGACCCCGCCGCCGATGGCATATTCGGAATTCTCGTAGATGAACGCCCGATCTTTGCCCGCGAGCAGGTCGATCTTGCCGAGTTGGAGGAACGCTTGGGCCACGGGGGAGTCCATTGTCGATTCGGAAGCGCTTTTTTTCTCGGCGTATTCGGTTTTGCTTTCGATTGAGGGCAACTTGGCTTGGGTAGGAGCTTTTGCTGGAGCCGTGACCATCGGGACCGGAGCGATTTTCGGAGGCGTTGCCGGCACGGCCGACTGAGCGGTGGCAACGGGGGCTTTCGAGGCGGCCTGAGGAGGCGGAGCTGCCGGCGAGGGAGCGACTTTCGCCGGCGCGGGCACCGGTGTTGGCGGTATCGCGGGGGGAGCAACGGGAGCTGCAGGAACAACGGGGGTTACGGGAGCCTTCGCGACCGCTGTCGGTGGCAATGCCTTCGCGACCGCAACCGGTGGCAATGCCTTGGTGACCGGAGTCGTGGGTGGGGCGACGGGAACCGTAGGAATCTTGGGTGTAACCGGCGCGGTAGGAACCGCCGGTGCGACGACCGGTGCCGTTTTCGGTCAGAGCGGTATGGTTTCCGTCGAGAATTTCCCGCGCTTCCCCGTATCGTTGAACAGGATGGTCGGGGGCGTGGTAACCGACCATTCGGCAAACATATCGTTTTTTGCCGCAGATTTCTTTCCGGATCGGTACCGTTCGAGATTTTCTTTCGATTGACTCCTGTCCTTGAGTATTTCCTCCATGGCCATGGCATGCGGATCGCCGGTCCTGCCGCTATAGAATTTCCGGTATATCTGCGCTGCGTACGTCTCGGCTCCCGGAGTGGCCACGAGTTTTTTGAAATTCTGGAGCGCGTCCGGGGATATGACCCCTTCGGTATCCGAAGTGATATTTCCGGCTTTGTCCCTCCGGTTTCCCTGATACCTCGGTTCGAATCCGAGCGCCTGGAGCATGAGGGCGATATCGGTGGTTTCCGTTTTTCCCCGATAAACAAGCGGTGGCGTCCCAATTGGGAATTCCTGAATGAGGAGCTTTCGGTCTTCCATATCCCGCACGATGAGAAGGAGTTGGTCATACCGCATCGGGTTGTTTCGGATATACGCGATCTTCTTTTCGATTTTCCGTCGGGCTTCCCGGTCTTCGGGAGTGACCCGGATAACGATGTTATTGGACGCGATGGCCCCTACCGGCGCCAGCGTCGAAACGGGAGCGTCTCCCGCTTTCTTTTCTTGGCGGATGCCGGAAGCGAGAATGATGCCGCTTTTGTCGAACCCGACCGCATTTCAAAGAATGGCGATGCCGTCCGAAGTTGCCATTTCTCCCGAATGCGCCACCCTTGCCGGCCGGCTCGTGGAATATCATTCCAAACTCATCGAGGTCGATATTTTCAACTGCAGAGGCACTTTTTCGGCATTTTCGGCATTGGATCCCCCCGATGGCCGACGCTTCGTTTTCTTCGTTTTTTCCGGCGACACATGGGATTTTGTGCGGGTATCCAATGACAGTTCCAGGGATTCTTTGGTACGGGAAACGGTTTTGGCGACCGAATCCGGCGCGACCGTCGTGAGTCCGACCCCGAGGGCTATCGCGGCCGCGGCGGCCGTTGCGGCAAACTTGTCGGAAATGCCCTGCTTTCCAACCTCGGTGGGTTTCTTGTCGTTCGGCGTTCATCCATCCGGATGAATAATTGTGGTTGCGTTCATGGGATTTTCCGATTATTCGATATCGGTAGTGCTTGCCGGGGGCTTTTTGGTACTCCGGACGTCTTCTCGGCTTGGGGCCTTCTCCGCGACCGGGGCCTTCTCCGCGACCGGGGCCTTCTCCGCGACCGGGGCCTTCTCCGCGACTGGTTTTTTGCCCTCTTGCTTCGGAGCGGCTTTTGGAGCGGTTGCCGAGGGCGTTCCCTTCAGGATTTCCGATTTTCCGTCCATGAGCTCAGGATCGATATGGATGTCCGCGTCCTCCTCGCTTGTCGGGTATTCGCCGGCAGGAAACTCCTCGATGCGTTCGTTGACGTATTCCGTCATCGCCCTGATGGTCTTGGATCACAGGATTCCGTCTACGCTGACCTGTTTCCCGCCGTTCCGCAGGATCTTTTGCGCTTCGGCCACGTTTTTCGGAGTCGGCTGTTTCATGGCCGTCGTGAAAACAACGAACGAGTGATCCGGGGCAAGCCCGTATTTCTCCATGGCCTCTTTCATGGCGTCTTCCATCCGATCGACCATGCTTTCCCGGAGTCGGTCCAAGGCTCGACGAGAGGCTGCCATCGCTTCTTTGACGGAGTATTTCTTTCTTTCCACGGCTTGGTCCGTTGGAGTTTTTTTCGTTTCTGCCGCGGGCGCGGGCGCGTTTTTTTCTAGCATAAAAATATCGGATTACTCCTCCAATCTACCCTATTGTTTATTTTCAAGCAAATAATACGCTTTTTTTCTCGAATTCGTTGAAGGCGATTTTCGAAGTATCGCCGCGGAAGAAAATGGCGCCCTGCAGTTTATCGGGATTTTTCGGGATGTCGTGCTTTTTCCAAATGCTCGGGGTTTTTTCGCTGTAGAAATCACGTACGGTCTTGAGAGGGCCGAGCTGTCATTTGTGATAGTCGTCCTTTACGAGCCATTGTCCGTCGGGAGAAAGAACGATGGCCGAAACGTGGCCTCACCTCTTCCCGTCTTCCGATCTCGTATCGGTAAACAGCATCCCCAGATTCGCCCCGGGAGGCGCGATGAAATTCTTTTTTCCGAAATCCGGGAAGTACCCCAGGAATTTATCTTTGGCATTGACGCTTCCGAACATCCGTTCCACTTCTTTGGCATAGGCGTTCACGCCCATCTGGTAAATCTCGGTCATGTCCCCGACCCCGTTGATCCTGACTCCGGTAAGCCGGGAAAGTCAGCTTCTCACGTTTACCATGCACAGCGTAATGAGCCGGTTTCCGCTGTAGCGGGTCTGGTACCAGAAATATTTCGAAAGGCTCCGTATCGTCGATTCGATACCCAGGCGTCAGCCCGTCGAAAGGCTGCCGGCTGACTTTTTCAGGTCGCCGATTCCGAGGTAGTTCGTCAGGTCGTTTACCGAGTCGACGAAATCCGACATGCTGACAAGATCGCCCCGTTCTACGGATACGTCATCCGGTATGATTCCCTGTTTTTGGAGCTGCAGGAGATACGCGTAATTGAGATACGTTCATTGGATGTCCCCGTCGGTCGGTTCCTTCCCGTCCAGTTTTTCCTTGAGGATGACCCGGAACAGCTCACGGTCTTCCTCGCTCGGGGGAGGAGGATCCGTGAGAAACGTTTTGAGCACGAAAAACAGCCCGCGTACCTGGAGTTCGATATCGAGGGTTTTGTCCGTGAGTTTCGTTTGTTCGTTGATACGGCTTGCCTCGGCCGCGATAGCGGTTATTTCCGGATTCGACTCTATATGCGTATGATAAAAATTCCAGAGCAATTCCAATTCGTCTTCGATCTTCCCTCTTTGGATCGGACGTTGTATCGATTCCAAAGCGGTTTTGAAAGATATGTCGCTCATTCGGGCCAACCCCCCGACCGCTTTGAGGGAAAAATCGGGATTTACCCGCCCGACGAGTTTGAGGAGCATTTTCGTTTCCGAAGCCGTGTGGGCGGGGAATTTTTTGGAAACGGCCTGGATTTCCCGATCGTATTTCCGTTCGAACACCAGGTAGTTGTTTTCCCGGACCAACTCTTCGACTCTGAGGACGACGTTGTCGCTTTCGCTTTCGGCTTGGGCGAACGTGGCATCGCTGATGAGTCGGAGCACGATTCCGTCCCGGATTTTTATGATATTCCCCTCGGCATCGCAAAACTGATCCCTCGATATTCACTGGCGTTCCCTAAGAAACGTGGGCAAGGTCATGCGTCCACCCTGGTAAGAATCCAGCAATTGCCGGTAGCGAACCGACATTTCCGGGGATACCGGTTTTCGGGTATAAATCTTTCCCCGGTATTCCACGTGTCCGATGCTCGGAGGGATGATATCGTCCACGGAAAGGATCGGGCTTTCCCCAGATTGGGAAAGCGCTTGGATTTCCGAAGTCGGGAGGGTTACGATGACATTTTGGTCCATATAGAGGTCGGGATTCGTCAGGGCCTCGCCCTTTGCGCCCACCAAAAAAAGGAGCGAGAAAGCCCCGAACCGTATTTTTTCGGCAGGAACGCCGTCCGTCGAAGTGGACGAATAACTCATAAGGGTGGTCAAATGTTCCGAAGTGAGTTCGGCGATTCGCAAGTCCCGGACGACATTGGGACTTTGCGAGTCGATTTCTTCGAATACGAGCCCGCTATAGAGTTTTTTTCGGGTTTTTTCGACCAAATCCGCCCGAATGTTCCATGGGTACAGCTCCGAATATTCGGATTCGGCGATTTTCCCAGCCGTATTTTTCGGATATCTTTTGAACGCTAGGGCGTCGGCGATCCTGTCGGCGATGGAATCATATACGAAACGGTTTTCGCTTTCGAGGATAAGTTTGCTGTTTTTGACGACTCCTCCGACCAAAATCGCGGAAATCAGACCCCCGATCACGATTCGGGAAGGCATTTTTCTGGTTGGAGCCAAGGATTTTTTGGAAACCTGGGCTCCGTTTGTGCGCTGGGCTGGGAATTTCATGGGAAAGGGGCGATTGAAATTTCGGAACGGGATGTCCTATCCGAGTATGCCTCAGCGAATCTGGTTTCCCGGTTTTTCTCGTCACATATTCTGATATCTTTTATTTTTTTCTTTGGTCTCGTATTGCCGATAAGCTTCCGAAAGAAGAAAAATAAAACCTGTTCCGAATCTATGACCATAAAATACCGAAAACCAAATTCGCTTAGGTATTATTTTCGCAAAGGCATGCGGGAGAATCATCAAGCATTGACTTTGTAACAAAGATAGTTATATCTCAAATAAGTCAAATAAATTTTGCGCGGTTTTTGGAAATCGCACGCTTGGCAAACCATTTCGATATCCAGCGGGAACATTTACAAAATGACCCGCCCCTCGCTTCCGCGCAAAGGATGGGTTCTGGAGCTCGACCGTAGGAACAATGTTATCGAGTCTGTAAAACGCGGATGGATTTCGTATCCGAAACGTCGAATCCTGGTATGTCGAAGTGCGCGCTTATCGTCCAGTTGCCATTCGTCGCGAAAAGTAAAAATTCTTCAAACCCGTCGAATTTTTTTTGAGGGGCGGAATCGTCATGCAGTCAGTCATGGTCTTTATGGATTGAAAACCAACCTTGCATTTCTTTTATGGAAGTGCATGTTATTTCAAATGGGATGTCGTATTCCATTCAGGATTCGAAAACCGATCTGGACTGTATTTCATACTCCGAGTAAAACGGAATTTCGCACCTGAATATCAAATCTTCCGGATTTATGCACAATATCAGGGCATTGGAAGTGAAATCCACCGTTGGCGCAATGCGTATTTTTCCAGAAACAATACCTTCCAGCTCGGTGGTTTCGGAATCTAATTCAAGGCGCATGCCAGCTTTGCTTTTCAGGAAATCGAACATTTTTTCGTTTATTAAAAATACTGCGCAAACATACCGAGAGAACTTCGGATGCCTACCGTCGGATTTCCGACGGGTTGCCCCGAACCTCCCCGTATATCCGCACGTCCGCGGACTTCGCGGCGAATCCCTCGGGCAACCACGGATATATCGCCGATTCCGGAATGCGGATGTCGTAGATTTTTCCCGTCGTTTCGTCGACGAAATGCGCCGTATGATCGTCCATCGCGCGTTCGAACAGGGCTTTGGACCCGATCCCGGTGATTTTTTTGAGCGAACGTTTCTCCGCGAGTTCCTCGACGTTCCGGTATACGGTCGAATATCCCGCATTCGGGAATTCTTTTTTTACCGCCTCGAAAATCTCGTCCACGCTCAGGTGATCGTGAGTGCAGGTTTTCAATATGGCCTGGTGATAGAAATGCTTTTTCATGTTCGCGTACGTGGAGAGTAGGCCCGCATCATATGGGAAAATTCCCAATTAACAAGAATAATTCTCATATTAATTTGCAATTCTGCAATTTTCGGATATTCTAAATGAGAATTATTCTTATTAATAACTTTTCGGATATGAAAATCTCCACCGTAGACACGAAAGCCGTACAATCGGTTTTGACGGAAGCGTTCGATATGACGTTCGCGCTGTACTTCAAGACGCACAGCTACCATTGGAACGTCCGCTCTCCGGATTTCCACTCCGCGCATACCATGCTGAAATGACAGTACGATGCCCTCTGGGATTCGCTCGACGAAATCGCGGAACGTTTCCGCGGGTTCGACCTTGCCGCGCCGACGACCGTTCCTTCGGTCTCCGCGCTCCCGTACGGCACTTCCAAAGAAGCGATGTTCCAAGACCTGCTCCGGGATCACGAATCCCTCATCGCGGTCCTGCGGGTCTCGATAGGAAAACTCGGGGAGGCCGGGGACGAAGCGGGCGCGGACTTCCTCACCGGACGGCTGGCGGACCACGAGAAAACCGCGTGGATGCTTCGGGCTTCGACGTAGTCCGCCTTTGCCACGAGATTGGATTTTTTCTCCATACATATGATACTATGCCCGCATAACCAAACCTCGCCATGAAACTGATATCCAAATTTTGAGACGAAGTCCGGGTAGACGCCCAGGAAAAACCCGCGCACCGGGGCAACGAAGCGGAATTGACGAAAGCCGTCGTACGGTACAAGATCAACGGCGTACTCAAGGAACGTTCGGTATTGATGCGGGAATGCATCATCGGCGACAAATCCGTTCACAATGCCGAAATCCGGGCAATTTATGACCGGCTGACTTCGATCAACGACTCGTATGCCGAGAAAGGCTTGCCGTACCGCGTCAATCTCGTGAAGCATTTCACCGACGAAGACGACAACATCTACGTGAAGGACCTCAATCCGAGCGGGGAAATCTACGTGTACGACCTGCTTCCCGACGGATACTACGTTACGCCGGAAAAAAAGGACCGGTCGAAATTCGGCGTGTTCAAAAAGGCGGTCCAAGAAATGCGCCTCGACCGACCGGAAATCGTCACGAACATTTTCGAGCAATTGGCCATTTTGCACGCGAATGCTTTCGTAGTGGGAAAACTCCAACGAAACGGGAAGGAAATGAACCATCCGACCCTGAGCCTGTTCCTCTGCCGGCTAAAAAATGAAAAAGCCATTTCCGGAAATTCCGGAACGAAAATTTTCGTGCATGACATCCACAATCTCGAACCGTTCCAGGGAAGTTCGGAATCCGGGCTCGTCCAGTCCTGCGTCCGCGATCTCCGCGACCTCTCGCAGGACATGATACGGTATTTTCGGGGCATCGGGCTTCCCCAGTGAGGCTTCCGGAAATACGGCGAAACGCTCAGGGCCCTGAATCCGGAGTTTTACCAAAAGATGTTCGAGGCGTTTCTTTGGGATCCGAAAATCGAGTTGGAGTCGGCGGCGATATACCGCGCCCAGATGTGAGCGGCGAGGGAAAAGAAGGAATCGAAAAAAATCCTTTCGGCCGTCGGCGAGACGCCCGCGGACAAGTCGGCCGAATTGCGAAAACTCCTCCGTTCCGACGGGGTATTCATTCTCCAGGGCAAGAAAAAGAAGGTCGAGGAATTTTTGAAAGGCATGACCCCCGAGAACACGGAATTCATTTTCGATTTCGACGGAACGCTCACGAAGCCGGGTTCCCGGAACGCGTACAATTCCGCTTTTGACCGGGAGAGCTGAATCGTGGCGATCGACCGGGAAAGTTCGGAAGGGTTCGAGTTCCGCATGGGGGCCGTCCCCTTGCTCAAAATGCTCATGGGAAACGGATACGAGGCAAAAATCCATTCGCTCGGATTTCGCGAAATCATCGCGGGCGCCATGAAGGCGCAGGATATGGAAATGCCGGAAGGCGCCATTTATGGCAACTCGCCCGACCGCCCCGTGCAGTCCAAAAAGGCCGTTCCAATAACCGTCAACCCGACAAAACGACAGGTAATCGTCGGGGACAATCCCGTGGATTTCGAGATCGACACCCCGAACGAGACCCTCAAGATCGGGTTCGCTTCCCGGAAACGCGGTATTGAATTCAACAACGTCACGGACTTTTTCCATCTCGAAAGCGCGGGGGACTTCCTGCATTTGTATTACTTATTTCGGGAATATATGAAGTCCCCCCGTTAGCTTTTTTCGTTATCCTTTCAGGTGTGATTCGAGCGATGGGGCCAAATCCCGTTTCCCTACGGTCTCGGCGATTTTGACGAATCCGTCCGGTTTCGCCTCCAGGAGTTTCGTAAGGCAGGCTTCGGAATCCGGGTCGTTCATGAAATCTTCCATAACGCTGCCCCAATCGACGAACTCGTCCACGAACTTTCGGAAATCCGCCATTTTTTCCAGATGCGCGCCGTTTTTTTCACGGTAGATGTCCCAGAGGAACGGTTTCCCGGCGAGCATGGCGGATACGAGGCTGTTTTCCCCGCGGACGACGTTCGCGTCGCAGAGCCGGACGAATCCGTCGAAGCCGGCGAGGGGGAGAAAGGGGAGATAGACGACGTTTCCCCGGTTCGCGAAGTCGCCCCGATCCAAGACGTTGCTTCCGCATACGAAAAATATCCAGTCCGGGCGTCGTTTCGCGTATTCGAGGATATAGACGACCGTGTCGGGATAGGCGAATACGCCGCACCATCTTTTGCTGGCGAACGCTTCGGGCGAACCGATTCCTTTTAAAAATCACGTTCTCGTCGGGGGTTTGGAATGTCGCTGAACTACCACCCCGCCGCCCTCCGATAGGGGACTCGGTACCCAATGCACGATATTTTTTCCGCCGATTTCGTATTCCGTGCCGTGGAGCGAGGCGATGCCGGGATCCGCCGGGCCGGTGCCTCGGTGGAACTGGAGGTAGTCGAAATTCAGGATGACCTTGGGATTTTCGTTTCCGGCCAGTTCTTCTTCCCGGATTTTGAATCCGAAAAAATTGAACCGCACCACGCTCCGTTCGGACGCCCCCCAGGTTTCCAGTGAAAAATACGACAGTCGATCCAGGACGTTTCCCCCGAGCATTTTTTCGAACAATTCCGGATTTTCGCTAAAAAACCGTATCCGCAACTCCGGATGTCGGTCCAGGAGCGAGATCCCGAGCGTCAGCGCGAACCCCATGTCGCCGAAATTATCGATTACCGGCACCGTGAAATCCACTGCCGACGGAAAAAAACCGGATTTTCCGTCCGTATCCGGTTCTCGAATTGCAAATTCTGCGTAATTGGGCATCATAGGGGGAAGTATACCGATTTACCTTTTTTTGCTCAATGAAATCTTTGCCAAAACTTTTGGATTCCCGGCTCCAAACCGTCCTCGGGGACGACTATGCTTCCGTCATGGAGGCTTTCGCCACCAAAAAAATCGCCTCTTTCCGCGTCAACACGCTCAAGGCGCTCGATCCGTTCGTCCTCCAGTCGCTCGCGCAGCTCGGGATTCCCGTCGAGCCGCTTTCGCTCATCCCCGGGGTATATTTTCTCGACCGGTCCCACGAATACGCGCTCAAGGGCACGAACCTGTTCCGAGAGGGGTACATCTACATGCAGTCGCTTTCGAGCCTCCTGCCCGCCCTGATCCTCAATCCCCAGGCCGGCGAAAAAATCCTCGACGTCTGCAGCGCCCCCGGATCCAAGACGACCCAGATCGCCGCGATGACCGGCAACAAGGCCGAAATCGTCGCTCTCGAACAGAACCAGATCCGCTACGACAAGCTCATCCACAATATCGCCCTTCAGAACGCGAAATGCGTCACGACGCACAAGACCGAAGCGAAAAAATTCCTGAACGAATCCGAAGAGGAATACGACGCGATCCTGCTCGACGTGCCGTGTTCGGCGGAAGGGCGGATTTCCCTCGAAGACGAGAAGACGTTCGGATTTTTCAGCATCGACAACATCCAGAAGAAGGCGGAGCTGCAGAAGGAATTGATCACGACGGCCTTTCTCCGGCTCAAGCGGGGCGGGCGGATGGTGTATTCCACCTGCACGCTGTCCCCGGAAGAGAACGAAGGGGTGCTCCAATCGCTCATTACCGCGTTCCCCCAGGCAAAAATCGTGACGGCGTACCTTCCGGAATTCGAAGAACTGAGAAAGGGATTGTCCGAATTCGGGGATACGAAATACGACGTTTCCATGAAGAATGCCGTGCGAATCCTGCCTTCGGGAAGGTTTGAAGGGTTCTTTATGGCCCGCATCATCAAGGTGTAGGAACCTCGTCAAAACGCGAACTCCTCGCTGATTTCTGCGCTCCTCGCTCAACGTACTTGTCAGTACGCCTCGCTACGGTGCTCGAAATCAGCTTCGGATTTCATCGTTTTTCCGGGGTTCCCGGGAGTTGCGCGAGGGCAAAACGCGAACTCCTCGCTGAATTTTCCGTTCCTCGCTCAACGTACTTGTCAGTACGCCTCGCTACGGTGCTCGAAATCAGCTTCGGATTTCATCGTTTTGACGAGGTTCCGGGGATACCATGGGGGCAAAACGCGAACTCCTCGCTGATTTCTGCGCTCCTCGCTCAACGTACTTGTCAGTACGCCTCGCTACGGTGCTCGAATTCGGCTTCGGATTTCATCGTTTTTCCGGGGTTCCCGGGAGTTGCGCGAGGGCAAAACGCGAACTCCTCGCTGAATTTTCTGGGGTCCCAAATCTTTTCTCCCTTGACGTCAGCCTCTTTTTGTCAGACATTAATATATCCTTCATACGGAATTCATATAATTACGCGAAATTCAGCCTAATCTCCCCCCGTTTATGAAATTCTCGCCGCTTTCGAAGAAAATCGTCAGTTTCGTCGTGATTGCCGGCCTCGGATACGGCGCATACGCGTATTTCTTCAAGAAAAGTGCCGTGAATACCGCATTCACGACCGTGACGTCCACGGTCAAGCGGGGCGATATCGAGAATTCCGTCCAGGTCATCGGGGTTTCCGCCCTGGTGTTCGAGCAGAAAATGCAGTTCAGCCAAGGGGGGAAGGTCGCGAAAATTTTCTATAAGGAGGGCGATTCCGTCAAGAAATGACAGGTTATGGCGGAACTTGACACGACCGATGTCCTCAATGACGTCAAGCAGTCGGAAGTAAGTCTCAATAACGCCCAAGTGCGGCTGGCCCAGACGGTCAAGGGGGCGACGGAGAAGGATCTTCTCAGTGCCACGAATACCATTACCAGTGGCAAAAGCCGGATTACGACCCTCGAGAACGACCGGGTCAACATCGTCCGCGACCAGGCCAACAAGAAGGCCGATTTCGAAAACCAGATCGTTCTCAAGCAGAACGAAATCAAAAACAACAAAAACGACGTCACGAGCAAGCAGGCGCAACTGGAAAACGCGAAGAACGAATTGGCGACCCTGGAGAAGAGCGAGAACAAGGGGTTGACCGACGACGCGGTGCAGATTGCCAAAACCCTCGATTCTGCCCTCATCGATGCTAAAAAACAGATGATTGACGCGGAAGCGAGCCTCTACAATGCCGATGAAATCCTCGGGATCAGCGATGTCAACCGTACGAAAAACGACAATTACGAAGTCTACCTTTCCGCTAACGACAGCACGCTCAAATCCAGGGCGGTGTACGACTGGGGAAGCGCTTCCTCGCTCCTTTCCGAAGCGAAATCCCTGCTCGGTGCCCTCCCGCAGAATCCGTCCAGCGCTACCGGCACGCTCCGACTCCTTGACACGCTCGCCAAAGTGCAATCCGTGCTCGTTTCCCTCGGCAAAGACGGTTCCGACGCGGTAAACGCCAGCATTGCCTCTGCGAATTTTTCCCAAGCCACCATGGACTCGTACGCGAATATTTTCAGCTCAATCACTTCTTCCGCCCAATCCGCGCTGACTTCGGTCAAAAATACCGCCGCGAACCTCAATACCCTCACGGATCCGGCCATCCAGCTCGCGAACAGCAACAATGCCATCCGCTCGAAGCGGCAATCCGTGACCGATCTGGAGACGGCGTTTGCCAAACTTTCCGTCGATACCGCCCAGCAACTCCAAAGGGATCTGACCAAGCTGCGCAGCGACATGGAATACTCCAACGACACCTACAAGGCCAAACTCGCGTCCCAGGACATTTCCATCCAGGAAGCGAAGAATTCCCTCAAATACTCCGAAGAGAGCTACCGGCTCCTCAAGGAAGGCGCTACCAAGGAAGAAATCGCCCTTGCGAAAAATTCCATCGCCTCGCAGCAGATCTCCCTCCAAAAAGTAAAGGAAGGCATCAAGAAATACCAACTCGAAGCCCCGTTCGACGGCGTGCTCCGCAAGATCGATTTCAAGCTTGGGGACAACATCGTCACCTCGTCGAACGCCACTCCCGCGTATATCTACATCGAGAACCCGAATCTCGTGGAAATCAGCGTTTCCGTCGACCAGTTGGACGTGGTCAAGCTGAAGATGGACCAGGAAGCGAAAATCGTTTTCGACTCCTTCCCCAAAATCACCTTTACCGGAGCCATAAGCGATATCAATTCCACGCCGACGGTCACTTCCGGGGTCACGTCGTATTCCGTCAAGATTACGATGGACAAGGGAAAGAACGCGATTTTCAGCGGCATGAGCGCCAAAGTGAATATCATTAACGACCGCAAGGACGACACCTTGACAATCGGAACCTCCTTCGTGCAGAAAGGCCGTGACGGAAAGGCCTCCGTGCTCAAGCGCGTCGGATCGGCGGATACCAAGACCGATATCGAAATCGGCATCAGCACCCCGAGCACTACGGAAATCCTGAGCGGCGTGAACGAAGGGGACGTGCTGATACGCAAAATTGCCACCAGCACGGGAAGCGCTCCTTCCGGCGGCCTCCAAATCCCGGGAGTCGGAGGCGGCGGAGGTCGTCCAGGCGGCACGGGCGGGGGAGGAGGCGGCGGCATGGGCCGGGGAGGATAGCCGACGCAGTTCTATTTTCAATCCTTCCATATCCCATGTCCCCGCTGATCCAACTCCAGAAAATCACCAAATCCTATCGGCTCTGAACCGAGAGCCTGACCGTTTTGAAGTGAATCGACATCGAGATCGAAGCCGGGGAATTCGTTTCCATCATGGGGCAGTCGGGGAGCGGGAAATCCACGCTCATGAACATCGTCGGCATGCTGGACAACCCGAGTACCGGGAAATATATATTCAACGGATCCGACGTGTCGGAACTGACGGACGACGACCAGTCGCTGATCCGCCGGCAGAATATCGGCTTCATTTTCCAGAGCTACAACCTCCTTCCGAGGACGAGCGCGCTTGACCAGGTCATCATGCCGCTCCTCTACCAGGACGTTGGGAAAAAGGAGCGGATCGAACGCGCCACGATAGCTTTGGGAAAGGTCGGGCTCGCCGAAAAGCTCGGCAATTTCCCGAACGAGATGTCCGGGGGGCAGCAGCAGCGGGTTTCCATCGCCAGGGCCATCGTGACGAACCCATCCATCATCCTGGCCGACGAACCCACCGGGGCGCTCGACAGCAAGACCGGGGTGGAGATCATGGAAATCCTCACGGAACTCAACCGGGAGGGGAAGACCATCATCCTCATTACCCACGAACACGAAGTCGACGTCTACGCGAAGCGGCACATCCTGTTGCGCGACGGCAACGTCATCCATTAACTTTCGCAGTATGATTTTGTCCGAACATATTTCCGGGGCGCTGACCTCCATCGTTTCCAACAAGCTCCGGTCGGCCCTGAGCATGCTCGGGATCATCATCGGGGTATCGGCGATCATCATCCTCATGGCGCTGGGGCAGGGAACGACCAAAACCGTGGTGGACCGCTTCAACAGCATGGGCGCCAACCTCATTACGCTTTCTCCCGGACAGTCCAACAACTCCCGGGTCGGGGGCGTGAGCACTTCCAATTCGGCCACGCTCATCGACGATGCCTTTTTGGATTTCGTAAAAAATATCCCCGGCGTCAAGGAAGTGTCCCCGACCGCGAGCGCGAGCAAGCAGTTCATCTACGGTACGTACAACACCAACGCGAGCATCGTGGGCGCGAGGACCGCGTACCAGTCGCTCAAGAACCTGACGGTGGCCGACGGGAATTTTTTCTCCCAGGAGGACGTGGACGAGAGCGGCAAGGTCATCGTCGTGGGATTCCAGATCGCCAAGGACGCCTTCGGGACCGAGAGCGCGATTGGCAAGGAGGTCAAGCTCGGAAACGGCGTATATACCGTTATCGGGACCCTGGCCGACAATTCCCAGACCAACCGGAGGGTATTCGCCCCCATTACCACCGTCATGTCCAAGATTTCCGGCACCCACTATTACGGCGGAATCGATATCGCCATCGACGATCCGACGAAGGTGGAATTCATGAAAACCTTCATCGAGCGGGAACTGCTCCGGTATACCGGCACCACGACCGAAACGATGCCGTTTTCCCTGAGCACGCTTTCGGAAATCCTCTCCTCCATCTCCACCGTGACGGCGACCCTGACGATGTTCCTCGGGGGAATCGCCGCGATTTCGCTCATCGTCGGAGGCATCGGGGTCATGAACATCATGCTCGTTTCCGTCACGGAGCGAACCCGGGAAATCGGGATCCGGAAGGCGCTCGGGGCGTTCAAGAGCGACATACTCACGCAATTCCTGATCGAGGCGTTGTTTATCAGTATCATCGCGTGATTGATCGGAATCGGGATAAGCTACGGGGTGGTCGGGGTGGTCAACCGGTTCATGTCCGCGGTCATCAGCACCAATTCCATTCTCCTTTCGTTCGGATCGGTGGTGTTCATCGGGATTTTTTTCGGGATACTCCCGGCGTCGAAGGCCGCGAACTTGAAGCCGATCGACGCGCTGAGGTACGAATAGGAGGGTTTTTCGCGGGATTTTCCCGAATGGAATTTCTGGAAAAACGGCTTCGGACCGATATTTTTTCAGGGTCGGTTTTTTTGGTTTGGGTGAAAGGCCGTATTTTTTGATTTCAAACTTTTTCGTCGAATTGTACACGGAGTTTGCCTTGATTTCCGCAAAACATGCCGTACACTGTCACGGACTGGCATTCTTATTTTTTACCATATCCCATATGGCCAACTCCAAAAACACTTCCGCGTTCCGGAAGCTCAAAGGGTTCACCCTCGTCGAGCTTATCGTGGTCATCACGATCCTCGCCATCCTCGGTACCATCGGCTTCCTCTCGATAGGGGGCTACTCCTCCCGAGCCCGGGACTCCGCCCGCATCGGCGACCTCGCGCAAACGTCCAAGTCCCTGGACCTTTCCCTAGTCGTCTCGGGTTCCTATCCGGTGCCGGACAATTCCTTCCCGGTCACGTATCTCGGGGGCGCCGTCTGGAACCAAGGGACGGTCTGACCGAACGCCATGCAGTACTTCAAGGGGACC
>CAIVSN010000151.1 GCA_903908595.1 uncultured bacterium
CCTTATACCCAATAGGAATCGGTTTCCCGGTTTTTCCAGTCACATATTCGGACATCTTTCATTTTTTTTCTTCGGTCACTTATTGCCGATAAGCTCCCGAAAGAAGAAAAATACAATCTGTTCCGAATCTGTAACCGTAAAAAGCCGGAAACCAATTCCCGTTGGGTATAATTGCCAAATTTGAAGTGGAACGATAAAGATTTTGCCAAAAAATTGATTTTTCCTCCATTTTCCCTATAATTCCTCTATTATACTAGACGTTTTATATATAAAACAACCACTATGATACCGAGAATTATCGAAAAGCCCCTCATCGAATCCTTGTTTCTCGGAAAGACCGTCATTTTGTACGGGGCCCGCCAAGTCTGAAAAACGACGCTCGTAAAAAAAATCCTATCGGACAGCCGGAAGAGGACAAAATTTTTCGACGCGGAATCCATCGCCACCCGGCAGATATTCCGTGCGGATAATTTTGAGACGATACGGAAATCCATCGAGGCGTACGACTTGATCGCGATAGACGAAGCCCAAAAAATCGAGAATATCGGGAGCATTTTGAAACTGGTCCATGATCATATTCCCGGCGTCCAGGTCATCGCTACGGGATCGTCGAGTTTCGATCTCGCCCAAAAGACGCGCGAGTCCATGGCATGACGCACCCGCGAATTTTTCATGAGCCCGCTTCTGCTCAAGGAACTCGTGGATTCGGAAGGGTATGCTTCGGTTTCGGAGAAACGAGGTTTTTTTCTCCAATACGGGCTTTACCCGCTCGTTTTCGATCCGCTCGCGTCGTCCGTTCCCGACATACAGGAAAACCTCAGCACGCTTGCGGGAGCCCTTTTGTATAAAGATATCCTGGAGCTGGAGACGATTCGCAAGTCCCCGATCATCTCGGATCTCCTTACTCTGGTCGCGCTCCAGGTCGGAAGCGAGGTATCGTATAGCGAACTTGCCCAGAAAATCGGGGTTAACATCGCCACGGTCCAGAAATATCTCTATCTTCTCGAAGAAGCGTTTATAATTTTTACGTTGCGGGCCTTCAGTCGGAATTTGCGCAACGAGATCCACAAGAGCCAGAAAATATATTTTTATGACGTCGGTATCCGCAATGCCCTCATCCGCAATTTCAACCCTCCGGAAATCCGAACGGACCTAGGAGGCTTATGGGAAAACTTCGTTATCGCGGAACGCGTGAAATACAACAAAAGCTCGAAGTATCTCGCAAACGGTTATTTCTGGAGAACTCACGAAGGAAAAGAAATCGATTATCTGGAGGAAAAGGATGGAATGCTTCAAGCGTTTGAAATTAAATGGAATGAGAAAAAGCAAACGAAAATGCCCAAGGTATTCCAAGACGCTTACCCCAATACCCCCTTTCGGACTATCCATGGCGGCAATTGGATCGATTTTTGCGGGATGAGATAATTCTCCCGACAAACCATGAAAAGACGGCGATGAAAACAAAAAGATGTTACCCGATCGTGTCTCAGGCGGCATAGGCTGTGCCATTGTCAGCCAAGGCTACCGTTGCGTGGGGAAGCCATCCGGCCCAGGGCGGAATCCTATTGATTCTTGCTAAACGACCAAGAAACTTCCGTCCTGGCCTGATTAGTCAATGTGAGTTCGCATGTCAAACCCGTTTGTCCGGCACAGGCTCATTTCCAGCCGTCGAATTGTATGCCCGGTCCGGGCTTTGCGACAAAAGAAACCTTATTGCCTTTTATCGTTATGCCATCGCTTCCATTCTTGACGTCGTGATACACTCCTTTTTCCAATTCGGGAAAAATTTCCACGCTCTTCGAGTCGGGAGCCATTATGCTTTTATCTTCCACGTACAGGTAGTATCGGTCCACGCGTTGGAAATTCGCCTGTACGGTCGTATCGGACGTCAGGGTTATGTCGCAAAACACAGGACCGCTGCAGCCTCATGACCAGCCGGTAAAAATAGAATCCCGGTTCGGGCTGGCCGTGAGTTTTGTCGAGTACCCGGTTTCGGCTTTTCAGGTACAAATTTCTGAACCGCCGCCGCACTTAATGAAGCCAGTATCTCCCCCAATGGGGTAAATGCTTCCCGAACCCGTTCCCACGGAACTCACGCTGAGAGCGTACAGCTTGCCGGTGGGAATTCCGGTGATACTGTCCGTGGATATCTTGGTACCATTGTTGTCGCTGCTAAAATTTCAAATGCTACACATCGTTTCTTCGCCACCGTTTACTCCGTCGCACAGATAGGAATAGTACGCTCATTTATATCGCTCGTACTGGGTAGTGCCATTGGGATTGACGTTGAAGATATGGTAATAATCGGTCGTGTATTTGAAATTGCTATACACCTTGCTTGCAGAAAATTGTTTGAATTTTCCAACCGAACACGTGTTGGCAGTATCGCTACTCAACGAACTGCCATATGCGATAGGCTGATTCACGAGGGATCCGCATACGGCCTTCAACGGATATTGTTTTTTGCATTTTACGGAAAGGTCGGAAAGGGTTCCCCAAGTCGCCAATCCATTCGTGTCGTCGAATTTTTCATTGGTAAGGTCAGCGTTTTGCCATTCCGAGATATACGCTTTATTCAAATCGGTCGTTTTTGCGCGCTCGGAATATGCGGTAGCGGGATATCAAGAAGTTCCAACAAGCCTGAGGGCGTTGGTGGTATCCCGATTCTTTATGCAGGCCTTCGGATTGACCTGGCTTGTGGGATCGCAGTTCCAACTCGTTTCCTTGTTGGTGCAATCGGCAACGGTTGCCGCTGCGACCGTGATACCGGTATTGGTCTTACAGGCATTCGTGGCCGTATCCCAAGCAGTACCGGATGCACAATTTGTTTTCCAAGAAATACCCGTATTTGCTGTCAAATCAGCAAATGAAACCAATTGTCCATTTCCAATATCATACTTAAAAACATGTGCACCGAGAACATTGATTACTGCCCCATTCGTATAAGTGAATTGGATAACAGTGGATGCTTTTGTGCCAAATGAGATCTCACTGAAATTAACCGTAAATGCATTATCACCTAGGGGATCTGAAATAGTCACCTTCTGAGTAGCGCTTAAACCACTCGGAATGTATATATGATTTCCTGTACCATTACCAGAAACCGATGGGGAATTACTTGCAATATTGATAGTTACATAGTCGACCGTGCCTGCCGTCGCGCCTGCGGCCGGAGTCCGTATCGCGTATACCCTCGGGTAGATATACTGGAACAGGAACGCATATTCGTTCCCGTACGCCGTGCGCATGTCGTTGTCGAGCCGGTCGACCTTCGCGAGATAGCCATCGACGTAGGCCGTGTAGAGGGAAGGGTTTACCGGGTTCCCCCCTTTCTCCGTTGCCCTCGCCCTGACCTTTGCGACGACCCCGTCGAGGATTCCCGCCCCCTGCCCCGCCGTGAGGCTCGAAAGCTTGGCGTCGGCGGTCGCATCGATTGCGGCGTACGGGGTGGAATGCAGCATCTGACCGCTTCCGGCGGCAGCGAAAAAGACGAGCGCGGTCGCCGAGAACGCGGAAAAAACCGCGAGATACTGCCCGATGGTTTTTGGCAATGGTTTCATATGCGACGAAGGTGAGGGATACGATACACGGTAATTTTAGTATTGTTTTCCCGCAAAAGCAAATGGAAAAGCCCCCGATCCGCTTAAGATAGGTTTCCCCTTGCATATGGAATTTTATAAGGTATCATACCGGACGAATAACTCATCATCATGGCCCACTTCAAAAAAACTCCCGCTTCCCGGAAAATCCGAGGTTTTACTCTCGTGGAACTCGTTGTCGTCATCACCATCCTTGCCATCCTCGGTACGATCGGGTTCCTCTCGATAGGGGGATACTCGTCCAAAGCCCGGGACTCCGCCCGCGTCGGCGACGTCGCGCAGGCGTCCAAGTCCCTCGACCTCTCCATGGTCGTTTCCGGCTCGTACCCGCTTCCGGACGGCTCCTTTGCCGTGACGTATTCGGGAGGAGCCGTCTGGAACCAGGGGACGATTTGACAGAATGTCATGCAGTATTTCAAAGGGACGATAGCCGGAGGGGGGCTGAACAAAAAGCCGGTGGATCCGCTCAAGAACGCCGAGTACGCATACTCTTCCCTCGCGGAAGGGAAGGCTTACCAGATCAAGGCCGAGTACGAAGGGGATCTCGCTCCGTCCGCCATGCCCGGCGGAATCCTCGCGGATACGGCCCACGCAGAAGCCGGCAGCCCTTCCGTATCCTACGTCCGCGGGAACTTCGGGGGGCTTATGGCGAAGGCATCCACGGGCAGCTCGGTCTACGTCCTCGCGGTCCCGAGCCTCCTGACGAATTCCGGGGGCGTGGCCGGAAGCTCCGTCACGATAGCCTCCCTTTCCGGGACCCTCCAGTTCAACGGGAAAGCTCTGAGGGGCGCAAGCACGTTCAATCCTGGCCAAGTGGTGTTCAGTGGGTCGAAGACGGCGGGCAATCCGAGCGGGCTGCCGGCCAGTGCCTCGGAAATCACGGACATGATGGTTGCGCTCCGGGGATCGTATTCCACGTCTGATATCAGATCCAATCAGAATATCGCGGCGCTCGTTGCCACCTCGACTGGTTCTCTTACGGAGTTTGGAAGAAGCATGTTGACTTCCCAACTGGGTGTCGCGAATGCGAGTGTCATAAATGCTATTCCCTGAGTATCGGCCGACACTATTCCGCCTAGCGGTTGAGATTTTACGGTTCCCGCTTTGATATCGAATGCGAATATCTCGTTTTCCATTGCCTGTCCGACGGATAACGCATCTACTGCCTGACAGATTCAGATGTACGTTTCAGGATCGGGTATTTTGAGCGGAGGAAATAGCTGGGAGACTTGCTCCAGCACCATGAATGCCATAACGACGGCATGAAGCGGAATCAAAACTATCTCCGTGAAATGGAGAGATGCCGCTTGAAACGAATCGGGAACCGTGAGCAAAAATACCACACTGGTGATTTCCGCTTGTGCCGGAATGACTTACAGGATTTCCGGAGGTTACGGGTATTGGGGGTCGAATGCCGAATTTCATACGGCCATATCGGCAGTTCCAATTGGAACGAAAGTGTGTATGTCAATGAATTCCGGAAACGCGTGGAGCGGTTTGTGAATTGAATTTACCCGATCCGACGAAATGGTTTCATTCGATGCCAGGAACGTATGAGCGAAGAGATTCTCAGTCGTTGGAAATTGACTGAACGTCCCGTATGATTGTTGAAACAATTGGTGTTTTGCCAAATTGTACTGATCCAATCCAGGTTCTCATAATGAATTATATGCCGGATTATGACTTTACATAGGCTCCTCGATGTATTGGCATTCGGGTTGTTGAAATGGTCCTGCGATCGATTCCAATTGAAATATTTCAATGGGAAGTTGTGATTTTTGAAAGATTAATTTCTATTGGTAAAAGGATACTGTTCCCCTGTGTTCCCCTAAAAATTCTCATCCCCCCACCCCCAATCCCCATGCCATCTACTACTCTCTCCGATTCTCAAATCCTCGCACTCTCCGAATCCTTCATCGATCGGGATTTTTCATACATGACTCCAGATGAAGTAGCAAGCCTCCAAAACCTCATCCGAAACCATAACGAACGCTACTATCTCAAGTCTGACCCCATCGTCGACGACGCGCAGTACGACCGGCTCTTCCGTTTGCTCCGAGACGCCGAGACCCGGCTCGGGATCCTCGATCCGACTTCGCCGACGCAACGGGTGGAAGTCCTCCTCTCCCAGCAGTTCCAGAAAGGGCTCCACCTTAATCCGATGATTTCCCTCGACAATACCTACGATATCGCGGAAATCCTCGAATTCGCCCAGCGGGCCAGGAACCATCTCGGCCGTCCCGACCCCCTCGCCTGCATCCTCGAGCTCAAATTCGACGGCCTCGGGATGTCCCTCTTGTACCGTGACGGGCAATTCGTCCGGGCGCTCACTCGCGGGAACGGGATTGAGGGCGAAAACATCAGTGTCAACGCGCTCCAAGTGGGCGGCGTGCCGCGCATGATCGACTATCGGGGAGAAATCGAAATCCGTGGGGAAGTCGTCATGCCCCACTCGGAATTCGAGCGGGTCAACCGGGAGCGGCTCGAAACCGGGGAAAAGCTCTTCGCGAACCCCCGGAACGCCGCATCCGGCAGCCTCCGCCAGCTCGACCCGAATATTACGAAAAATCGCGGGCTCCAATTTTTCGCGTACAGCGTGCCGTATTTGGAAGCGGAACACGACGTTTTCGGCATCGACCGGTACGACCAGGGGATCGCCAAACTGCTTGAATGGGGATTCGATATTTCCCCGTTCTTCGAACGGTTCGCTTCCATGGAGCTTCTCGCCGATCGGGTCGCGGAATTCGCCGAGAAAAAGCCGAGATTCGCCTTCGATATCGACGGGCTCGTCATCAAGCTTCAGGAATACCGGCTATGGAAAGAACTCTGAGCCACCGAGCACCATCCCCGTTCGGCCATCGCCTACAAATTCCCCCAGGAACTCGTCCGGACCCGGGTGAACTTCATCGAGCATTCCATTGGCCGCACCGGGGTGGTCACGCCCGTCGCGCACCTCGAAGGGGTCAACGTTTCCGGGGTTATCGTCCGCCGCGCCACGCTCCACAATTACGAGGAATTGGAACGGAAGGACGTGCGGATCGGGGACCAGGTGTTCGTCCAACGGGCCGGGGAAGTGATTCCCGAAGTGGTATCCGTTATCAAGGACGTCCGAACGGGTTCCGAACAAATCGTCGGACCGCCCGCCCGCTGCCCGAGCTGCGATACGGAACTGACTAAAGAAATCGACAAGGTGGCGGTTTTCTGTCCCAACCGCGCGACCTGTCCCGCCCAGACGAGCGGAGCGCTCAAGGCGTTCGTGAGCAAGCATGCGGCGAATATCGACGGGTTCGGGGAGAAAATGATCGACCTCTTCATCGAAAAGGGATTCCTGACGGATTTCGCGTCTATCTACCGGTTGGTAGACTATCGTGACCGAATTTTGCAGCTCGAAGGTTTCGAACACAAAAAAACGGACAATGTCTTGAACGCCATCGAAGGAAGCCGGAATATGGATCTATCGAGATTTTTTCTCGCGCTCGGGATTCCGCAGGTCGGGAGGAAGACGGCGAAGACGCTGGCGGATCACGTTGCGACGCTGATTGGTTCCCAGGTTCACAATGGGGAAAATACGGACGCGACGCTCATCGGTACCCAAATGCCGGAAGTATCGAACCGGGAATCCCCATCCGCGAACGATTCCTTATGACAGGCCCTCTCGACCCTTTCCGTCGAATCCCTCGTAAATATCCGGGACATCGGTCCGGTGAGCGCCGAAGCCATCGTGGATTATTTTGTCGACCATTCCGAGTTGGTCGCCCGGCTCCTTCGGGAAGTTCATCCGAAAGTCGCGTCCAAGGCTACGGGCGGTATTCTCGGCGGGAAATCCTTCTGCGTCACCGGCTCGTTCGTTTCTCTCGGACGGGACGAAATCCATGCCAAAATCGAGTCGAACGGGGGAGAAGTGCGAAGCTCGGTTTCCCCGAAACTGGACTATCTCATCGTCGGCTCCGACGCGGGATCCAAGCTGGAAAAAGCAAAAGGATTCGGGGTCGCTGTTTTGACGCTCGAATCCTTTCTGGAACTTTTGGGGGAGACTTCGTAATGTTCGTTATGGCGTTTCGTTGACGGTTCCTTCCCCGGATTTTTCCCGTATCCGTATGACCGAATTGAGATATTCCGAAAGCATCGGCACAGCTTCCTTGCCATGCTTTGCCCCGAAAATCAGATTCACTCGTTCATGCGTCAGCGCAATCGTCTTGTTGAAAAACGGCAATGGCCCGCTGTTGATTACGATATCCTCAGCCCCGCCTCCCACGACGAAACTCGCCTTTTCTGCCTGAAAATCGCAATCGCGCCGGAAGGTCTCTATTTTTTTGCAGGTATCGTTTACGGTCAGGAGTATTTCCATCCGATTTTTCAGATCCAGCGCATCCCGGATATTCTTTAGCGCCAACGGGAAGTCACGTCCGGCAAATCCTACCCGGTACCCGTCGTTTTCCCTGGAAATCTGAAAGACCGATCCCGGTGTCACCGGGACGTTTTCCCGGAAATACCCTTTAAGTCGTGGAGAGTCATTTCACTGGCCTAGCAGGGGAGTCGTGTGTCATTGGAAAAGATCCGATTCGAACCGCAACTTCAAATCCTGCTCGGGAGCGGGATTTGAAGCAGGATTGATTTTCGGGGATATGGGAATTTCTTTTGACATGGGAGGATTATTGAGGAAGGGATGCCGTGGCGATGCATGACATTGAATTCGGCTCAGTAGGGGATTTGAGCGGGGGTTACATACCAGTGGTGGTCTCGGAAATTTTTTCAGTAGCTTTGTTGGAAGTTACTGTGGTTGTCACGATTGGTGAGTCAATCGTCGGGGTATGGACGCCGACGCCTAAGCCGATGGTATTCTGAGAGACAGCAAAGGCACCTTCGTATACGGTGCCTCCGGGTTGGGTGGTCGGTTCCGCAAACATCTCGCTCTTCGGAGCTCCCGCTTTGATTTCGGGATGAGTCTCCACGATTTCCGAATACAGGCTTTTGAGCCGGTTCAGGGTGTTCAGTTCGGCATTTTCGGCATTTTCGGTTTTTCCATCGATGACATTTTGCATTTCCTTTTTTTGCCGAGCATTCAATTGCTCCATGCTCGTGCTGACTTCGCCCGTCACGGCAGGATTGTTCAGTCGCGCGACAGTTTGGATGATCTTATCTTTGATTTCCGCGATTTCCCGTCCCATAACGGTAGGAACGGAGGACGAACCTTCCGCTGGGATGTTCTGCGCGGAATTGATTTTCCCTTCCATGACCGTGCCTCCGGGTTGAGTGGTTGCTTGGTCGCCAGAAAGCTTCGGGACAGAGACCGAACCTTCCGCCGGAATGATTTGGTCAGCATTGATTTTCCCTTCGGCAATTTTGCCTCCCGGGGTAGTGCTTGGTGAATTTCGTTCGAGTCACATAAAGAAAGAAGATAAGGTAATAGTGTATTGAAGCAATACCCCCTAAGAGTACCCTATCATTTTTCGAGTGTCAAAAAATACTCTTGACAAGAACTTTCTTAATCTCGTCCCGAAAACCAATTCCCGTTGGGTATATCCCAGGAAACTCCGGAAAAACGATGAAATCCGAAGTCAAATTCGAGTACCGTAGCGAAACGTACTGGCAAGTACGTAGAGCGAGGAACGCAGAATTTGGCGAGGAGTTCGCGTTTTGCCGGAGTTTCCC
>CAIVSN010000152.1 GCA_903908595.1 uncultured bacterium
ACATATCCGGACATCTTTTATTTTTTTCTTCGGTCACTTATTGCCGATAAGCTCCCGAAAGAAGAAAAATATATTCTATTCCAAATCTGTAACCGTAAAATACCGAAAACCAATTCCTGTTGGGTATAACAATTGTATCGCCCGAAGGATCCCTAGTCCCGAAGGCACTCTCTCAAGGAATTCTCGTCTTCTGGTGTGTGAGGTAAGGAAACCGAAACCCTTTCGCAAGAAAGGTTTTTTTGTCCGTGAAAAAGCCCGCTTGAGCGGGCTTTCATATGGGGCGATTCGATGGAAGAACGGATTCTCGATCGAATCGCAGGGTAATGGAAAGGAAAAACATGAGCTATCCGTTGCGGATCATGTCTTTGCGATCCCTCTTTCCTACGGTTTGATTTTAGGCAGCTTCAGGAACAAGAGCGCAATCATTACCGGGTAATATATGACGGTTTGAAATCCGATAACCATCAAGAATTCACCTATCGGAGACAAATCGGCATCCGGCCACCCCGCGAAAATGATGAGCACCGAAACCGTGAGCGCGAACAGTCCGGCTTCAAGCCGTGCCAGGATGATTTTGTCCTCTTTGGAGGCCGATTTCCCCAATTGGTGGTCAAGGAAAGTAACGATGAGAAAGAATGCCAGGGCAATGATGCCCGCAATTGGAAAACCGAGGGGCACGAACGACAGAGCGAACGCGGAAATATAGAAATATACCGACCCGCTCATGAACTTCGCTGCCGATTGCAGGGAACAGAACATGAAAACCTCCTATGTGTTTTTGACGTCCGAACGATTTCGGACGGGGTGAACATACGTATTGCGGCCATATTGTCAATTTTCCTACGGATCCTTTTTTACTAGTTCTAGGATTCCAAAGCCGTAGTCTGTTCGCTCGGAAACAATTTTCCAGCGTTTTCGATGCAAATCGGCCGGGGATCGCAATAATTGACTTTCTTTAGTTTCTATTTTGTATATTATTCGTCCCGTTGCGCCAAATTCAGCGTGGCTTTTTCAATACACAGGAGAAATCAAATGCAGTATAAATATCAAGGGTATTCCATAGAGCCTTTCGTTAAGCGGCAACTTGCCGCGATCAACAGGGTGCTCCTGGACAGTCTGACGCAAAAACAAATCCTCAGCATCGATGAGGTGGTGATCGTCAGCAATAACGGAAAGGCCATTCTGTCCGTTACCGAAAGCGATCGCGAAATTTCTGGAAAAAACCTTCTCCAGCTTGCGCGTCAGCTCAAGATCGAACGGAGCGAGGACAATGAGCCAGTCATCATCTGCCTCGAAGGCCAACAAGCCGAAAATTTCGACCTGCTGGTCCCCGTCACTATCTTCGACGAAGATTTTTCCCCGATTGCCGAATATCTCGTATTTGGCAACTATCTGGGAGGAACCCTCGAAGACCTCAAAACTTCCCCGCGATGGATCGAAGCTCAGAACCTGTTCTTTAGCTTTGCCGAATCCGCGAGCGAACTGCTGAATTCCCACCGATAATCAAATCGTGGGATTACGCGGATGCCGGTATTCCACCGGCATTTTTTTATGCCTAGCCAGATTTGGTTAGGCATATCCGGCAGCTACCGGCTTCCGACGATCGTGGCAAAACCGCGCGAATCGGATTATCGGGAAATCCGTTTGCCGTTTCCAAAAAATCTGGTACCCTCCATATGCGTGGAAAAATTCGGAAATGCTTTTGCCATATTGACATCCGCTATCTGTTTTTGACCTATCCGCCGATACTTATTTTTCCCATGGACCAACCCAAAACCAAAGAATCTTACGCCGCCCTTTTCGATGAGCTTCGGGCAACCGTCAATACAAGAGGATGGCTCGGTCCGTCGCCTTGGTACGGAACCGCGAATCTCGTCGCGAGCTTTTCATTGTACGTATTGGGGATTTTTCTCATTTGAAAAATTCCCCTGGTCGCCACCGTTCTCTACTTTTATGTGCTTTCCGTCGAACTTGGGTACATCTCGCACGACCTCATTCACAACCAGTATTTCAAAAGCAAGAAAACCAACCGCTTTTTTTCATACGTTTTCGCGAACCTCCTGATCGGTCTTTCCCGTTCCTGGTGGATGAAAAAACACAATAACGAACATCATACGTTCACCAATTCCGATATTCACGATACCGATATTCGCGACTACGACGAGATTTTTACGAAAAATCCCGGGAAGAGCCAATTTTTCCAAAAGCACAAGAGAATCCTCTTCTGGTGCGCCACGAGCCTACTGTACTTCAATCTCGTAGCCCTTTCGTACCGCCACGTATTGCAAAACGGCAAATACGGGGAACTCGTGCTGAACCTCCTGTTTTTGGGAATCCTGCCCGGGGCGCTCATCTGGCGGTATTGATTTCTTACGGCGCTGTTTTCGATCGGGGCGATTGGCATGCTCGTTGGAATCCACCTCGCGCTCGTCTTCATGACGAACCATATCGGCATGGAAATCATCGATGGGAAGCGGGTGAAGGAATACTCTTGGCTCGACCTGCAGACCCGCACTTCCAGGAACGTGCGCGGATGAGCGGTAATCCACCATGTTTTCGGCGGTTTGAACAAGCAGGTGGAACACCATCTCTTCCCTCAGGCTTCCCGATGGAACATTGTAAAAATAGCGGGAGAAACCAAAGAATTCTGCAGGAAGCATCGCATCAAGTACCACGAGGTTTCCTTTCTGGGAGCCCTGGGGGAAATCTATCGGACGTTAAAAACGGGGGAGACGGTATAGGTGCGGGCTTGACGGCATGTGAATCGAGATTCCCGAACGGTGTTTTCATACGCCTAAGCGAACGAAATCTTTCCGACCGGAAATTTTTTCCTTCCGATGGACTCCGGAGAATTCGGCTTCGTTATACCCAACGGGAATTGGTTTCCCGGTGTTTTACGGTTGCAGATTCGGAACAGGTTTCTTTTTCTTCTTTCGGGAGCTTATCGGGAATAAGTGACCGAAGAAAAAAATGAAAGATGTCCGAATATGTGACTGGAAAACACCGAAAACCAATTCCTGTTGGGTATATTACTTGAATTAAACCCATATTTGCATATACCTATGAAAATATTATGTTCTAATATAGCATATGGACCTTCTCTCGATTCCGGGTGACCGATTGCCGGTCGATTATTCGGAAAAGAAAATCCTCATCATTGACGACTATCCGAACATGCAGCAATCCATGCGGTCGGTTTTGAATTCTTTCGGCATCAGCAAGATCGTCGCGTCGAGCTCCGCCAAGGATGCCATATCCAAGGTCAAAACCCAGGTTTTCGACGGGATCCTCTGCGATTACAATCTCGGCGGCGAAGAGAAGGATGGGCAACAGACCCTGGAAGAAATGCGCTCCTGTTCGTATATCCCCCTTTCGACGGTGTTCATTATGGTTACGGCGGAGACGAGCTACGAGAAAGTCATTGCCGCGGCAGAATATGTCCCGGATGATTATATCATCAAGCCGTTCAACCTGAACATTCTCAGGAATCGCCTTACTACCGGATTCGCAAAGAAGGCCATGTTCGCCTGGGTTTACGAGCAGACGGCCAAGGGACACTATCTCAACGCGGCCACGAAGTGCGACGAAATCGCGAAAAAATTCCCGAAATACCGGATCGACGCGCTTCGGCACAAGGGGGAATTGCTCCTGGCCATGAATTCGGCCAAAGAAGCGGAGATGCTGTACCTAGAAATCGCGAAAGCCCATACCGTCCCTTGGGCCAAGCTGTGACTCGTCCAAGCTTACCACCTGCAAGGAAAGAACGAACTGGCGGAAGAAGTCCTGAAGGACGTTCTCTTGAAGAATCCCGAAATGGTAAAGGGGTACGATTTGCTCGCCACCATCCAGGAAAGCCAGTGAAAAATCGCCGAAGTGCAACAAACCCTGCAATCCGGAGTCGACATTTCACCGAAGTCCCTTCCTCGGCAGCGCCGACTGGGGGATGCCGCTTTCAGAAACAACGATATCCCAACGGCGGAAAAGGCGTATGAAAAAATCGTCAAGGAACGGTATTCGTACCATTTCCGACCCGCCGACATCGCAACGTTGAACCGAAGCTATGTCAGTCGGGGGGATATCGGCGCAACGAAGCTGCTCATGGATAGCCAGAAGAAATTCCTTAATCTGACTGACGAAGGGAGGGCTATCGTTTCCGCGAACCTCGCGGAGACATGTTCGAGAGTCTGAGATGCCGCGGGCGCAAAACGGCACATCGAGGACGTTCTTTCCATGAAGGACAAAGGAGTGCGGATCGATCCCTCGGTACTGGTCGACGTCGTCGGAACCTGTCTCAAGGCCTCCATGGAGAGCGTAGCGGTTACGCTTGGGCAGGAAATCGCATCGAACGTCCCGAATGGCAGCGAGCATTCGAAGCGTTTGCAAAACGCCTTTGCTCAAGCTGGGGTAACGACTCCCTCGTTCATGAAGCCCAAGGAAGCACCCATTATCGGGCTCGCCGATATCGAATCGTTGTTTGCTGACGAGCTTCCGGCAGAGCTTCCGGCCCAGCTTCCGGTCGATTCCACCGAGTCGGATCGATTGGGGGCTACCGTCGAAGCGCCCGCGGGAAGGCACGAAAAAGCGGTTCTCGATCTCTGAAAAAATGCCGTGCAGCGGTTTAGGTCCGGAGATTTGTACGGCGCGTACGACCGGTTTTTCGAAGCGATGAACCTGGCTCCGTACAGTCAGCGGGAAATCATCAACTACGTCATCATTGTCATCCGGATTCTGGAATCCGGAAAGAAGGACGGGGCGCTGATTGCCAAATGACGGGCCGCAATCGAGAAAGCCCGGGAAATCAATTCCGAAAGCCAGCAATTCCAGCGGGTTCTCATGGAATGGAACCGGACCGAAAGGAGACTGGATATATTCGGCAAAGCATTTCCATAATCTACGTCCCATGAACGCCAATTTTCCAACGGTTCAGAAACATTCCGTTTGAAATGCGAACCCCGAACTTTCCCATGCGATATTGCACGAGGTCAAAAACAAGCTCTTTATCATGAATGAGCTTTTGGCTTCCATTCCTTTCACGGAAAAACCTGAGCACGATACGCCTTTGACCCAGGCCCAATCGTTGTGCCAAAGGATTTCCAGCGAGGCGATCCAGATTCTCATCCTCTATCGTGCCGAGGTTTCGGGTAACATGTACCTGAACGCCGTCGATATCTATTCTCCCCAGGAATTCGTGGCGGAGTTGGCCGAAACGGCGATTTCTTTCTCGCGAGGGCGATTGAAAGTGACAGCTCATGCCGACGATGACGTGCCAACGGAATGGCCGTTCGATCGGAACTTCCTGAATTTTGCCCTGATGAACGCGGTACACAACGCCTTGCAGTACGCGAAAAGCGAAGTCCGGTTCGAACTCGGCATGGAAGACGGCATGCTCAGGATCGGCGTGAGCGACGATTCGGGCGGGTATCCGGAACATATCATTGCCAGCGACGTCGCCGACGTCAAGAATATCAAAGCCGGATCGGGCCTCGGCCTGCGGTTCGCGAATTTTATCGCTAAGGCCCATGAAAATAACGGGAAATCAGGTTTCGTAAGGCTCAGGAACGAGGAAAACCGGGCGGTCTTCGAACTGCTGATCCCATAGGGCCTCGCCCGATGGTGGGTTTCGTCAATCCAATTAGTTGCCCGTGCAAGTCGACGTATTGGTTGGCCGAGCGCCGTTGCACCGGTTGTCGGGCAACGGTGATCCGTTCGGGTCCTTGCAGGTCACTATCCGTATCCGATTGGATCCTTCGCATTCCTGCCAGCCGGAGAGATCCCAATCGTATTTCGGCTCCTGAATCGCCACGTTTTTTCGGCACAGTACCGCTCCATCGGTGCCGCTCAGGGTAATCGTGTTGGAAAACGAATACGTTCCTCCCCCGCCGCTACCGGAATTCTGACTGCTGATTCCCATCGTGTTTTCCTGTCAATTCGTGGCACCGCTTGCCTTGATTTTGCAATTGACCGATATGTTGGAATGCTGGGTGACGCTCGTACAGTAGTTCGATCCCGTCGGAGAGGGCAGATTGGAAGAATAATCTCAGTTTTTTCTCGGATCGCTATGGCCTGGTCGAACGTTGAATCTTTTTTGACGCAGATCAGCCCGAGATTCGCCGCGTCATCGGCGGCACTGGTGCTTATCCATGACCTCTTGTTGTTGTCGCTTTCCGGATATTGGGATTGGAATAGCCGATGGCTTGTGGAAAATACGAATCCTCCTTCGGTATGCCCGTAGCTTCCCCGATCCGAATTGTATCGGTAGATGACGGACTCGAGTTTTCATCCCTTGATTTTTTCGGAAAAACTGATACAAAAGGCGTGGAATTTTATTTGATTGACCACCAGACATATGAACGCCCCGGATACCATCGACGACGAAGCCACGGACAAGAAGCGCCCCCATATCATCGACGGCATCGGGAACCTTGCCGGAGACGGTACCAGGAATTGCCTCACCGGGATGCGCCCGAGCGGGCGGCTGCACCTGTGACACTACAAGTGAGCCCTCGAAAACTGGCTCAAGCTCCAGGAGCTTCCCAATATCCGGAATAATTTCCTGATTGCCGATTACCAGGTCCTTGGCGACCATCTCGGGGAAACGGAGCGGCTCCGGGAATCCGTGATCGACATGGTCATCGACTGGATGGCGATCGGACTCGATCCCGAGAAGTCCAATTTTATCGTCCAGAGCTACGTGCCGGAGTTCGCGGAACTGTTCAATTTTCTCACGATGTTCGCTCCGTATTCCGTCGCGACGAACAACCCGACGCTCAAGGACGAAATGAAAAAAATCGAACTGCGAGACGAATGAGCCAACGCTTCCATTTCCCTGGGCTTCGTCAACTATCCGGTCAGCCAGGTCGCGGACATCATGCTGCTCCGGGGGGAAATCGTGCCCGTCGGGGAGGACCAGATTCCCCATATCGAACTCGCGAGAAAGATCATCAAGCGGGTGAATACGATGTACGGCACCGACTTCCCGCTGCCCCGCGCCCTCATTTCCGAAACGCCCCGCCTCGTCGGGACCGACGGCAACGACAAGATGAGCAAGAGCCTCGGGAATACCATTTACCTGACGGCCACCCTCAAGGAAATCAAAACGCAGGTCAACAAGATGTACACCGACCCGGGAAAGACCAACGTCGAAGCGAAGGGCAATATCGAGAAGCACGTGGCTTTCCAGTACCTGGATATTTTTTATGGCAACCGAGAGCACCTGGCCGAATTGAAGGCGAGGTATATCGCCGGAGGCCCCGGTTCCGTCGGGGACGGCGAAATCAAGGGATTGCTCGTGAAGGTATTGGAAGAGCTGATCGCGCCGATACGCGAAAGGCGGGAATATTTCGTGCAGCGCCCGGAATTGGTCGCCGAGGCCATCGAGTCCGGATCGAAGCGGGCGAGGGAGGAAGGACAGCGGATACTGCGGGAATTGAAGGGCGCTATGGGGTTGTTGGATTACGGGAGATAGATGTTTCCGCGCTAAGTCGCATCTTTGCCACGTATGCCATCAGGAAAGCCGACTCTTAGGCAGATCCTTGTCGAAAAACGGCATTCAGATCCACTTGAATTGGAACAAATCGATTCGTTCGCGCGTATTTTAATTTGCGTCCCGTCAATTTATCCGTATATATACTGTATTAACTAACTAATACTGTATATGAATCTTCCCGACTCGCTCCTCCTGGTAACCGATACGCTTTGGCGAATCAAGGAAAAGGACGAATTCGCGAACGTCCTCGAAGATATCCTCACCCCGAGCGAAATCACCGAGCTTGCCGACCGGATCACGATTCTGAAAATGCTCCAAGACGGCAAAAGCCAACGGGATATCGCCGAGGCGCTCGGCGTATCGGTAACGACCGTAAGCCGGGGGAATCGAGTGCTCCAATACGAAAGCAAAAGCATCCACAAATATATTTATACCTAAGCGAATCTGGTTTCCCGGTTTTTGCAGTCACATATTTGGATATCTTTTATTTTTTTCTTTAGTCACTTATTACCGATAAGCTCCCAAAAGAAGAAAAATAAAATCTATTCCAAATCTATAACTATAAAATACCGAAAACCAAATTTGCTTAGGTATAGAGCCACCCTGAAGAACGGGGGAATCATTCACCAAATTGCCGGACGCATATCGGCTTTCTTGCATCTTCGTCCTCCAGATGTTTTACTTGAATAATACTATAATACACATGAAACCACTCGTTATCGTTACTCCCACCGGAGAACGCCCAAAAAATCCCTTCAAATCCGATTCGTTGAAAGCCAGGATCGAAGGATTCATCCAAAGCCGGAAGGATATGGTTTTCTATCTCCTCCTCTGTCCGTGCTATCCGAACAACGGAGAAAATTTTACGTACGCGGAAGGTAAGATGACCATCGGGGAGCCTCCGAACCTCTCGCGCTTTCTCGACAAGCTCGGCCAAAATATCCGGTATCTCCATTTCCGGGGTTTTCCTCTCGAACGCGTTCGGGCCCAATCCCTGGTCTGCGATATCGAAAACGACATTCCCAGCGTGGTACGCCGATTTGCCAACGGACGCGAGGATTTCATGGAAATCGTAGCGAAAACCGCAATACACCTCGAATCCGTTTTTCGCGATTTTACGAAAGATACCCCCATCCGTATAGAATCCTCTACATTTACCCAGTATCTCGACGGGCTTCCCGCGTACCAAAGACATTATGAAAAACTCTCGGAAGAGCTAACCTTGCCAAGGGAATTCCATGGTATCATGCGCCGGGCCAGCGAACGGAAAGCGATGTTCGAACAGCTCTACGGGGCTACGACCGAAGCGGAGAAACAATCCGTTGCCAAGCGGCAGATGGCGAATTACCTTGCGGTGAGCCATACCATTGCCGGGAAGCACCCATGAGCCGTCGTCATCAATGACAAAACCCCGAATGCGGAATATCTCTCCCATCCGGACATCGGGCGCATCATGGGGACCAAACCTGACGAACTTCCTATTTTTCAAATGCTCAGCTAATGTGAAATCACGCCATGATGCGCTATGCGAAGGTACGGAAAACGAATCCGGACATGGGCTGGTACGATGCGTACTCCCTTTCGGGATTGTGACGGGATGCCTTCTGTTTGAGTGCCGAATGAATGATTTCCATTCGAAAAGAAGATTTTTCCGCGTATTCGCATATTTACTCGTCGTTCAGCCTCCCTTGCCGCGAAACGGCCGAAATTATCGGGGGAAAGAACGTCATCCATACGCATCTTCTTGATCAGATCTTGCATCGCATGTCCGATATCACGGATCCTTCGTTATGGACGGTTCACGATCCGGCAGACGAAAAAACGCTTTTCCTTATGCGGAGCGCCTTCGTATCCCGGTTTTTGGAAAATCGCCTCGTTACCGATACGACCGAGGTGATCCGGCGCTTTCAAGAGATTCAAAGAATGGCAAAAGACTCGGATGGGAATTGCCTCTTCGTCGCCAATGGGATCGTGGTGAAAATGTTCGAGCTTTTTCGGATCACCCATGGATTCCGCGAAAGTCCTGGAAAAATTCTTGAAATGGCAAAATTGGACCGGGCGTTCGGCGGGCCGCTGGAACGATATCAGTGGGGGGACGGGACTTATACCAAATTAATCTAATTACTGTTGATTTAATATAAAAGTCGAGTATACTGTCGTTAGTATTTTTTACTGATCACACATGGTTAACACTCCACTTTCACTCGTAACTCATCATACAAAAAAAGAACTTCATTCTCTCTGGAAGAAAGCAAAGAATCCTATCGAGCGAGTACGGCTTCGATTTTTATGGAAAATCCGTTCCGAAAACGATTCTGAAACAATACTTGCCCTTATGCCTGAACCAACCG
>CAIVSN010000153.1 GCA_903908595.1 uncultured bacterium
GTACGCGAACGTGAACAGCGACCCCGTGTATGCCCCCGTCCCGCTCGTGGGGAGCGTCGCGGTGGAGTCGGTGCCGGAGAACCCCATCGCGTACCCCGACCCGCTCGTCGTCTTCGCGAGGTCCATCCCCGTGAAGCCCAGTTCCTGCACCGGCTGGTTCACGTTCCCTCCCGTATTCGACAGGACTATCCCCAAGGCGTCCCCCTTCGACACCGGGGTCCTCGCGGCATAGCTCGACCCTCCCGCCCACGCCTCGTCCACCCCGGGAATCCCCGGAACCATCCCGATTCCCGTGGCCTTGCTCCCGTCCTCCAGGAACGCCATCGCCTGCATTTTCGTCTGTCCCGCGTTCACCGCGTACGTCGTATGCATTCACGAATCGAGCGGATCCCGAGTCGAACCCGGAGACAGTTTCGCGAGTCCCGCCACCCGGTCCCTCGCGAACCCTTGGTACCCGATAATCACTCCCGAAGCCGTCAGCGTCACCGCGTCCTCCGGCATCGGGAACGTTCCCGCCACTACCTTCCACAGGGTCAGCCCCTTCTGCAGGTTCGACAGGTTCGATATCCTCGACCCGTCCCGTGCCGAAGCCGAGTACCCCTGGATGGAAAGGAAGCCGATGGTGCCCAGTATGGCAAGTATCGTGATGACGACCACAAGTTCAACCAAAGTGAACCCGAGCAGCTTCTTACTGGAAGGAACGGATGCGGGATGGGAAATCCGAAATTCCCCGGTTTCCCCGGACGTGCGAGCCGTATTTGGATTGGTTATGCGAGCCATATGTAGCAAGGTTAAAAATGTAAAAAAGAATGCTTACTTCGTGGCGTTGTATAGAGTGGATATCTCGGAGTCGGAAAGGGCGCGGTTGTATACGCGGACTTCGTCGATGGTTCAATCCATTCCCCATGATCAGTTGTAATCAGCGTCTCATCATATTCAGAAACTTCCAGTATTATTTATGGATCAATTAAAAGTTCACTCTGAAATTTTATTACCATTTACAAAGAATTCCATTGTCTTTTTTCCAGCTGTGTACTTGATAAGTAAAAATTCATAAGAGCCGATATTTGGCTTTATTCAATAATTTTGAATCGTGTAACCAGCATTGTCCAACATTATGTATTCATAAACATTCAATGATCAAGACCAATTGTCGTATCTTAGAGTAAAGCCATTGTTATCTGTCGGACTTGCCCATCTTAATTTTGATGCAAATGTGCAATAATTTGATGTCGGAGGGGATGATTTGCATTTTTCTGTCATTTTTCAATGTGCAGAGACTGTAAAGTCGGTATTTAATTTTAGAGATGTACTATCAGGAATTTTGACATAGTTATAATTTGTGGCTGAAAAACTCATTGCTTTGCCATTTTTTCCATCTACGAACTGTGGTCAGATTGTTCAGCATGCACCGCTCGTAGACCAACTGTAGCACGTTCCATAATTTCCTTTTCCGCTCAGATCTTTCAGTTTCCCATCATTTCAAGCCCCGCACGATTCCCCCGCGCATACCGTCTCCATGTCCCAGTACCCCACCAAACTACTATTACTACTTGCCAAAGCCTTTTCCTTGATCAGATCCTCCCGCTTGTTGTACGCGAACGTGAATAGACTCCCCGTATACGCCCCTGTCCCGCTCGTCGGGACCGTCGCGGTAGAGTCTCCCGCGGCGAATACCATCGCGTACCCCGAACCGCTCGTCGTCTTCGCGAGGTCCATTCCCGTGAAGGTCGCCGCGTTGTACAGCTCCTGTACCGGCTGGTTCACATTGCCTCCCGTATTGGAAAGGACTATCCCCAATGTGTCCCCCTTCGACACCGGAGTCCGAGCCGAATAGTTCGATCCCCCAGCATACGCCGTTTCCAATCCAGGTCCCATCCCGATCCCCGAAGCCTTGCTCCCGTCCTCCAGGAACGCCATCGCCTGCATCTTCGTCTGGTTCGCGTTCACGGCGTACGTCGTATACATCCCCATGTCCACCGGATCCCGAGTGGATCAGGGCGACAGCTTCGCCATTCCCGCCACTTGGTCCCGGGCCGAGCCCTGGTACCCAATCGTGACCCCCGAAGCTGTGAGCACGACCGCGTTCTCCGGCATCGGGAACGTACCGGCCACCACCTTCCAAAGTACCAGCCCCTTCTGCAGGTTCACGAGGTTCCCGATCCTCGAACCATCACGTGCCGAAGCCGAGTATCCTTGTATGGAAAGGAAACCTATGGTGCCAAGGATTGCCAGTATCGCGATAACGATAACGAGCTCCACGAGCGTGAACCCGGGGAGGAGCTTGCGGGAAGGAACGCAGGTCTTTGAAACCGCTAATAATGGACCTTCCTTTTTCGTTTCGGCGGCGTTTGCATGGGATAGGGAAGTCATATATAACAAGGTAAAAAATGATAAGAAACGCCTACTTCGTGGCGTTGTACAGCATTGAGATTTCGGAGTCGGAGAGGGCGCGGTTGTAGATGCGGACTTCGTCGATGGTACCATTCATTCCATTCCAGTCGCCGCCTACATATAGATACGCAGCCATATTTAGAGGTGTATCAAATGAAGTGTCATAATTCTTAATGCTGTCTGCGTTTCAGTCAATAAAGTATTTTGTCGTGAAATTATTTCGATTTACCACTATATAAATGCTTGTATTTTTATTCAATTCAATTTTCCCAGTACTGCTTGTCGCTCCATTCCCTGAACCCTGAAGGCTTCACTCACCCATTTCCATTTCTATGCTTCAATTGTATATCATATCAATGACATACCAATTTCCCGTTGGATAGTCACTTCTTCAAAAAAGGCGAGTATTGCTATGACTTACGAATTCGGATCCAGTAAAAGTGGAAAGATTGACTTTTAGTCAAATTGTATAGCTATCTTTTCAATGGTTGTACCCAGTCGTTCGCAAGTAATCTCTTCAAGCGAGCACGATAGATTTTCAATTTGACATTGATATGCAATTTGTCAAACTTCCCGAACTATAGCAACCCCCGTGGTTCCCATACCCGCTCAGATCCTTCAACAACGCCTGGCTCCCGCTCATTACCGTCGTCTCCATGTCCCAGTATCCCACCAGGCTCGCGTCGCTTACCGCCAGTTCCTTCCTCGCTATCAGGTCCGCCCGCTTGTTGTACGCGAACGTGAACAGCGACCCCGTGTACGCTCCCGTCCCGCTCGTCGCTACCGTCGCGGTGGAGTCGGTGCCGGAGAACACCATCGCGTACCCCGACCCGCTCGTCGTCCTCGCCAGATCCAGCCCCGTGAAGCTCCCCGCGCTATAGAGCTCCTGCACCGGCTGGTTCACGTTGCTCCCCGTGCTCGACAATACTATCCCCAAAGCGTCCCCCTTCGACACCGGGGTCCTCGCGGCATAGCTCGACCCTCCTGCCCACGCCGTCTCCGCCCCGGGAAACCCCCCGGTACCGCCCCCGCTCCCCATCCCGATCCCCGAAGCCTTGCTCCCGTCCTCCAAAAACGCCATTGCCTGCATCTTCGTCTGGTTCGCGTTCACCGCGTACGTCGTATACATTCAGGTGTCCGCGGGATCCCTCGTCGATCCCAGAGACAGCTTCGCCATTCCCGCCGTCCGGTCCAGCGCGGATCCCTGGTACCCGATGACAACCCCCGAAGCCGTCAAAGTGACAGCGTTCTCCGGCATAGGAAACGTTCACGCCACGACCTTCCACAAAACGAGTCATTTCTGCAAATTCACTAAATTCCCAATGCGAGAGCCATCCCGGGCCGAAGCCGAGTATCCCTGGATGGAAAGGAACCCTATGGTGCCGAGGATTGCCAGTATAGTGATGACTACTATGAGCTCAACTAGAGTAAAACCGAGGAGCCTTTTCCGCCGGGGCAATTTTATACCGGAAAATTCGCTTCGTTCGGCTTGGTACATTGGGATTTTGGTTAAAGTGGGGGAAGCATAACCTATTCTGGGGGGAGGGTCAATATATTCTGAGCCTATTTTCGCAGAGGATATGCCACATTTGGGCTAACACGGAAATTTCCCCCACGCATGAACGTACGTAGATGGGTTTCGTCTCATAATTTTCCTAGATCGTTTACTATGGGGCTCCCCCGCCGTTAGTACTTTTTCTCCACCTTCGTCCCGTTGAGATAATAGGGGATAATCGTCTTATAATCCCACTTCTTGACGGTCGCGAAATACGTCGCTCCGATACCGGAAATCCCGACCCCGTGTCAGGCTTGAGCCTTGCCTTCGCCACCCGGATCCGCGACGGATTGGAGGTAGGCGATATCCTGGCAGGTCGTCGTGGCGGGCAGCTCTTTCTTCGCGACCCGGGCGTTGCAGTATTCGAGCGCGGAGAGGGTCCTTCCGCTCGATTGGCTGAAATACCATGGCTTGATGGGTTTTCCCTGGTACGTGATGATTTCCCCTCTGGTTTCCTTCGCGTACTGGATCGTGGAATCGGAGCGTTTTTCATACCCGTATCCGAGATATTTCTGGAAAACGTCCGGATCGTCCGATCCGTCGTAGGGTTTTCCGGGAAATTTGCGGTAGTCCGGACTCGTGTAGAACATGGCGTAGCTCCGGGCGGCGACGAGGATGGTTTTGGCTTTCTCGGCGTTTTCCCCGTTGCTGAATTCCGCGAGGCCCCGGAGATAGAGTTCGAGCGGGATCTCGTTGATGGCGATCAGCTTACCGTCTTCGACCCGGATTTCGATTTTCCCCCGGAATTCGTTGTCGTTATATTTTTTCTCCTTGTCCCAAGCGGGTATCCGTATCCAGTTGTTGATCCGGACGACCGTGGCACCGAGGGAAACGGTCTCGGTCCGGTATTTTTTGCCGCCCATGGTGGTCTCTACCTTGTTTCCGACTTTCTTTACGGATATTTTGTCGAATGCCACTTTTCCGGATTTTTTGTCCCAGCCGAGCACCGGGTTTCCTTCGACGGCTTCCAATTCTATTTTTTTCAGGACCGGTACGGAGAGCTTGATTCGGATGTTCGGTCCGTCGTTTGTGGCGACGTTCGGGGTCGCGGGATTGGTTTTGGGATCGGTTCTCGGGTTCACTATTACGATCGGTTTGGCCTTCTTGATGGTTTCCGGCCGGATCGTCGGATTGGCGTTGACGAGGTATCCTTTCGACGAAGCGTTCAGTTTTGGCAAGAGGCGGTCGTTGATTTCCGCGTACAGGTTGGCTCCGGGGCACGAGGTGAAGCCGACGTCCCGATGTCCCACGAGCCCCTTCATCTCATAATCGTGCGTCATGCATTCCTCGTCTACTTTGCAGGCTTTGTGCCCCGTCAGCGTGGTATTGGTATCGATCCCGTATTTTTTGGAAAGCGCGGTAAGGAATTTTTCGAGCGTCGCTTTCTGTTCCTTGACGAGTTTGTCCTTTTCGTAATTCCCGATGACGCTCACGCCGACCGTCCCCCGGTTGTTCCAGCTCGCGTGGGCGCCGACCGCGTAATCTCCGCCGGCCCGTCCCTCGTATACCACGCCCCGCTGGCCCACGACGAACTGATAGCCGATGTCTCCCCAGCCGCGAACGAT
The DNA here is from genome assembly GCA_903908595.1 of uncultured bacterium. GTDB lineage: Bacteria > Patescibacteriota > Gracilibacteria > BD1-5 > UBA2023 > CAIVSN01. The sequence continues at coordinate 5,515 of CAIVSN010000153.1, forward strand.
GGTATGGTAATAATAAAAGGACCGTATGAGTTCCTCGTCGGAGAGCGATTTGACGTTGTCTTCCGCGGTATGGTGCACGACCATCTGCCGGACGCTCGCGGCTTTCTCTATCGGCCAGACGAGATCGTGGCCGTTTTCTTTCCAGATGATTTCGCTGACCCTGGATTGTTCGGGGAATTTTTCTTCGAGGCTGGCTTCGATCGCGATATTTTTCGCCAGTTGTTTTTTGGCGGCCTCGGTCGGCTTGGCAGCGGATTGTTTCTTAAAAATGTTTTTCCAGATTTCGCTGTCGGCATACCGGAGGTTTTCGTCCGCTCCCCATTCCGCGCGAGATACGATCGGAAACGCGCTTGGCGCGGCATGGGCCGTTTTCGCGAAGGCATCGGGATCGTAGGCGATTTTGCCGACGGAGCTCCGGGTATCGAGCGAGACCAGGTGGAGAACGGGATGGGTCAGGGTTTCGCAGCCGGAGCATTCTACCCGGATTTCGTCGGTCGGTTCGAAGTGGATTGGCGCCGTGAAATAGGCTCCCCGTTCGGTTTCGTCGCCGGAGAGTTCCAAATCGGCATGTTTTTCCGTTCCGTTCGAGAAGATGGCGAAGGTTACGGCGTCTTCGCGGTCGATTTGGCTTTCCGTCTCCAATTCCACGACGAAGCTGTTCTTCGGGGATTCCAGTTTGACCGACGTAGCGAGCGCCAGTTGGCGGTATTCGTTCGCGTAGGTGTATTGGGTTTTCCATTCGATGGAAGTCGCGACGGGGGAGAGGTAGGGGGCGAGCAATACGGCAATCACGAATTTCGCGAGAAGCCCGTAAAAACGCGAACTCCTCGCCGATTTTTCCGCTCCTCGTTCAACGTGCGGATGCACGCCTCGCTTCGGTGCTCAAAATCGGCTTCGGATTTCATCGTTTTTACGGGCTTCTCGTTTTACAGGGGTTTTCATTTTGCAAAGGGGGGTGAGTTGAATAGTATGCAGGCAGTAGTAATATCGAATTATATGGCACTCAAGTCCGAAATCAAAGACTTTGTTCGAAAAGTCCTCTTGCTTTGAATCCTGCTTTCCTGTGTAATCAATTTCTTGTTTACCTATTTTTCCAGTTTTTCGGATTGAAACGAAGCATACGCAAACCAGAACGAATTACAATTTCGAAAAGCCGACGTTCCGTATCTTGGAAACGTCGGGGTGGCGCTCTCGCTCAATGTCGGGCTCTCGAAAACCGTAAAAGACGGCGCCCCGGTCCGGCTTTTTTCCGACGTGATCCCGCTTTCCAGCATACTTGCCGACAAGACGACCGGACGCGACAAGATCATCGCGTCCCACATGATCGCCGCGCAGGAATACATCAACGTGCTCCAGATGGACGTAGGCAAGACCCTCGATCAGTCCGTCGACCGGGGAGCCATGCTCGAAAGCATCATCGACGGCCTCAAGTACCGGGGCAACAAGACCAACGAATACCTGAGCTCCCTCGTCAGCCAGCGCGCGGAACTCCAATCGGCGCTCGACGCTTCCACCAAGAACATCAATACGCTCAAGTCACAGCTCTCGGCCAGCTATCAAAAAATGGATTACGACGGTACCCAGACGTCGCTCGACGCGTACTTGGTCGAGAAGAACAACGAAATCTATGCCCGGTCCTACATCGTGTTCCTCGACAAATTTTCCGCGATGTATACTTCGCTCAACGCCTACAACCGCAAATTGCTCGACACGCTGACCAACAACAAGGAAGCGCTGATCAAGAACGTCACCGTCGTGATGCCGGACAGCGGAGACGAGTTCCTGAACAAGCTGGAACTTCTCAAGCAGGAAGGGGATCTTCCGGCCAACTAGTATCGGGACCGTTGCCTATTGACAATTCCAAATTTTTAAAAAAATCCGGGTAAATTCCGGATTTTTTTGGAGAAATTCCGTGACGGTCGTATAATCCCCGCGTTTTTAACGCACGAACCCATGAACCTCTCGAAATACCATCTCCCCGTGTGAATCTACCTGGTGCTCAACCCGCTGATTTCCGTCTTGTTGGCTGCCGCGTACTACCATTACGTCGGATTTCATGCCGGAATCCTCGTCTTCGCCTTCGTTTTCGCGGCGCTGACCAACCTGAGCATTACCGTCGGATACCATCGCCTGTTCTCCCACCGGAGTTTCGAGGCGCATCCGGCCGTGAGATTTCTCCTCCTGCTCGTGGGGACGAGCGCCTGGCAGTGACCCGTGCTCAAGTGGGCGAGCGACCACCGGATCCACCACCACCGGATCGATACCGCCGGCGACCCGTACGACATAGGCCGGGGATTCTGGCACGCGCACATGGGCTGGATGTTCCTCCGGGAATCCATCGATCTTCCGATACGCGCGCCGGATTTGCAAAAAGACGCCATGCTCCGTTTCCAAGAACGGTACTATGTCCCGCTCGCGATTCTCACGGGATACCTGCTACCGGCCCTGCTGACCTGGCTCATGTTCGGGGATTTTTTCGGGGGACTGATCGTCGCGGGAGGCATCCGCATCGCGCTGACGCAGCAGAGCACGTTTTTTATCAATTCGCTGTGCCACTATGTCGGCTCCCGTCCGTACGACGCGACGATTTCCGCGCGCGATTCCTGGCTCATGGCCATCCTGACGCACGGGGAAGGGTATCATAATTTCCATCACGCGTTCCAGTTGGACTACCGCAACGGCATCCGGTGGTACCAGTGGGACCCGACGAAGTGGACCATCTACCTGCTATCGATTGTCGGAGCCGCCAAAAATCTCCGGACCATTCCCGCGGAAGCCATACTCCGGGCCCGGCTCCAGGTGGACGAGTCCGTCATCGCGAAACGCGGACAGATTACCGATTCGCTCAAGGGCCTCAGGGACAAGATCCTCGGCGCCCAGAAGCAGCTGGCGAAACTCACGAACGAATATTCTCGAATCAAATCCGAATACCGGGAACGGAAACTCCAGATCGAGCGGGACTACCGAAATCGGAAACTGGCCCTCGGAGCGGCGTATTCGTCAAAAAAAATCGAACTGCAAGCGGAATACCGGAGGATTTCCGAAGAAATTACCGACTGCCGGAACCGGAAAATCGCGGAAATCCGCCGGGATATCAAGCTCACGAGGATAGAATTGTCCGGGATGCTGGCACAATGGAAAGTCCACCGTTCTTTCGCGTAAAAACGGAAAATTGACGCATTTTGCGTTTTTGTCAACGCACAAGGTTTGCATTGGAAAGAAAAATATGGTGCAATGGGTACATGAACTTTTGCAAATTTGCCCCTATGCTTGCCCGAATCTTCCCTGCATTCTCCCAGTTTCCCCGAGAAATAGCGTTTTTTTTGAGAAATTGCTTCGTACGGACGTCTCCCGTGACGCTTGCGAAAATGAATTTTTTGAGGATATTCGTCCTCGTTTTGGTGGCAATGGTAGGATGGGCGGGGATTTCGGTGGGGTATCATGGGGACGGGGAGGTCGGAGATGGCGGCAATGTGGTGAAGGAATTGGCGTTGGGAGATTCGGCTTGGGCGGTAGAACCTGGTACGGGAACCACTACCAAAGGAGCTACAACCCCCGACAAATCCAGTTCCAGCCTCGTCGTCGTTCTCAACGCCCTCCTCAACGTGATGTACGCCCTCCTGACTCCGCTCTTGTTGCTTGCCGGCTGGCTCCTGACGCCGGACTGGGCGTTCGGGGAAATATTTGGATTGCGGCCCGTAATCCACGATCTCTGGATCCTGATTTCCAATATCGTCTACATCATTTTCGCGTTTCTCCTCGTAACGATGGCGTTCATGAACATTTTCGGGGCGGAAGGGAATACCTGGGCCATCCGGGCAAAGCTCCCCAAACTGATCGTGGGGATCATCAGCGTCCCGTTCACGTGGTTTTTCGTCAGCGCCATCGTTTCGCTGTCTTCCATTTTGACCGCTTCCGCCATCCAATTGGCCGGAGATCTCGCCCCGACGGACAGTTCGGAACTGGAATTGTCCATACCGAAGAAATGTACCATCAATTTTGAGGCATCCGTGTCCGGTACTGCGGCAACCCCTGCCGCCGGCGGAGCCGCCGCCAAACCCGGATCAAAATTTTTGGATTGTCCCCCTTCGACGGAAAAAAAGCCTTTCAAGGAGCTTTTCAAGTCAAGCGATGCCTTCGGTATCGTGAGCTACTACGCGTACGGGGTATTCAAAATCGACAAGTACAAGGAGATCACCTGATTGAATCTCGGTTCCATCCAAAGCGTCGTGAGCCTCGGGGTGAACATGATCATCGCCATACTGATGTTCGTCATGTTTTTCCTGATCATCATCGCATTGGTGTTTGCGCTATTCACCCGGGCGCTCTATTTCTGGGCGATCGCGGTATTTTCCCCATTGCTGTCGCTCAGGTATTTTTTCGATGGGAAACTCTGAGTGGGGGACAGTTGGCTGTCGGTGACGAAAATTATCGGCTTGGCCATGGTTCCGGTATACGTCGCCGCCGCGCTGTCGTTCGGATTGCTGTTTACCGCGATGGTCTCTTCCGCGACCTTCCAATCGGGTACGACGCAAAAGAGCGATTACATAGAAATTAAGGACAATACCATAACGATGTTCGGTACGGAATTCACGGTGGTAGGCACTCCGGTAGGACCCACCCCGGTCGCGGATCTCAAGAAGCTCGGCGGCGGATTCATCGGCCAGCTCGTCATGCAGATGGCCGCACTGGGAATCCTGTGGTTTGCCGTCATGGCCGCGCTCAAGAGCAGTGAGGTCACCGCGGAAGCCGCGAAGCCGGTATCGGAGTTCGGAGGCCAGATCGGGGGACTGATCAAGAGTTTGCCGAAGTATGCTCCGATTATTCCGACGTGACATGGGATGGCGTCGATGGAGTCGATGTCGCGCATACCTCGAGGCATAACTTCTGCACTGGAATGAAATGCTATGACACAGGGCAATAAACTATCAAAAAGCATTAATGATGCATTACATATCTCAGATAAGTCTTCGCAAAAAACAACTGAAGCACTAGAGTATTTGTCAAGACTGCCGAAACCGGCTTCAGCACCTGCTTATATTGAAGAATTGAAAAAAGTAACGGCAATGGCCGGATCTACGATTGCTAATTCTTGAGAAGAAAATCAAAAAAATGTTTATCGAGCCATGGTTAATAAAGCAGACCATCTTACAAAAGAACAGCAAAAATCTCTTCAAGATAAAATTACGGCACTCAATGGCACGGATCCAAATATGACTAATTTTTTGAAGGAGTATTCACATGTGCTTGGTGGTGATCATGCTCATTTCAATGAGGGGAGAGAACTTGATGCGAACACTAAGGCGAGCGAGGCAGCCAAGGCCAATGGACAGGCCGCTCCTGCGTCTCCGGCAGCTGCTCCAGCTCCGGTAACCGCCTTGAATGTAACCGTAAACAACAAACCGATCGAAATGCATTCGTTGACACCTGCCGCTGGCGCTCCGGTAACGCAGTTGACCAAAGAATCCATGGATAAGCTTAGTACTGAAGTGTCTGCGGCTACTTCCGGATTGGCGGCAGGCAGCGAAAGCATGAAAGCGGAATTTTCGAAAATCCAAGCCGCACTCAAGGAGGGGCTCACCAAAGTTGGAATAACGAGCTCGGACCAACAAAACGCGATTCTCAATCAGATAAAGCCGGGATTGGGATTGCCACCAACCGTAGCCAACAGACCTCTGCCCAAAAGTTAAATCCCTAGGCTACCACCATGACCCCATTAGCCCATCCTAACGATTCCCACCGGAACCCCTCCCTCGATCTCATCCTCTCTCGAACGCCTCCAACCTTCCCCGAAGCCACTGTAACGCTCCTTGAAGGTCTCCGCAACGAACGACTCAAAACCGGAACCCCCAACGTCTCCGACCGCACCGGAAGATTCCTGTACCACCTCTGCCGCGACCGCGGGCACTCCCATATCCTCGAACTCGGCACGGCGAACGGATATTCCGGCATCTACCTTCTCGAAGCGATTTCGGGTTCGAAGTCGGGCCATCTGCTCACCATCGAAATCGACCGAGACGATTACCTGAATGCCAAGCGCAACCTCCATCCCTACCGCGACCACGTCACGCTCGTCCGCTCCGACGCGACCGAGTTCCTGCGGTCCGCGGGGGACATGCGGTTCGACCTGATCTTCATCGACGCCCTCAAATCCGCCACGCTCGGGCATTTTCTCCTGGCCCGCAAACTGCTTAATCCCGGAGGCACGATCGTCGTTGACGACGTAGTCAAGTACTCGGGGAAAATGTCGGATTTCTACGCGTATCTCGAAGCGAATGCCATCCCGTACGCCATCGTCATGACGGATCCGGACGATGGCGTCATGGTTCTGGAACCCCGTTAAAACGCGAACTTGAACCCCGTTAAAACGTGAACTCCTCGTCAAATTCTGCGTTCCTCGCTCAATGTACCTACCGGTACACCTCGCTTCGGTACTCGAATTCGACTTCGGATTTCATCGTTTTTTCGGGGTTCACGGGGTGGGTGGGGACCGAATATCGCCCCTCACGAATATCGAACGATTTTTCGAAAGACCTACCCCTCGAGACGGGGAATGGATTAGGTATTCCCGAGCTTGTCCGGCGCGGTATGGACCGAGGGAATTCATAATCCATGCCCGTCTCGCACGCCGCACGCCCGGAACCATCGAATGATTTTTCGAAACATAAACCTCCAGCGAGCCCATGGATATTGGGTTTCCCGAGCTTGTCCGGCGCGGTCTGGACCGAGGGAAACCCAATATCCATGGGCTCGCCCGAACCGCACATCCCCGAAAAATCCCCACCGATTTCCCAATTCCAATTTGAGAATTTCGCATTTCCCCTATAATTTCCCCGTGTTTCACCGCAAGTGCCTCATCCGAGACAACATTCTCCTATTTTTTCCACCATGATCGATATCAAAATCCTCCGCTCCCATCCCGAGCTCATCCGCGATTCCATCGCCAAGCGAAACCTCAAGGTAGACCTCGACGCGTTTTTGGCGCTCGATGCCATGCGCCTCTCGGAACGGCAGCAGATGGAGGACCTCCAAGCCCTCCGCAACCGGGTTTCCAAAGAAATTCCCACGATAGCGGATACCGCTCAGAAGCAGGCGAAAATCGCGGAAATGAAGGCCGTTGGAGAGCGGATTGCCACTATCGAAAGCAACCTCGCGTTCACGGAAGAAACGTACAACGGCATGCTCTACAGCATCCCGAACTTCCTGGATCCGACCACCGCCATCGGCGCGGACGAATCCGGGAATACCGTGGAATCCAAATTCGGCGAACCGACGAAGTTCGATTTCGTGCCGAAGGCGCATTACGACATCGGGGAAGCCCGAGGGTGGATCGACATCGAGAAGGGCGCGGAAGTCTCCGGGGCGCGGTTCTGGTACCTCAAGGGGGATCTGGTATTGCTCCAGTTCGCCATTCTCCAATACGTCATGCAGGTTATGGTCGCAAAGGGCTTCCTACCGGTAATTCCTCCGTTCCTCGTGCGCGAACCCGCGATGTACGGCACGGGATTTTTCCCGGCGGACCGGGCGCAGATCTACTCTGTCAACCCCGGGGAAGACAACCTGTTCCTCATCGGGACCTCCGAAGTCTCGCTCACGAGCTACCACGTCAAGGAAACCGTCAATGTCGATGCTCCGATCAAATACGTCGGGTATTCCCCGTGTTTCCGTCGCGAAGCCGGAACGTACGGCAAGGACATGAAGGGAATCCTCCGCGGCCACCAGTTCGACAAGATCGAGATGGTCTGCTTCTGCAAGCCCGAAGATTCCCAGAAACTCCACGACGAAATGGTCGCCGTCGAGGAATCCATCTGGCAGTCGCTCGGCATCCCGTACCAGAAGATCAACATCTGTTCCGGCGACCTCGGCAACCCCGCCATGAAAAAATACGATCTCGAAGCCTGGATGCCCGCGCAGGAACAATACCGGGAAGTCACGAGCTGTTCGAACATCGGCACGTTCCAATCCCGTCGCCTCGAAATCAAGTACCGGAAGGCCGACGGTTCCAGCGATTTCGTCCACACGCTCAACGGCACGACCATCGCCTTCTCCCGATGCCTCATCGCGATCATGGAAAATTACCAGAACGAGGACATGACGGTAAGGATTCCGAAGGTGTTGCAGCCGTTCATGAGCGGAAGGGAGGTGTTGTAGAGACCTCGGAAAATCCCGTTAAAACGATGAAATCCGAAGTCGAATTCGAGTACCGTAGCGAGGCGTACCGGCAGGTACGTTGAGCGAGGAACGGAAAATTCGACAAGGAGTTCGCGTTTTAACGGGATTTTCCGCAAAATATTTGCCCGAAGTGGAAGCTTCGGGTATACTGTCACTATATACTTATAAATAAGAGATGCTTCTCGTTTCTACATCGAGTTTTCGAGGCTATGGCCTGCACAAGATTTTCGAGCTGGTAGCCCAGTCGGAATATGACGGGGTCGACATCGTTCTCTCTTTGGTCGATTTCGATACCATGGATACCGACTACCTGCTGCACCTTTCCGAAATAACCGGGGTAAAAATCGGATCCATTACCGCCTTCGAGCGAAAAATGGACTCGAAGACCTTGGAATCCATCGTGGAAATCGCGCTCAAGCTCAAAGTATCCCTCGTGAACATATATCCGCCGTATCGGCTCGATAAGGACGGCGCTTGGTTCAACGACGATCTTCCGAATTTTAAGAAGAGATATCAGTCTATCCAATTCGCGGTTATCAACGTCGAGCCCAAGACGTTCCTGTTTTTCATTCCGGAATACAAGGACGCAACGCTAACCAGCATCAAGAAGCTCACCGGGGATACGGCGCTCCACATTTCCAATATCGATTCCGGCAGCGGGGTCGATCTTATCAAGACTTTTACCATTCTCGGAAGCTCGATCGTGAACGTACTCCTGTCCGATAAGACGGGTTCCAAGGAAGAATTGCTGCCCGGCAAAGGGGAAATGCCGCTCGAAACCCTGCTCATCCGGCTCAAGGAAGGCGGATACAAACGGCATTTTACGCTCAAGGTCGATCCGAAGGCACTCGGGGTGGGGGATGACAAGGCCGTGCTCAAACGCATGGCGGATTCGAAGAAATTTTTGGAGAAATATTATGCCTAATCAGATCCGCTTAAGTCTCTAAGCATACAATTAGGACCGTATTTGACTGGCTATTCCCCGAGTTTCAGCCCTTTTTTCTGCATACGGGTGTCGACGATTTCTTGGATTCCGAGCTTGTCCTTGAGAAAAAGCGTGTTTTTTTGGCTCAAAATCGAGAGGACGAGCTTGTCGTTGAATTCCAGCCGGTCCAAGAAGTCCGTTTCGCTCATGATGGCGTATTTGATTTTTCTTCCGAAAAATACCCGTTCCAGGAAGTTGTTGAATTCGATGCGGTCCACGTCTCCGATAATGAAGATGTCGACGATCTGGTTCGACGGTTCCGAAAGGAGGTCGCGGATTTTGCCGGAAACGGTGATGAGTCATACGGATTTCTTGCCTTTGAAGAACTCTTCTATCGGCCCGACCGGGTCGTAGGTCTTCATGAACATGTCCAACAGCTCGTGGAAAATGACGCAATTCTTGTTTACAATGTAAAATTTCTTTTTGTCATGTTCTCGGGATTTGCAAATCCCGAGTTCCTCCAGATTGATCAATTCCCGTCGGACGGAGTTGATTTGCTCCCCGAGGTCGCGGCAGAGTTCGCGGATAAAAAAGCCGGTTTTCCCGTTACCAGTGGCATGTTCGATGAAGAATTTTTCGAGCAGCTTGGTGCGGCAGTTCGATCAGAAGAGTTTGGTAAGACTGGACATATTGACCCATATAATATGAGTATTTACCGGTTTCCAAAATGATTTGCAATTTCTATTTGCCAAGCGCGCTCACTTTTATATAATTCCCCGGTCTAAATTCTCGTTTTTATATATATGGAAAAATTTGTCCTTACATCCGAATCCCGCGATACCGCCGTCAAGACGAGCGAAATCCGCCATTCGAAAAGAATCCCTGCCGTGGTATACGGTCACGGTTTCAAACCAACGGCGGTCAGCGTCGACAATTCGGAATTCCTCAAGGTGTTCCGAAAAGCCGGCGGTACCCACCTCGTGGAACTTTCCATCGACGGAAAGGTTCAAACGGTGCTGATTCACGAAACGCAACGCGACCCGGTCCGTGGCGATTTCTGGCACATCGACTTTTTCGCGGTCAACGCCAAGGAAAAGATCCACGTCCAGATTCCCGTTGCCCTCATCGGCAAATCACAAGCCGTGATCGAAGGGGCCGAAGTCATCCAAAACCTCCACACCATCGAAGTAAAGGTGCTTCCTGCCGATTTGGTCGACGCGATCGAAGTCGACATCGCGGCATTGGTCAAAGTGGGGGACACGGTTCATGTCTCCGACATCATCGCCAACTACCCAAAATTCGAAATCCTCACCCCGGAAACCGAATCCATCATCAGCGCCGGCGCGCCGAAGGAATATTCCGACGAACTCCACCAGGCGGACATTGCCGACGTGGCCACCGTTCAGGATGCCAAGGCTGCCGAAAAAGCCGCGGAAACCAAGGAATAATTCCCGATTTACGAAAAAGGGAGTCAATTCGACTTCCTTTTTTTTGGTTTTGCATATAATCCCGAGTTACCCGTTAACTGCATTTATGATAATCAAACTCGTCGGCGAAGGCGTCGAACTCGCCAATCTCCAAGAACTCGTGAACCGTTCGCTCGCCGAGCTCGGGCTTCTCGAACTCGTCACGCTCGAAACCACTGCGGATCCCGCGTACAAGATGGAACTCGGGATTACCCAGAATCCCGCCCTCTGCATCGAAGAATCTTCCATCGACTTCAAGGATATGATCTTTGAGGGGGTCGTGCCGGAGAAGTCCGAGCTCGTTTCGATGTTCGCGTCGATTCTCGGCAGTCCCGAGTCCGAGGGGGGAAGCTGTGGCAGCGGCGGTGGCTGCGGAAGCTGTTCGACGGGAGGCTGCCATTAATTTTTAATATTTCTCACTATGACCATGTTCAAAAGAATCGCGTTTTTCATGCTCATCAATATCGGATTGATGGTGGGTATCGGGATATTCGTTGCCGTGCTCGAATGAGTTTTCGGAATTCGGATCACGCCGAGCTTGAAGAACGGCTATACGTCGCTCGCGATATATTCGGCCGTCTACGGATTTTCCTCCGCGTTCATTTCCCTGGCGATTTCCCGGATGGTCGCCAAGTGGATGTACAGCATAGAGATTGTCAAGGGAGAACGATTGATAGACTGGGGGCCAAAAGTCCAAACCGTCTACGCGACGGTGGACCGGTTATCCCAGAGTCATGGCATCAAGATGCCGGAAGTCGGGGTATACGATTCCGCCGAACCCAACGCCTTCGCTACGGGACCGACCAAAAACCGCGCCCTCGTGGCAGTTTCCCAAGGATTGCTGGATACCATGTCCCAAGCCGAAATCGAAGGGGTTATCGGACACGAAATGGCCCACGTGCTCAACGGCGACATGGTGACGATGACGCTCCTTCAAGGGGTGCTCAACACGGTCATTATTTTCGCATCCCGAATCCTCGCGAACATCATCGCGGGAATGATAAAATCCGAAGGCGACACCACGTGGATCGAAATGATCGTGAATATCGTGTTGCAGATAGCGTTCGGATTCCTCGCGATGATCGTCATGTCGGCCTATTCCCGGCATCGGGAATATCGGGCGGACGAGGACAGTTCCAAAATGCTCGGTAAGAAGAGCATGATTGCCGCGCTCAAGCGGCTCCAGACCCTCCACGACGATCTGGCTGGGTCGATCAAGGGCGACGACCGGATTGCGGCGATGCAGATTTCGACGTACAAGGTTTCGAAATGGTTTTCCACGCATCCCGCGCTGGAGGATCGGATCGCGGCTTTGGAGAAGCGGTATGATCTGGCGTAGTGGCGGATTATGGAAAACTCCTGGCGAATCGGGTGTTTTTTCTATGACCATGGCATGAATCTTCTTCAGATTTGCACAATCCTTGGATTTACCTCAATTATTTTCAACAACACCTATATGAACACCCAAAGACCTCAGGAATCCACTGATGACGGTTCCATCGTGCTTCCCGCCGGAAATCAGGTACCGAAAGTCATTTCCGAAGTGAATGAATGAATGAAAGCCGCCGTGAGCGAGCTCATTCCCGTTTCGAATTCGCGTGCGGATTCCATGGACGATACGATGCTGCCTCAGACGCTCCTTGCGGCCGTTTCGAACGTTACGGATACCACCGTTTCGTTTTCCGTGATGGTCAATGAAACGTGCACGGGATACCGTTTCATTCAGGATGCCGACGATCAGGTTCCGGATATCCGTTCGGTAATGAAAAAAGGGACTCGGATGATTTTGATGCCACGACAGGAAGAATCCATACGAATTGGCGGATTGACTCAGGATACAACCTACAGGGTGCATTTTGTCCCGATGGATAGGGCGGGAAACGTCGGAAAATTGGAAACGGTCAGTTTTATTACGAAATTGCCTATCGCAAGGGAGAATGCAGTGGATACTGCATGGCCGGAAACGCCGTAGATGGGAGTCAGGCATTGCCGGCACGAGCGCCATTCTTTCCGTGACCTGTTTTTTTTCGTAAGATATCCCTAACCAAATCTGGTCCGGCATATTCCCTACAGCGTCCCCTGCACCAAATGATCCACCGGCGCGTAATCGTCCGTCAACGCCGGAATATCCCGGTCAATCGGCTTCGTCCACAAGTTCTTCAGCATTCCCGCCATTTCCGGATCTCCGCTCGTGAAATCCGGTTTCTTCTTGGATTTGAGCGCGACGAGCATGACGTTCTGTACCTTTTCCCCATTCTCCGCGAAGTGTACCGGAAACACATAGGTTTGAGGGAAAATGCCGGCATACGTCGCGTATTCCGCCCGGAGGAATTTTCACTTCTCACCTTCGATGGCAGAGATGATATTGAGAATCACGATCCCGTCATCGTTCAGGATATCGTATTTCCGTTGGACGGCTTCGGCCGTCGTGAGCTGGTAGGGGATGGAAAATTGCGAGCTGAACGCGTCGCCGAAAATGACGTCGTACCCTTTTTCCGACCGGTTGAGGAACATCCTGCCATCCTCGTGGAGGATGGTCAGACGCGGATTGTCTCTAAGCCGGAAGTACTTTTTCGCGAGTTCGGTGATGCCCGGGTCGATTTCCACGACTTCCATGGTGGCTTCCGGGTATTTCCCCAAGAAATCTTTCGGGAACGAGTATCCGGCACCGCCGAACATGACGGTTTTTTGGAATCCGGGATCGAAGTGTCGGGCGAGGTGGTAGAATTTGGTATAGGGATGGACCAGCTCGTCGTCGTCCAGGTACATGGCGGAACTGTTTTCGTTGTTGATGCTGAACATGCGCACGGCTTTTCCGGTGGATTTCTGGACGCCTTCGTGGATCCAGACCCGGTTATACGCGGTATCCACGTCCGCGAGCACGCCCGGCCGCTCGCCCTGGACGAACGGTACCGAGACGCCGGCAATAATGAACAGCCCAATGATCGTCGCGGCGGATCGGTCGCTTATCGCGCCTCATTTCGCGGAGAGCAGGAGCATGGCCGAAATCCCGGCAAGCAGTATCGCGAGTACCAGCAACAATTGGTTGGTTCCGAACTTCGGAATCAGGTAAAATCCCGACAGGAACGTCCCGACAATGCTCCCGAGCGTGGAGAGGGCGTAGAGGTTGCCGATGGTGGCTCCCGAACTTCCCAGGTCCGTCATCCGCAGTTTCGCGGCGAACGGGGAGACCATTCCCAAAAAAATGCTCGCGGGCAGGAAAAGTACCGTCGCGGCAAATACCGAGTTGAAGCGAAGGCTCGGGGATAGGCTCACGAGCGTCGAGAGTATCGGCTCCTTCCCGAAGAATACGAAAACGACGGCAACCGAAGCCGCGAAGACGATGCTCGCGAGAAGCCGTTGATCGGGCTTCCGGTCCGCCAGTTTTCCCCCGAGGGCGTACCCGAGGCTGAGTCCGCCGAGGATGATCCCGATAAGGCTGGTCCAGACGAAAATCGACGTCCCCAAATACGGGCCGACGACCCGTGAGCCGACGAGCTCGAATATCATCACGATGCCCCCGCAGAGGAATACGGAGGCTTCCAAAATATATTTTTTCATGGGAAATTATCGAACGGTTGCCCCCAATATACTCCCTAAGCGTTTTTTGCATAAGCGATTTTCCATTCCGCGAGGAGTTTTTCGTATTCCGCTTTCGTCATTTTCTCCCGGCCGTAGAGGATTTTTCGCGTTCGCTCTACCAGATCCGAGTGGTGGGACCGATAATCGAGGAGGGCGAATTTCATTTTTTTCTTCCCGCCGAGGAAACGTTCCAGCCGGGTTTCGTAATCTTCCGCGAGATAGGCTCGCAGCTTCCGGTATCCGAATCGAAGGGGTTGGAGCGAAAACGCGAGGGCGATCGAGACGAACACGAGCGGCAAGTACGGAACCGCTTTTTGGAAAAGCGCCCGCTGTGCGGTTCAGCTGTAGTTCGCGACGTACGTGTACCAGCTGATATCCAGGTAATCGTACGTCTCGACGAGCCGCTGTTTCAGGTTCTTCATGCTCAGAATTTCCGACAGTGCCGATTGGGTCGGAGTCGCGTCGAGAACGGCCCAGGTATTTTTTTCGGGATCGTAGACTTCCGTCCAAGCGTGGGCATCCTGTCCCTGGATGACGAGGGCTTTGGCCAGTTCGTTCCATTTCCCGCCCTGGAATCCGTTCACGATGGTGGCCTGGTATCCGAAATGCTGCAAGGTAAGCGTCAGGACCGTCGCGAAGTACTCGCAATGCCCTTTTTTGGTGCCGTAGAGAAAGGATTCGAGCGTAGGCGCGGGTTCCTCGATGGAGTAGGAGAATCCCGCGCGGTTCTTGATGTAGAGCGCGAGTCACGAAGGGTTTTTTTGCAGTTTCGGGTCGATGGAATCCCAGAATTTCCGGAAGAGTTTTTCGGTTGCCGGCTCGATTTCGATCTGGAACGGAGTGAATGACGTGCTGGCATCCGAAAGCTTGTTCGTGCTCGTCGACCGCTTGATGGCAATATCCAGCGTGACCGGCACATTCGGAGCCGGAGTGAGGGAAAACAGGGAATCGTCCTTTCTCGAAACGGTGAGGTTCGCGAAACCGGAACGGTTCGGAAACGAGAGGGAATAGGGCGTTTTGGGAAAGAAGAGATTCTGGGTCCCGAGCGTATAATACGTGACGCGGAGGTTTTCCAAGTCTTCCCATCGGCCCAGTGTGGATCCGCTACCGACATCGTGGTTCCGGGTGAGGGAATTCCAGCCCAATCCCTGGATATTCGCGCTTCCGGAAGCGGAAACCGCGATGTTTTTTTGGGCGGTAAATTCTGGATTTTCCCATTTGTCAGCCAAGAATTTCGTATATCGGTTTCCCCTCCAATGATACGTTCGGAGTTCTTCCGCGCGGTTTTCCCCGATGCCGGAGACGACGATTTTCTTGCTCGTGTCCTTGCTGATTCCGGAGACGTTTTGCAAGTTGATCTCGTTGCTGAAACCGGTCACCGTTTCGTTCGTTTTCTGGGCGGGAAAGGTGGAACCTTTCTCGATGGCTTCCCCGTGCGGTATGACGAAAAACAGCGCCGTCATCATCGCGAGAATCGCGAAGAGCGAACGCAAATACGAAGTGGCGCGGATTTGAGTCCCGATGGCGGAATTGATGGGATCCTTGTAGCCGTAGCCCGAAACCGTGGACAGGAGCAGGATGGCGAGTATGAGATACGCGAGGAAAAACAATACGAACCAGAGCGCGGTCGATGTGATGGCTACCGCGACGAACACGAACAGGGAAAGGAAAATATAAAGGAAGCCGTCCTCCTTGTTGTCGGGAAACAGTTTTTTCACCACGAGGATTTGCGTGAGGAACACGCTTCCGGGCAGTCCCATGTTCCTCTCGATACTGGACAATGCGAACATCATGAAGAAGAGTCAGATCAGGGTGGAATCCCGGTATCTGTTTTTTTTGCCACCGGGGAGCTTGCCCGTCTTTACGAGCGCCGCGACGACGGCGATCGTGGCGAGCAGATAGCTGCTCATCAGCAGGCTTTCCCATTGGACGGATATGACCGTAAAATTCAGGAGAATGAGGCAATTATGAATGAATCCCGCGCGTTTCAGGTCGTTCTTCCGGCCGATGGGAAATTTGGATTCTATGGAGATTTCCCGTTCTTTCCATTCCGTTTCCCGTTGTTGGTTCCCGGTTTCATAATGCTCGATCGATTTGACATACGGGATATTCCGCACCGACGATTTGATACTGTCGATCCGGTCGGTTCGGTCGCCCGTTTCGTAGGGTTTCACGAAAATGAAAAAATTCCCGTCCGAGTCGGATGCCCGCCGGATCGTATCCCCGTCGTCGGCGAAGCGGTCGATGGCAATGAGCGGCACGATGTGGCGAACGAGATCGAACGAACCGGTAAAGAACACGACGATGTTCCCCGTAACGTCCCTGGGAATGCCAAAACGGATTCCGGTATCTTTCGGAACCAGCATCGTGATGCCCCGTTCGCCGGAAATCCCGATCCGGAAGCTGAAATCACGGACGTTTTCGCCGCGAAGGACGATGCGGTACCCGTTTTTCTCCCGGATGCCGTAGGCTCGGACTTGCTTCCCGATGCGGGAGATTTCCCAATAGGAATAGAGGAACAGCGCCAGTACGAGGGCAGGAATGAAAATCATGATTTGGATACCCTTGGCGTACGAGACTATCGCGAGGAAGGCTCAGATTCCGACCATCGCGAAACCGACGCGGGAGAGCGTCGATTTGTACGTGAGGAAGTTTTTGAGTCGTACCGGGAAGATCATCGCAGGTAAGGATTATCCGAATTTGCACAAAGTATTTCAACGGGCGTGACTGGAAAAACCGGGAAACCGATTCCTATTGGGCATAACCTCTATCCGAGGAATTCCGCGTATTTTTCCCGGAGCAGTTTCCGGATCATTTCGGGGGTTCCCAGCTCTTTCTTAAGGGAAATCCGGTGAAAGAGAAAGGGGACGACCAGGTCGATCCCGTCCTCGGGAATCACGAAATCCCGGTCCGCCAAATATGCGTTCGCCTTCATGGCCCGAACGAAAATATCGAGCCCGCGCGGGGAAATCCCGAAATGGAAGCTCTCTTCGTTCCTGGACCAGTCCGCGAACTTGATGAGCTTTTCGAGGAGGGAATCCTTCACGAAAATCTGCCTCGCTTCCAGTTGCACCTGGGTCAAGGTATCTTTTCCAATGAGCGGCTTCAGGCTTTCGATGGTGGTTTCCAGGTCGGTTTTCCCGCCGTTTCGGAGCATGTCCAGTTGGACTTCGTCGGCGGGATATCCCACCTTGACGAAGCAGCAGAACCGATCCCGCTGCGCTTCCGGAAGGGGAAAGGTCCCATGGTATTCGATCGGGTTCTGCGTGGCGATGATGAGGTGGTGCCGGGGGAGTTCGTATTCGACCCCCGAAAGGGAAATTTTCCGTTCTTCCATGCACTGCAGGAACGCGCTCTGGGTCTTCGGGTGCATCCGGTTGATCTCGTCGATGAGCACGAGCTCATTGAAAATCGGGCCCTTCCGGATGGAAAACGATTTCTGCCCGAAGTCGTAGACTTCGCCGCCGAGAATGTCCTGCGGCAGGCTGTCCGAGGTCCCTTGGATGCGCGAAAACGAGTATCCGACCAGTTTGGCGAACGCTTTCGCGATGGTGGTTTTCCCGATGCCGGGGAAGTCCTCGATGAGGATGTGCCCGTGGATGAGCAAGGCGATTTCGAACGGCCTCGCCACCTCCGGCTTATGGAAGACGAAGGGGAGGAACGCGGTTTTGAAGTCCTGGAATTCTTGGTGGATCAAGGGGTGGGGGGTTGGAAGGTCTCTTTATGACGCAAAACGATTATATGGAAACGGGCCAACTGGCAAAACGTTAACGTAATTATGGGTTTTCCGGAGTTCGGCGACAAAAAACCGCCCCGTTTCGAGAAACAGTATATCCCAGTTCTCCTCGGCATATTTCATAATCTTGCTGATGCTGATTTTTTCTTCTTCGTCGTTCACGTTGCACACGAATACCCGGCCTTCCGGAGCGAGCACGCGTCCGATTTCCGTGAAGAGTTCGGGAATCCGAACCGTGTCCTTCGTGATGATATGATTGAGGAAAATCACGTCTTGGGATGCGTCAGCGATACCTTCCAGATATTCCCCGAACGAAGGATTCCGACGGATGTGGGGGTGTTTTTTTTCGTCGAAACCCCTCCAAAGTATGGTGTCGGCGTAGATTCTTTCCGATTGTAATCCGTTTTTTTGGAGCAGGATCCGGATCCGTTCTTCGAGGTTCGGAGTCTTGAGGCGTTCTTCTATGAAATCGATCCTTTCGGCAATCCGCAGGAGGTTCTGATCGAGATGGGCATCATGGTACCCATCCGCGAAAATGGGATCGGCGACGGTAATGCGTTTCGCATAAAATTCGAGCAGCCAAGGGAGACCGCCGAATCCGCCGCCGAGGTCGAGGACGGTTTTTCCTCAGAAATGGCGTCCCCGCAATTCCGGATTTCACTGGTCGATGAACGAAAGGAATTCATTGGCCGTAATGCTGGGGGCGACGTGCAGTTTTTCTCGTATGGCTTCTTGGCGTGGGTCGAGGAGGGAAGATACTTTGCGTTGGTTTTCTGGGATATTGAAAGCGATTCAGAACGGGAGTCCGGTAGGGGGGAGTCCGGTTTGCAGGTCTTGCGGAGCGGTATTCATTTGTGCGTGATCCATGGAGGGCGAGGGGTTGGAGAAATGGGTGGGATGGGTTTTTCCATCTTAGTCTCCAAACAAAAATACGTTGCATCTTTTCCTCGTACGTATGAGGTATCAGGCAAGGCGGCTCTTACGCAGTGGAGTAGGCTCCACAAGTATGAGGCAACGATGTCTGATGGCCCATACGTATGATGGGAAAGTGTAAGTTATTTTTGATTGGAGACTTGGACACTCTACTAGGAATTCGTGCTAATTTCCAGTTGGATTTAGAAATCTCTGCAAAATGCGAACCCCTTGTCAATTTTCCCGCTCCTCGTGCGACGTACTTGCCAGCATGCCTCACTACGGTGCTCGAAATTGACTTCGGATTTCATCATTTTGCCAAGAGGCTAAATCCCCCCGATTTTTTGAATGCTGAACAATTCAAAGTCCACTTCCCCGAATTTGATGACGAAATCCACTGCCGAACCTTGGCAATGCATCCTCAGGTTGCTTCCGAGCCTCCGATTCACGGTCCGCATGAGCGGGCTGAGGATTTTGGACATCATTTCGCTTTTACTCTGGGTATAGCTCGAAGTCGGAAGGTCCGAAGCCGAGATTTCCCGTGCTCCCGTACTGATGAATTTGTCGAGGATATCGATGGTGAGCTGCTGTGAGAGAATCTCTTTGGAACTCACCTTTTCGCCGTCAATGTAGATTTTCCTGGCTATCTGATCCAGGAGGAGCCGGCCTTTGGAAAGCCCGTTCGAGTCGTATTTCCGAAGGACTTCCCGGGAATCCGCCGATCGGAACAGATAGCCTTCCGCTACCGAGTGCTTTGCCACGTATTTCTGCCGGATATCCTGTTCGATGCTGACTTCCGCCTTGAAGTTGGTTGGAACGATGGCTCCGTCGAACACGATATTGAGTTCGGGATACCGTTTCTGGGCTTCGCGCATGGCGAGATAGAGATTTTTCCGAGCGACTCCCCGCCGCCCGTACCAAATGTACGATCCGCCGTTCGTGGTACTGTAGAGCGGAAGAATCGCGATGTCCTGGATATCGAGCAATTCTCGGGAAATGAGGATTTTCCACAGGTGCGCGAGAAAGTCCGATTTCCCGTCCAATTTTTCAAAGGAATGGGCCAGCTCGTTGCCGTATTTGAGGAATTCCCCGATTTCGGGCGAATTGTGGACGTCGAACAGGTTGTCGAGCTGCGAGAGGAAGTGGGCGTTTTCCAGGGCCAGGACCTGTTTGAGAGAATCGGAATAGTTCTTGCTGGAAAGACGGATGCCGAGTTGGTTCGCGCACCAGAGGGAACCGTTTTTGGCTTCGCTCTGCCCGGCCTTGAGTTCCGCTTTGCGGTGGACCATGGGAATTCCCGAATAAATGACCCCGTAGTCGAGCGTATCCCGGAGATTCTTTTCTATTCCCGGCAATTTCCGCAGCTGGCGATCCTTGCCATTGCGCCCGTTCCGGAATACGAATACGCTCGGCGCCGCTTCCGCATAGAGGGTTTGGTACGAATTCTGCCCGTTGGACATGGGGGATTTGAGGATGGATTCGATATTTTTTCCGATTTCCGCGATTTCGCCCCGGTCATCGCTCATGAAACCGTGGGAAAGGGGAGAAGCCGTGTCGTTTTTGAGATAGTGGATCATGTATCCGAGCACTCCCGAGAACGTCCCCGAAAAGCCGAGCGAATATCCCCGGGGCGATTCGGACAGCACGTCGATGGTGACCCCGTTGGTTTCCAGGATCGGATGCAAGTAGCCCTTGAGGTATAATAAAAGCTCTTCGGCGTTATCGATGAGGTGTTCGAGTCATACGGACTCGAAATCCTGGGATTCGAACGTGAAGAGCTTAGCGGTTCCGAGGCTGACGGTACCCGGATTGCCAGTGAGCCGAAATCCAACCAGGCATTGGAGGTTGATTTTTTGCCGGGCGACGATATTGTCGCCGATTTTTTCGGATTCCAGTATGGGATTGAGGGGGATGGAGAATTTTCCCGAGCCGACGAGCGAATGCTCCCGATAGAATTCTTCGTAGACCCTGGGGGAGTCCGCCACGAAATTTTTCGTGGCAAGGGGCGAGAACGGTTGTAACATAGATGAGATAAGAATGTTACAATGTATGCTATAGCCTTTTCGGGATATCCAATATTTTCTTGCGTGCCGACGGGGGGTCGGATTGCGAGGCATAGGGGAGATTCTTTTCGGAAACCGCAATGCATAGCAGTTGTTATCGTATAAAAATGTCAAGGCGTTTTCTTTTTGAAATATGGCGATTTTAGGAAAATACCATGGAAATCCGGCATTCTTGAACACATAATTTGTTCAAGAATGGGGGAAATTCGGCAGGGAAAGCATATAATTTTAGATTGAACTGCCGAAATCCTATCGATTTTCGGCAGTATGTTTGTCAAATTGCCCGGTGATATTTTCCCGTAGTGACGTATCGGCTTTACCCCGTTTGAACGCTTTCATGGGATCGCGTTAGGCGGACACGGATGGGTCCGTGATTCGGAAGCATAAGCGCCCGTTCAGGACCTCAACATACAAGCTCTAGGGCATATCGGTTTTACTTCCAATACATGTACTTCGGCAGCTGCGATTTCAGCAATCCGTTATGAACCGTTCCGAATCCCAGCGGAGCGCCGTTCCAGAGGACTTGGACCATTCCAGACTCGTCAGTATCGCCGGTCGCGACCGGTAGCCCGCGGAGGAAATCCCGTAACATGTCCGGTTTCAGTTCGATTTTTGACAGGTTCCGGTGAACGAAGTGGACCCCGAGCGGCGCTTGCGGTTCGAATACGTTCCCTTCGATCCGCCCGATGCGCATCCCGAACCGGATGGCGTATACCCGATCCAGTATCGGCGCGATATCGCCGGTCGATCGGATGAGGAGGATATCGTTCTTGTAGCGGTAGAGCTTCGCATCGGCCGGGAGTTCCGTACCGAGCGTTTCCAGGGCTTTTTCCACGGTTTCCAGGGCACGGTCGCACAGTACGCCAATGTCGCGATTCGGCTTGAAGGAAACCTCGCCAAAACGCGAACTCCTCGCCGAATTTTCCGTTCCTCGTTCAACGTACGAATGTACGTTTCACTTCGGTACTCAAATTCGGCTTCGGATTTCATCGTTTTGGCGAGGTTCCGGGGTGTATGCAATTATTTTTTTTGAAATCTTCGCGACGAAAAATCCTCCGGCGATTTCGGTGTGGGGCCAGAACCGTTTGGAGAAAACGACTTCGATGTCGTCACCGAATTCTTCCTTCGCGGCTTCGAGGACTTCTTCATTCTCCATCCGGTTGAGGGTACAGGTGGAATATACGAGCATGCCGCCCGGCTTGAGCGAGGTCAGTCCCGCGATGAGGAGCTTTTTTTGGAGCCGGGCAATCGTTCGGACGTTTTTGACGTTCCAATACCGGAGGCTTTCCGCGGCCTTGTAGCCGATGCCTTCGCCGGAGCAGGGCGCGTCGAGCAGGACGAGGTCGAAGCATTCCGGGAGCTCCCGGAACTGTACCCCGTTCATGTTGGTGACCGCGATATTGAGGAGCCCCATCCGCTCGATGTTTTCGAGGAGCGGCACGATGCGTTCCTTATTGAACTCGTTCGCGAAAACGAACGCGTTCGGGTAGTGTTCCGCGATTTGCGTCGTCTTGCCTCCCGGACTGGAAGCGATTTCGAGGATGCGGTGGGGTTCCGGATGGACGGCGCCGTCCGCGAGCAGCCAGACCGACATCGAGGCCGAGAGTTCCTGGATATAATAGTCTCCGCGCAAGTGTTCCGGGTTGGATCCGAGCGCGATGGTCGTGTCCTCCCGGTCGACATGGAACACGTGGCCGTTCGGCGTCGGTCCGAATTTCCACCCGACGGTCTCTTTATCGCTGACGAATTCGCCGATATCCCGCTTATTCGTGTTGATCCGGAGGGTTTTTTTTAGCGGGCGGAGCAGGCTTTTTTGGAACGCCCCGAATCCGTCCGCGTCCTCGCTGAAAAATTCGTTTTTGAAATATTCGAGGAACGCGGGATTGATGGACACGGGAAGGGAGAGGTTATATGTGGACGCGCATTGCGGAGCGAGCCTCTTTTTCGAGGGTCCGGTTCTTGAGCACGTTCCGCTTGTCATGCTCCGCGCGACCGCGTACCAGAGCGACTTTGACCTTGATGAGCGTGCCCTTGAAGTAGAATTCCGTCGGGACGATCGTAAGCCCCTTTTCTTTGACCTTGAGCGAGAGCCGGAGGATATCCTTCCGCTTGAGGAGGAGTTCCCGGTCGCGCGTCGGCGTTTGGTGAAGGCCCTTGGTTTCCCCCTTGTAAGGACTGATGTGGGCTCCAAGGAGGATTGGCCGTCCGCTCGTGAGCGAGACGTGGGACCCCTTGAGATTGACCCCGCCGGACCGAACGCTTTTGACTTCCGCTCCGTTAAGAATGATTCCCGCTTCGAAGTTCTCCAGGACTTCGTAGTCGAAGAGGGCTTTTTTGTTTTGCGCGATAGTGGAAGTGGTCGCCATGATGGTAAAAATATTTGGTTTCGCCGGTCGGAATGCCTATTTCCCGAAGTTCCGTTTGGCGCTTCGCAGGGATTTCAGCGAGGCGTCGAATTCGGCTTCTTGGAAGTCCGGCCAGAGCGTGTCGGTAAAATAGTACTCGGAATATTCCGCTTGGTAAAGGAAATATCCGGAATGCCGGATGTCGCCACCGGTCCTGACGATCAGGTCGGGAGGCGGGAACGCGCCGGTGTCGAGGTATTTGAGGAAGGATTTTTCGTCGAGCGTATCGGGATCCGCTCATTCTCGGATGGCTCGCTTCACCGCTCGTACGATTTCGTCCTGGCCGCCGTAGCCGATCGCGAGGATGAGGATCATTTTGTCGAAGGAGGCGGTGCGGTCGCGGAGTTTGCGGAGGGAATCTCGGAGGGTCTGCGGCAAGAGTTCCTTATCGCCGACCATCTCGAACCGGATGTTGTTTTTGACGCAGCTCGCCTCGATTTTTCCAAGGAATTCCTCGAATAGGGCGTAGAGATAATTCAATTCCTGTTGGCTCCGTTCCAAGACGTTCTTTTTCGCCAAGGCCCAGAAACTGACGATTTCGATTCCGTTTTTTACGCAGAGTTCCACGATTTCTTCGGTGGTTTCGGCTCCCCGATGGTGTCCGAGGTTCTTGGCGAGATTTTTGGCGGTGGCCCAGCGGCGGTTTCCGTCCATTATAAATCCAATATGCCGGGGAACTTCGTCAAAACGCGAACTCCTCGCCGAATTTTCCGTTCCTCGTTCAACGTACGGAGGTACGTTTCACTTCGGTACTCAAATTCGGCTTCGGATTTCATCGTTTTTACGAAGTTCCGGGATTTTCGATGAAGTATTCATAACTAATTTTTATCGAGGTAGTCTTGCAGGATGATGGCGGCCGCCTGATCGTCAATCTGGCCGTCCGAGGGAAGTCCCGCGGCTTCGAGCTCGTACCGGGCCTGTTTGGAGCTGAACCCTTCCGGGCTCATGACGATTTGGCATTCGGGAAATTCCCGTCCGAGGACGGTGACGAAATCTTCCTGGATTCCTTGTTGCCTGCTGCGTTTGCCGTCCAAGTGGGGCGCTTTGCCGATAACGATGAGCTTCGTGCCGTATTCCGCGACCAGCTTGTGGAGCGCATGGAGCACGAGGCCCGTCGGGACGATGTCCTTCGGGAACGCGACCCCGGCGATTTCGATGGCGATACCGCAGCGTTTGGTGCCGTGGTCGACGCCGATTACGCTCATACGCGGACTTCTACCGTCATTCGGATGTAGGTATCTTCGGAAACGTGGATCTTGAAGTCGGTACGACCGGCCTTTTTGATGTGGTGGCCTTCGGGAAGGAGGATATTTTTCTTCTCCAGTTCGACCTTGAATTCCTTCTTGATGGCTTCGATGATTTCGTGTTCGCCGATGCCCCCGAAAATCTTCTCGCCGTGCCCACGGAGGGTAAAAGCGATTTCTTTCATGTGCAGGATTTCCGCGAGTTTCTGGCGTTCTTCGATATTGGTGACGCGGTTCAGGGATTTTTTCTTCTTGTCGAGCTCTTCCTGGACGAGTACCTGTTTGTTGACTTCGATGGCAAACCCCTTAGGAATCAGGTAATTCTTCGCCTGGGAATGGCTTACGGATACGATTTCTCCTTCCTTGCCGATGCCGGCAAGGCGTTTGAGAAGCTTCACGAGGATTTTTTCTCCGGCCATGGGATGGGGTGGTTTAGGGATAGTTTTTTTCTTTTGAAAATTCTGGAATATGGAAGCGCGATAATGATATTGCGTACCGACCTTCGGAAACAATGGAAATTCGCAAGGAAGCAAGATCCGAATCGAAGTCCGTTTTCCTTGCTATTGGTTCGCCGCCGGTGCCCCGATGGTTTCGGAAACCGTTTCATAGGATGTAGTGACGATGGGATCGTCGACTTCGAGGATGATCTTGTAGCCGAGGAGGTCGGACGCGAGGTTGATGTTGACGCCGCCCTTGCCGAGAACCTTCGGTTTCTCTTCGCTGGTCACCATGGCGGTAATCGTCTTGGTGGCTTCGTCGATGGTCACTTTGTGGACTTCGCCCGGAACGAGCGCCGCTTTCGCGAGGTCGCGCATGTCGGGAGTATAGTTGATGATGTCGATTTTTTCCCCGAAAAGTTCGTCCACGACCGCGCGGACGCGGACTCCCTTCGGTCCAATGAGGGATCCGGCCGGATCGACTTCGTCGTATTCGGTGGCGACGACGAGTTTGGTCTTGACTCCGGCGACTCGGGTGAGCGCGACGATTTCGACGGTTCCGTCTTCGAGTTCCGGTACGTTCATTTCGAAGAGCTTGTTGACGAGTTCCTTGTCCTTGCGGGTGAGGGTGACGCGGGGTCCCATGATGCCGTCGGCCTCGACTTTGGCAACGTAGAGGTACATCCGGGCTCCCGGAGTATACCGGTCCTTGGAATTCTGCTCGGATTTCGGAAGGACGACCTGGTTGCCGTTGTAGTCGAAAATAACGCGGTTCTTCTCGACGAGCTCGATGCGGAGGCTGACGAGATCGCCTTCCTTGTCGCGGAAGAGGTTGTAAATTTTTTCTTTCTCGGTTTCCTGGATTTTTTGGATGATGACCTGGCGAGCCGCCTGGGAGGCGATGCGCCCGAAGCCTTCGGAGTTCTTGACTTCGTCGGTCACGTCGATTTCGACGCTTTCCCCGATTTCGAATCCGGAGTCTTCCCCGAGTTCGGAGAGGGCGATTTCCGTTTCTGGATTTTCCACGGTTTCGACGATGGTTTTCTCGATCCCGATTTCGAAGTCTTCTGCCGCAAGGTTGATTTTGACGTTCACTTCGGAATCCTTATTCCCGAAGTCTTTCTTATAGGCGATGGTAATGGCGGCTTCGATGATGTCGATGAGCTTTTCCTTGGAGATTTTTTTCTCCGCGCCGATCTGGTTGATGGCGGTTTCGATTTTCTTGATATCGATGATTTTCTTGAGATCGATCATAATAGGTGGGGATATGGGATAAAAAAAAGAATCTGTACTGGCCAAATTCTTTTTCACAACGGGGTTATGATATGGAAAAAAGGAGGAAATTCAAGTTGGAGTTGGGGGAATTTGCCCCGAACCCCTCAGCGAAGCGATCTAGCTCCTCAGCGCGTCCACCGGATCGAGCTTGCTGGCCTGGTACGCCGGATAGTATCAGAAAAATACCCCGACGAACAACGCGAAGAAAAATGCGAGGACATCCCCCGGGAGGCTCGATACCACGGAGAGCAGGTCGAAGCGGGAAATGGCCAGCATGGCTCATTCTCAGAGTCACACGCCCACGATGCCCCCGGAGATGCTGAGGATGACCGATTCATATAGGAATATGTTCAGGATGTCGCCCGTCTTAATCCCGATGGATCTCAGTATCCCGATTTCTTTCGTCCGTTCCGCCACGCCCGCGAACATCACGTTCATGATTCCGATTCCCGAAACGACCAGGACGATGATGGCGACTCCGGTAAGCAGCAGGGTCATGGTCGACGAGGATGCTTTTGCGGCCACCACTTTGGATCCTTGGTCGACGGCGCGGAAGTCTTCGATATCGCTCGGCTTCAGGCGGTGTGCCTCCCGCAGGATATCGCCGATTTCCGCGATGGCCGAACCGATGCTGTCGATGTCTTTCGCGAGCATGACGAGCCGCGGCGTCGAAGCGGACCCGATGATTTGCTGCGTCGTTCCATACGGCAGAAAAATCGTGTCGTCGTAGGTAATCGGTCCCAGGGAAGTTCCCGATTTCCCGAAAATCCCGATGATTTCCACCTTCTTCTTCCCGATGTTTACCGTTTTTCCCACGACGTCCTGAACGGTTCAGAAAAAATCGAGGCAGGCGCCGTTTCCGATGACGGCGTATTTCGCTTTTTCCTCGCTATCGCTTTCCCCGAAGTATTTCCCGTGCTCGATCCTGAGGCTGGAAATCTCCAAAAAATCGTTTCAGACCCCGAGAATCCCCAGTGACAG
Organism: uncultured bacterium; assembly: GCA_903908595.1. Taxonomy (GTDB): domain Bacteria; phylum Patescibacteriota; class Gracilibacteria; order BD1-5; family UBA2023; genus CAIVSN01. Next base: position 32,713 of record CAIVSN010000153.1, read on the forward strand.
CGAATTCGAAGAATCGGAAACGATCATTTTGGATTGCAGGACCGCCGTGGCCTTGGCTACATGCAGGGATTTTTCCCGTATCGCCGTCAGGTCTTCTTCGCTCAGCTTCGATATCCGTCACTCCGTGCTTACGGGATTTACCATGATCGAGGTAACCGCAAGATTCGCGTATTGCGCCTCTATGTCCCGCTGCGCGCCGAGCCCTATGGCGATGACGAGCACGATGGTCGCGACTCCGATGATGACCCCGAGGGAACTGAGAAAGCTCCTCAGTTTGTTGTTGTAGAGGGACTGCACCGCGATTTTGAGGATTTCGTACATGGGTTATTCGGGTGAGCGGAGTTGGTACTGGCAATCGACGACCTTGCCGTCTTTCAGAAAAATGATCCGATCGGCGAATTTCGCGACGATCGGGGTGTGCGTGACCATGACGATGGTCTTTCATTCGTTTTTCAATTCCGTCATCAGCTCCATGATTTCCACCGAGGTCTCCGAATCCAGGGCTCCGGTCGGTTCGTCCGCCAGGATGAGCTCCGGGTCGTTCATCAGGGATCTCGCGATGGAGACCCGCTGCTGCTGTCAGCCGGAGAGTTCCCCCGGGCGGTTCCCCATGCGGTCCCCGAGTCCGACCTTGCGAAGCAACATGGTGGCCCGTGCTTGCTTTTCCGCTTGGGAGAGGGGAAGATACAGGCTCGGCAAAATGACGTTCTCCAGGGCGGTGAGTTTCGGTATGAGGTGGAACTGTTGGAAAATGAACCCGATTTTCCGGTTCCGGATATGGGAGAGGATTTCGTCGTCTTTCAGATCCGACAGGTCTTCCCCCTCGAATTCGAACTTGCCCGAGTTGGAATAGTGGAGGCAGCCGATGATATTGAGCAGGGTCGATTTTCCGCTTCCGCTTTCTCCCATGAGCGCCACGAATTCCCCGGCCTTGATGTCGAGGCATATTCCTCGCAATACGGAAATCTCCTCGCGGTTCGTGAGGTAGTAGGATTTTCGGATATCCCGCATGAGAATCATGGATTTCTGCATAGGTTTCGGGGGTTGGAAGATTAGTACGTTATCGTTTCTCATTTCTTCAGTCAGGAAATCGCCTCGACCATTTTTCCGTCGGTAAATCCGGTGACGACTTCGCGGATTTCCCCGTTTTCGAGGATGACCGTCGCTTTCCCGTTGCGGTTTTTGACGGACTGCACGGGGATGGCGAGCACCCCGCTCACTTCTTTGGTGATGAAATCTACGCTGGCGGTCAGTCCGTCGCGGATCCTTGGATCGGTATTGGCAAAGAGTACCTCCACCCCGTAGGATACGATCCCGTTGGCATCGATATCGGCTTTTTCGTTGACGTAGATGACCGTTCCGGTCAGCGTCAGCGATTCTATCGCGTCAAACGAGATACGGACGGACTGCCCGTTCTTTACTTTCACGATGTCGCCTTCTTCGACGGAAGCCTCGACGTAAAACGCGTCCGTGTTGATGATGGTGACGAAAGGCGCTTTCAGGGACGCCGTGTTTTCTCAGATTTTCCCGTTGATTTTTGCGATTTTCCCGTTCATGGGAGCGACGAGTTCGCTGTCGCTCTTCTTCTTTTTCGCTTCGTCGTAGGTCTTCTGGGCCTGTAGTATCGCCATGTAGAGCGGTTCGAGATCCCGGCCGTCCACCTGTTTTTTGTCCTTCAGCGCCGCTTGGGAAATGTTCACCTGGGATTGGGAAAGCGCCAAAGCGGTGGTGCGTTTCGTTTCCAGCGTTTGTACGTCGAATTCCAATGCGAGTATTTTTTCCCGTGCCGCATCTATGGACAATTCGCCCTGAAGAACGGTTTTTTGCAGGGAAGTCCGGGCAATGTCCAGTTTTCCGGACGAGGTCAGGACCAGGTTCTCGGCCGTATCGATCTTCGCTTCCATCGCCGTCTTTGCCTCCGACATGGATTGCAACGTCAGCATATAGTTCGCTGCGCTGTCCTTGGAATTCGCCAGGGCGTTCTCGAAATTCGCGAGATACGAATCGATGGCCGTTTGCGAAAAATTGGTCGCGGAAATGGAATTTTTGACCGCTTCGGCCGAGTAGGAGAGGGTCTTGTTCAGCAGGGAAACGACGTTTCTCAATTCGTACGCGTGCTTCGAAAGGTCCTCGTAGTTTCAAATCGCCGGCAGATCGCCGTTTTTTTGCCGTTCGGACCATTTCGCGTGGAATTCGTCGAATTTTTTCCGCGTTTCCCGATACCCGGTTTCCGCCAAAGTCTTGGAAGCGGTATTTTTCGCCGACAGATAGCTTTCGAAGGCATCGTTCTTGTCCCGGTTGGTATCGCTGACTCACAACAGCGAATCCACGTCGTGAAGGTATTTTTCCACGTTCGCGATCATTTGCCCGGTTTCCATGATCAGCTTGTTGGCCGCGTCAACGTATTTTTCGCGCTCTTGCTTCTTGGTGAATTCCGAACTCGAAAGGGCATTCCGATAATCCGATGTCGTGAGGCTGATGGCGTTTTTGCTTCAGAGCTCGTCGATTTTCGCCTGCTTTTCCATGCCCGTTTTGATTTTCCGGGCGGCCACGAGCGCGCGCTTCGCGGATTCGATATCGGAATCCGTTTCCTTTTTGGAACCTTCCAGGGAGACCAGGTCCCGATCGACCTGTTTTTGGGAAATGTCCAATTCGGTCGCCGAAGCCCCGTTTTTCTTGATTTCGTAATTCAGCCTGGCGGTATCCAGGGCGATTTTGGCCTTTTCCAGGGCGATTTCCAGATAGGAGGCGTCCAGGTTGGCTATGACGGTTCATTTTTCGACCGGGTCTCCTTCTTTCCGTTGGAGCTTTTGGATGATTCCGGCGTTCGCGAAATCGAGGTTCAGTTCGTCTTTTAGGGCGACCCTGCCATCGGATTGGATGAACGTTTTGATATTCCCGACGGATACGGCGAATTTCTTCGGATCGGAAACCGGAGTACCCGTGGTATTTTTCGAAAAAAATACCACGTACGAACCGTACAGGATACCTCATGCCGCCAGCGCGAATATCGTGAATTTCCGCAAGGTTTTCCGCTTCGAATCCGCTTCGATTTCTTTGGACAATGACATGGGAATTGCTTTAATGGGAGATTATTGGGGGAAGGCGATTTTTACGAATTCCGCGACTTTCTTCTCTCCGGCTTGCGCGTTGAGCCAAATTGACACGTACATTCCCGGCTTCAGATCCGCCAGGCTCGCTTCCGCGTTCGGGGCGGTCGGTCATTGGGCCGTTTTTTTCACCATGCCGATTCCCACGGGAACCGTGATGCGGATTTCGCCGAGCGTTGCCGCGTTAATTTCGGCCTTCAGGGCCATTCTGGCCGATTCGTCCAGCGCCGACATGTATTTTTTCTTTTCGTCGGGAAGCATGTTGAACGTCGGATCCTTTGACGTATCGGACTGCAAGAGGGTAATCTCGTTTCCTTCCATGGAGAGGATTTTCCCGTAGATGTCCGTCTTTTTTTCGGGCTGTACGGGAATGTTGACGGCGTTCGTCGCGCTAGGAGCGTTCGTCGCGCTTGGAGCGGTTCCCGTGGAACAAGAGGCAAGCAACAAGGCCGAGGCGATGATCGGCACCAATAGGTTTTTCATAAAAAAAATTGTAACTATCAACCCCTCCGCCACCACCAAAAACTTTTCCGCTTGACACGTTTTTCCATAAAAACCTGCCCCATTCACCTGCCCCTCCTTCGTTTTTTACCGCGTTCCCGCCGGAAAAAAGCGGGAGGAACCCTTTCGTGCCCGCGTACGGCACCGGCACCCATCCCCCTCCGCCATGGTTTTTCCAGGCTCGGGATCCCGAAGTATATTATGCCATTCCCGCCTTTCGGGAAGCCGAAAACGGGTGGA
>CAIVSN010000154.1 GCA_903908595.1 uncultured bacterium
GACGAGCGGGTCGGGGTACGCGATGGTGTTCTCCGGCACCGACTCCACCGCGACGGTAGCGACGAGCGGGACGGGGGCGTACACGGGGTCGCTGTTCACGTTCGCGTACAACAAGCGGGAGGATTTGATCGCGAGGAAGGAGCTGGCGGCGAGCGACGCGAGCTTGGTGGGATATTGGGACATGGAGACGATGAGCGGGGTGGCACTCAAGGATCTCAGCGGGCACGGGAACGATGGAATATTGAATGGAACGACAAATTTAATTGGGAAAACTTGAAATTCAAGAAGCTTTAATGGAACAAGCGATTATATAAAAGTAAATGATTCAAATGCTATCCTAACCCCGAAAGATTGGACAAGATGTATTTGGGTAAAATCGAGTACTCCTTATGGGGGCGATTGACAGGTACACGATATTTGGACACAAAGAACTGCTTCGAATAAGTTTCTTCTCCGTGTTGATGACATCGGTCAACTAGTTCTATTTTACAACAATTGAACAATGTTTAATTCGATATTATATAAAAACCGAAACATAAATTCCTGGCAACAATTGACGGTAGCGAAGACTGGAAACATAATTGCATTATATATTGATGGCATAAAAATAACTCAAACAACAGATGCGATAAATTTCCCATCCGACAGCAATGAAGTCTTTTTCGGATCTGCAGTTGTGGGAACTAGCCAATTATTTCCCGGATCCATCAACGAAGTCCGCATCTACAACCGCGCCCTCTCCGACTCGGAGATATCCGCGCTGTACAACGCCACGAAATAACCTTTTCATATTTTTAAAATTGCCGCATATGAATCCAGCATCCCATACAAAACGATCCAAGGAATTAGATCGGGTCGGATCTCCCCTTCCTGGCTTTGTCCCCTCCCCGAGGCGCCTCCCCGGTTTCACCCTGGTGGAGCTCGTGGTCGTCATAGCGATTTTAGCCATCCTCGGCACGATCGGCTTCCTCTCCATCCAGGGATACTCGGCCTCGGCACGGGACGGGTCGAGGATCTCGAACCTCGCGGGGCTGCAGAAGGGGCTCGTGCTGTGGAAGGTGGTGGCGGGGACGTTCCCGATGCCGGAGGACGCGGTGACGCTGACGGCTTCGGGGATAACCATCGGGCACCAGGGTTTCGCGAGGGACCGGACGGCTTCGTTGTCGAAGCTGTCGCCGGGGGCCACCCGCGATCCGCTGGACGCCGGGATGTACCTGACGTACGCGGTCAACGCGGGGCAGACGAAGATGCAGGCGATGGCGTTTTTGGAGGACGGGAGAAAGGCTTCGGGAATCGGGATGGCCTGAGTGGAAACAGCATGGGCGGGAGGGTCGAGCTATACCGCGAGGACCCCGGTGTCGAAGGGGGACGCTTTGGGGATAGTATTGTCGAGCACGTGAGGGAATCTGAACCAGCCGGTGCAGGAGCTGTACGTTGCGGGGAGCTTCACGGGGCTGGATTTGGCGAAGACGACGAGCGGGTCGGGGTACGCGATGGTGTTCTCCGGCACCGACTCCACCGCGACGCTCCCCACGAGCGGGACGGGGGCGTACACGGGGTCGCTGTTCACGTTCGCGTACAACAAGCGGGAGGACCTTATCACGAACAAGGCTTTGGCGGTCAGCGACAACAGCCTGGTGGGGTATTGGGACATGGAGACGACGGTGATGAGCGGGAGTCAGGTACTGTTAAAGGACCTGAGCGGGTACGGGAACCACGGGACGTGCTACAATTCCTGATCCTCGGTAAATTGTTGATGATCCAACTGAGGACCGCAGTTCTTAGACGGTAAAAGTGGGAAAATGATGAGTTTCGACGGAGTGGACGATTATGTAAGCATTGCAAATACACCAAGTATCAATCCAAATTTCATCACACTCTCGGTAACGTTTAAATTGAGAAACAATACAACTCAAACGAGCTTTCTATCAAAAGGATGGAACTCAAGACGGTTCATTATGGGAAGTAACGGAGATTTCTGATATTACGAAGTTGATTCTTCATGATGAAACCCTCATGTGCTCTGATGAAATTTAGCAAGCAATGCTTCGTATCAGATCATAGGAGTATACGATGGATCCAAAGTAGAAATCTATATAAACTGAAAATTTGCCTGAGCGCTCCCGATTGTCTGAAATATTACCAATAATAATTCAAATTTTTTCATTTGAGCATATGTGTCGGGAGGGATTACCGTTTACGATGTTGTGAACGGTACGATTGACGAAGTAAGAACCTACAACCGCGCCCTTTCCTACTCAGAGATATCCGCGCTGTACAATGCTACGAAGTAACCATTTCCTATCATTTTTAACCTTGCCATTCATGACTTCCCTACCAAATAAAAAAACCGTCGAAACGAAAAAGAAGGTTCGTTCCTCACGGATTCAAAGTCTAGCTTCTCATCCCGCAAGCTCCTCCCAGGGTTCACCATAGTGGAGCTCATAGTCGTCATAACTATCCTTTCCATCCTCGGCACCATCGGCTTCCTTTCCATCCAGGGATACTCGGCTTCGTCGCGGGACGGGGCGCGGATATCGGGCCTCGCGGGGCTGCAGAAGGGGCTCGTCTTGTGGAAGGTGGTGTCGGGGACGTTCCCGATGCCGGAGAACGCGGTGACGCTGACGGCTTCGGGGATGATCGTCGGGTACCAGGGATCGGCGCTGGACCGGACGGCGGCGACGGCGAAGATGTCGCCGGGATCGACGAGGGACCCGGCGGACTCGTGAATGTACGCGACGTACGCGGTGAACGCGGGGCAGACGAAGATGCAGGCGATGGTATTTTTGGAGGACGGGAGAAAGGCTTCGGGAATCGGAGTGGGGCCGGGGGGCGGTACCGGGGGACCCGGGGGGTTTCCCGGCTTGGATTCCGCTTACGCGGGGGGATCGAGCTATCCTTCCCGGACGCCCGTGTCGAAGGGGGACGCCCTGGGGATAGTGCTGTCGAGCACGGGAGGGAATCTGAACCAGCCGGTGCAGGAGCTCTACAGCGCGGGGAGCTTCACGGGGCTGGACCTGGCGAGGACGACGAGCGGGTCGGGGTACGCGATGGTGTTCTCCGGCACCGACTCCACCGCGACAGTAGCGACGAGCGGGACGGGGGCGTACACGGGGTCGCTGTTCACGTTCGCGTACAACAAGCGGGAGGATCTTATAAAGGACAAGGCTTTGGCAAGCAGTGATGGTAGTTTGGTGGGGTACTGGGACATGGAGACGGTATGCGCGGGGGGAAGCTACTGAGCGGAGAACGACGGGAAGCTGAAGGATCTTTCTTGAAAAGGAAACCATTGAACCTGCTATAGTGGAACAGCCAGTGGGGCATGCGGAAGCGTGGGACCGTCGATTATCGAAGGAAATGGAAAAACCGGGAAAGTAATGAACTTTGACGGATTAAGCAATTGGATTGACATCTGAAATTCAACAAGCATCAAGCCGGCACAATATTCAATCGTAATCCTGCACAAGATTGATATTGCCAACAAAAGTAGTACCGGGGGAATACATCTCATAGAGTCATGAGCAGATTGGAACTATGGCAGATGATACCTCGTACGATACTGGAAGGCTGCCATGGATAACACGGCGAACACGATACAGAATATTACATTTTATGGAACTTCGAGCAATTTGCTCATAGATTCAACGGCAGGAAGGAATCTTGACTTATATACGAATTTTTCCAAAGCGGGAAACAATCTTTTGATTTCCACGTTTACGGCAAACCAAGTTCAAAACACGTATTTGAACTGAAATCTCGAATGAAGCACGAATGTTGGATATCCCGTGCTTTTTGATACCCTCAATGTGGTTATGGGGAAAATATCTGGAAATTTCTATACAGCATACTATAAATGAACCATCGACGAAGTCCGCATCTACAACCGCGCCCTCTCCGACGCCGAAATCTCCGCGCTCTACAACGCGACGAAGTAACCTTTTCATATTTTTAAAATTACGAAGCACTCTCGATTTGATACGAAAAGGAACCTGGAGCAAAAAATGCATATTTCCAATGATCAATCGACGAAGTCTGCATATATACCCAACTAAATAAATCTAGCTTTACAAAATCTATTGATTTGTTACTTTTAGAAAGTATACTTTACAGAAGTAACAATATTTCTCTTGGAAACATGGCTCCGAACCTCTGATTCATACGGGAATTCTATCTGGGAAAAATCCTCAGGTATCTCGACAATACCGGGCTGATAAAGGTGCTCATCGGCCAACGGCGCGCTGGGAAATCCTATATCATGAAGCAGATAATGGATTTCCTACTGCGCGAAAAACACATTCCAAGTTCGAGCCTCGCCTACGTCAACTTCGAAATCGATTATCTCAAATACAACAGCGCATCCGATCTGGATCGGTTCGTGCAATCGAAGCGGGCGGAAGCGGGCGGATCTCGGCTGTATCTCTTCCTGGACGAGATACAGGAACTGTCCGGATGGGAAAAGCTCCTGAACTCCTATCGGGCGGACGACGCTTTCGACGTGGATATTTTCATCACCGGGAGCAATGCGAACGTTCTGTCCTCGGAACTGTCGACCTACCTCGCTGGGAGGTACGTCGATTTCGAGATATTCCCCTTCGACTACCGCGAATACCTCGGGTATTGGAAGATGGAAAATACCACCGGGAATTTCCTCTCGTATCTAGAAAGCTCGGGAATTTCCGAACTTTACAAGATGCCCGACGACGAAGGCCGGTTGAATTTCTTGAAATCCTTGAAAGACACGATTATCCTGAAGGACATAGTGAAACGTTACCGGATAAAGGACGTAGATTTCCTGGAAAAACTGTTTTCGTATCTGTCGGGTAATATCGGAAACCTCTTCTCGTTCAATTCGATCGTAAAAAAACTGAAGGGAATCCATGTCGATTCCAACGCCGTGACCATAGGGAATTACCTTCAGTACCTGGAGAAGACCTACGTCATCCATTCCTGCCAGCGCTACGACCTCAAAGGGAAAAAAATACTCGAATGAGAGAAGAAATACTACCTCAACGATCTTGCCTTCAACAACTATTTCTCTTCTGGCTACGACATCGGATGAGGGAGGAAATTGGAAAATATCGTATACAACCACCTGCGGATGCACGGATACTCCGTGTATGTCGGATACGTCTGAGACTGCGAAATCGATTTCATAGCGGAAAACGGGACGAAAAGAATATATGTCCAAGTCGCCTATCTCATTGCTAGCGAGAAAGTTTTCCAGAGGGAATTCGGAAACCTCGGGATGATACGCGACAATTACCCAAAATACGTGGTCAGCCTCGATGATATTCTCGTGAAAGATTACGAAGGAATCGTGCATATGAACGTAAAAGATTTTTTGATTTTGGAAAACATGTAGTATGATGTTTCGGAAAGTACAGTCATAACTCCATAATCGTCCATATGCAAACAGATTCAAAAAGCAGCATGGATATGGGCATGTTGCTCAAAAAGAATAGAATCACTGGTTTCACCCTGGTGGAGCTCATAGTCGTTATAACTATCCTTTCCATTCTCGGTACCATCGGCTTCCTCTCCATCCAGGGATACTCGGCATCGGCGCGGGACGGCGCCCGGATTTCGAACCTCGCGGGCCTGCAGAAGGGGCTGGTACTGTGGAAGGTGGCGGCGGGGACGTTCCCGATGCCGGAGAACGCCGTTGTGCTGACGGCTTCGGGGATCGTCATCGGGTACCAGGGATCCGCGCTGGACCGGACGGCTGCGACGGCGAAGATGTCTCCGGGATCGACGAGGGATCCGGCGGACCCGTATATGTACGTGACCTACGCAACGAACGCGGGGCAGACGAAGATGCAGGCGATGGTATTTTTGGAGGACGGGAGCCGGGCTTCGGGGATCGGGATGGGGACGCTCGGTGCGGAGACGGCGTGGGCTGGAGGTTCGAGCTATTCCTCGAGGACCCCGCTGTCGAAGGGGGACGCCTTGGGGATAGTATTGTCGAATACCGGGGGAAATTTGAACCAGCCGGTTCA
>CAIVSN010000155.1 GCA_903908595.1 uncultured bacterium
ATCCGTACTGTTTCATTGATTATGAAACAGTTTTGACGTTAAAGCAATATGCAATAAACGCATATTTCAATCCCGTATCACTGAAGTCAGTAAATTGGAGGATATCCATGAGAGAATCGCATTTTTTATTTTCTAACCGCCATCGTATGACCGACCAAACGCTTGCCGTATTCGAAAGTTTCAATATCCGCCGTCATTTCGATGATAAAACGGAGACCTGGTATTTTTCCGTGATCGATATCGTTGCGGCGCTTACGGATCAGGGGGATTGCCAGGCTGCCAGAAAGTACTGGAATAAGCTCGCGGAGCGATTGAAAGTAGAAGGAAGCGAAGCGGTGACAAATTGTCACCGGTTGAAAATGGTGGCTCAAGATGGAAAAATGCGAGAAACCGATGTCGCCACCGTCGAAACCCTTCTGCGCCTTATCCAATCCGTGCCGTCCAAAAAAGCCGAACCGATCAAGCTTTGGCTCGCCAAGGTCGGATACGAACGGATCCAAGAAATTTCGGATCCGGGAAAATCCCTCGACCGGGCACGGGAAAACTGGAAAAAGCACGGAAGGAGCGGGAAATGGATCGAGCAGCGCATGATGGGGCAACACACTCGCAACAAACTTACGGACTATTGGAAGGATCATAGTATCCAGGAGGGCGATGAATTCGCCATCCTCACGAATATTATCCACGAGGAATGGTCTGATCTCTCCGTGCGCGATCACAAGAGCCTCAGTTGTAGTTAGTTTAAAGAAGATAAAATCTTATTTGATGGTTATTTGATAATATGAAAATAGAGGTTGATACGCCAATGAGATATCGTGATACAAGGTCGAGGACCATTTTCCCGATATCAGGAAAATGGTCGATATCGGTTTATGGGCACAACAGGAAATCAACGATTGAAAATCATTTTCCTAGTGTCAGGAAAACGATAAACCTTGAATCCAAAAAGAAAATACATGAATTACGAAGAAGTAGTATCTTGTAAATAATCGATCATGAGCGAAACAAAGGGTTACGTTAAAAATTTTGACGGCTGGAACGAGGAGAAAAAATCGCTTCACCGGGAAGAGATAGTTCTGTATCCGAAAATTCGGGAGATTTGGAATGCGAAGCTCTGAGTGAATATCGGGAGCGAAGCTGACGGAAAGCGATGATATTATCGGCCGGTTCTCGTTCTTGCCCGCCTCGGTTCTATGTATCTTGTCGTACCGATGACTACGAAAGGGAAAGGAAAATCCCCGTTTTACCATTTTCTTACCAGCGTCCATTTTCATGATGGGAAAGGTATCCCCGTGATATCATCCCTTATGCTTTCGCACCTGAGAACGATCGATAAAAAACGATTCTATAAGCACAAAGGTACCGCAAGTAAAAACGAATTCGGAACGATACAAAAGATTCTCCAAAAACAGTGTTTTGGAGAATCTGAAGTTTTTTCCTCCACCTAGGTGGAGTGAGGAGCCCGAAGGCGTTTGTAGATATAGAGTATGCACATTTTCGTAAAAAGCAAAAAATAAGGAAGAAAAAAACAGCAGGCATTCTCAATAAAAATAGCCTACAATCAATCAATGAGATTTATAGCCGAAAGGTTTTACGGGCAGGCAGTGGGAAATACGGATTGACGGGGTGGGGGATAGGGATTCGGTTCTCTCGGAAGGTGCCTGCGTCATACGGGTACCTACGGCGTGAGGTCGCGGGAATTTTTTCGAATCATCCGATACCCAAAATAACTTTCCCCATCGGCAATTTCTTCCCCTCCAAATTTGACTCTCCCCCGTAACCCCCTACACTCTCGAGGATATATCCAACGGGAATTGGTTTCCCGGTTTTTCCAGTCACATATTCGGACGTCTTTTATTTTTTTCTTCGGTCACTTATTCCCGATAAGCTCCCGGAAGAAGAAAAATGAAACCTGTTCCGAATCTATGACCGCAAAACACCGAAAACCAATTCCCGTTAGGTATATTTTCCGAGTCGCGCCCCGGCGACTTTTTCGTAATACGAACCACGAGCATGCTCACTGAAATCATTACTCGCGTCATCAACGCTCATCCTGAATTTACTCCTGGGGAAATCGAGGAGTATTGCGAGCTTTTCCTCAGTTCTATCACCGAAAAAATTAAAGAAGAAACCAAGATCAAACGACTGGTAAAATACCTGGAAAAAGAGTTTGAGCTCGAATCGGTCGAATCCGTTAAAAGCGTCTCCAAAACTTCCTACGACCTCGATTCCATACCGGAATATCTTTTCAATGGAAAAGCCGAAATCGCTTCCAGTCTCGTGAAAATTACCCACCTTACGAAAAATATCGAACAGACCGAGCTATTTTCCGATGCGGAATTGCAAATAAACCGACGCGACAAGATCGCGCTCATCGGGAAAAACGGCGCGGGAAAAACGACGCTTCTCAAAATGATCATCGGCCAGGAATGAGACTATGACGGACGAATCGAAAAGGCGGAAAACCTCAAGATCGGATATCTTTCCCAGGATCTTTTCTGGCAGGATACCCATAATACGCTCCGTGAGGAAATGCTCATGGTCTTCCCGGAAATCACCGAAAAAATCAATCGCATTACCGAGATCGAGTATCAGGACGAATACTGGGAAGAAGCCCATGCAATCAAGGCGTATCTTCGGGAGAACGACGGCTATTTCAAGTACGATCTCCAGTTGGATATCCTGCGGTATTTTGGTTTTACGGAGAAACAGCTCGATTTCAACGTGCTCCAGCTTTCGGGAGGAGAACAAACGAAGGTGCAGATTGCCAAATTTCTCATTACCGAAGTGGATCTCCTCATTCTCGACGAACCGACGAACCACCTCGATATCGAGGGGATCGTTTTTCTGGAACGGTTCTGCAAGATTTGGAAGAAAGCCATCCTTTCCATCTCCCACGACGTTCGGTTCATCGACAATACGGCCGAAAGCATTTTGGAAATATCCGGAAAAAAACTTTGGAGCTATCCGGGAAATTATGCGAAATACGTTGAGGAAAAACAAGCGAGATACGACCGGCAAAACAAGGATTACGAAACCCAACAGAAAGAGCTCGAAAAACAGATGGCCTATATCAACCGGTTTCGCTATCAGGCGAGCAAAGCTGCCGGAGTCCAGAGCCGTATCAAGCAAATCGACAAAATCGAGCGTATCGAACGACCCGAAAACGAGTCCAGCGTTCGTAAAATCACGGTTACCACGGACAAGCGACTTCCGGAAAAAGTCATGGTGTTTTCCCATCTGGCCGTCGGATACGGAGATATCCCGATAGTGGCCATATCCGGGGAACTCATCGTTCGCAAGGATGAAAAAATCGGAATAATCGGCCGCAACGGAGCAGGAAAATCCACGTTTCTCAAAACGATACTCCGAGAGATTCCCTCGCTTTCCGGCAGCGTCTTTATCAATCCGGATCTAGTGGTGGGCTCGTATTCGCAGGTACTCGCGGACTTGGACGGCGAACTCAGCATACTTGCCGAACTTGGAAAACATCATCCCAAAGAGAACGAGATCAGGTCCATGCTCGGTTGACTTCTCATTACGGGCGAAAAAGTCGACCAATATATCAAAACGCTCTCCGGAGGCGAGCGCGCCAAAGTCGCGCTCACGAAAATGCTCCTTACGAAGCCGCACGTCATTATTATGGACGAACCAACGAACCACTTGGATTTGCAGTCGAAAGAGGTTATCAAGCATATGTTGGAAAATTTCAATGGAACGAGTCTCATCGTATCGCATGATCGGGACCTGCTGGAGAGCGTATCCAAGATGGCATACTTCGGACTTTTGCGGATCCGGAAAGGGGATTTGCCGAAATATTCTAGGGGGCTGGGTCATTGGCTCATTGTTATAATCGGTAATATTTGAATCGTATTTTGACTATCCGGACACCTGCCTGTCTTTTTCTTGGATTTTTCTGATGCAAATTCGAGCTTTATCCGTACTCTTTTGAAGTTCATAAATCATTCGGATATGACCCATACGGTTAATGCCAGCAAAATAGCGCTTTTTGAAAGCAAGAAGATACGAAAAATCTGGCAGGAAGATTCGTGGTATTTTTCGGTGGTGGATATCGTCGGGGCGTTGACTGATTCTCCAAACCCCACTGATTATCTCAAAAAAATCAGAAAGCGAGACGTGGAACTCGGTTCGTACCTGGGGACAAATTGTCCCCAGGTAGAGATGTATTACAGAACGAAAGGACTATGCGATACTCACTGCCGAGATTAGTCGTGCGACATTCGGTATGACTCCGGGCGAATACATGGAATTCAAGAATCTCCCGATTCGGTCAAAAACGAATCTCCGGGACCATATGACCGATCTCGAACTCATTTTCACGATGCTTGGAGAAAAGGTTACGACAGAACTGTCTGCTATCGAAAAACCCGATGGGATGAATGAAAACAAGAAAGTGGCGAAAAGAGGTGGAAGAGTCGCGGGAAATGCACGAATAGAGACCGAGAAAGAGCTCTGAAGGAGCGTGATTTCAAAGGATAATTTCCTGAAAGGAATTGACCGGAAAGACTTGACTGCCGATGAGTAGCGAACTATCCGGAAATTCCAGATAGTCGAGACTACGAATTCTTGCTATTTAATGCGAAAAAATCAAAATTGCCAATACGTCATCCAAAAATACAACCATGTCCGAGTTGGGTGATTATCCTGGTTAGAACCGACAAAAAAAGAGAATCGGTATGCGGGATACTGACGCTCTTTCGGCTTGAAATTGTATATGGCTCCGAACTTTGGAGGATGTAAGAAATGAGATTTCATTAACTCAGAGTTACCTTAAAACCGATTATTCCGTACGCCTATAAGAATCTAGAGGGTCTCGAAAAAGCTTCTATCCATTTCATACTCTGTAACTTCACGAAAGCCAATAAGTTTTTCTTTTAAAAGCTCAAGTAGCTTTTCTCAATCAATTAGTTCAATCTTTAAATCATCTGCTGCCTCCTTTGCTGACTTGGTGTAAAAACTCGTAGTGATAAAAATAGCTTTCTCAGCTCTATGTTGTCTTTTTGAGCCCTCAAGTTCGCGTACATTAGGACTTCCGACCGATTTATCCTGAAAGCGTTTTGCCTGAAAAACAACACGAAATTTTACCAATCCAAAAACGAGATCTCCAAACCCATCGATTCCATTATCTTTGCTTCTTTGGGTGTACTGAACATTTTCCAGATTCATTTTCTCAAAGAGTTTAGCACAAAGCCTTTCAAACTTATAAGGGTCAAGTGATTTCAAATATGTGAGCTCGTCATTTTGTTCATCCTTGAATAAAACATCCTGCACTGGCTCAATTGAATCTAATGTCTCTCAGATATTTAGATTAATCCTATTTTTTCACTCGAGTAAGTCTGGAATGATAGCTTTACCACTTTCTGACAACGCCCAAATGCCTCTCCTTGAATTTTCAAGATACCCCGCCCTCCTTAAATGTTCTCTCGACCATGAACACATATTTTTGAAAACGTTCACCCCGGTTCCATATACTTCCTCTCTTTCTTCATCAGAAAGATTTACGCGCTCTGCAAGTCGCTTAATAGCATCTTTTCTAGATGCGGATCATCCGAGCTCATGAAGTACAATAAGAAGATCTGGTTGAAGTTTTTTGTCAGTGAAACGCATGGATAGGTGGGTTATTAAGCTAAGAGGTCTTATTCTTGCGAGTTTTTGCTACTTTTTTCTTTATTGGGTCTTTAGTATACGGTTTACCTTCCTCAGCCATCCGTCTTCGAATTTTCCTAATCAATTCTGGTAGTTGGATTTTTGCATCAAGTACTTCTTCAAAATCTCCACCACTCATAAGTAGTACATTTTTATGTCCTTCTGCGGCTTTTGCTGCATTTAGTGTGAATCCTGATTGAGAAATAGCCAATCAAACTGTTCCTATCAGACAACGATCAAGTCGTCCATACAATTTATCAACAACACCAGTTTCTACCTCGTCTCAAAGCCATTTAGCCTCTAATAAATACTCTTTGCCATCCAATTCAAAAGAGCCATCAATTTGATCGAGCATAGTTTTGTATGATGCCCTAGGCTTTAAATCGAATAAACCAAAAAGCTCTATGAGCCATTTTTCGAAATCGTATCATCTCTTTTGAGTATCTGTATCATCTTTTAAAGCCAGATATTTATCTTTGAGCACAGCCAGTCTTTCGCTTATTAACTCGATTTTCGCCAGTCCGCCAGCATCCTCAGGTATCATCAACGCTTTTGCAATATCAATGAGTCACATCCTATCTGAACGACTCACTCTATTGAGGCACATGGAGTAGAAATCTTGTGAATCAACCAGTTTGAAAAAATCGTCGGAAAAACCCTTAGACGAGGTCGCGCGAATTAATTCGATTAATTCGAGCTTATCAAAAGGTGCTCCATAATAGGGAGGAAGCTTTCCGGAAAGGTATAGCGCAATGCGATTTATATCCATATTTTTCTTCAAGGGGGAATATAATTCAGTTAGTGTAAACGCAATTTAAGTCAGAAACTTTTATGCCATCCGTAGTATTATCTTTTTACAGATTGTATTCGGGAATTTTATTAACAGTAATCTTTTTTGTTTTGGAATTTATTTAAGGAACAAGATTTACCAAAGGAGTTTTAAATGCATCTCTTTCAATGAGAAACACCTTAGCTTAATTCCAGTTGTAAATTTGTCTTCGTATAATCAATAACGAAGTGCAATTTCAAAAGAAACGATAGGATAGATACGCATAATATCATAACCCACCGTTCCTATGGAAAAGTATACTCATATTTCCGACGAAGAAAGGGGAATTATTTTCCAGCTCCTTTCGTCGGGAACGCTTCAGAAAAACATAGCGTCCGTTCTCGGGAGGAGCGGATGATCCGTTTCCCGAGAACTCGACCGGAACAAGTCGACCGTAAAAGGGAAGAACGCCAAGAAGGACAAGGCACCCGAAGATTATTATTATCTTCCGGATACGGCAGGAAACAAGGCCAGGGCTCGGAGGAAAGGGAAGTGACGGAAATCCCCACTGGAGAATCCGAAGGTACTCGAATACGTCATCGACTGACTGACGGCGAAGGGATGGAGTCCTGACATCGTTTCCGAAATGATCGAAAAAGAACATCCGGGCGACACGGAGATGCGGATCAGCCACGAGCACATCTACCAGTTCGCCTACTCGAAAGCCGGGGAAAAACTGAATCTCAAGAGCTATCTCCTCAGGAGCCACCGGAAGCGGAAAGAGAAAACCGGACGGAGCGTCCGCGGTACCTGCAAATCCCGCATTCCCGGAAGGACCGACATCGACGAGCGACCGGCGGCCCTCGCGGACAGGAAGGAATTCGGCCACTGGGAATGAGACAGCGTGCTCTCCGGCGCCAAGGCGTGAGCAGCGCTCCATACGGAAGTCGAGAGGAAGAGCCGGTTCTTCATGGTACGGAAAATACC
>CAIVSN010000156.1 GCA_903908595.1 uncultured bacterium
AGGTACTCTCAAAAATAGAACGGGCGTATCCCGATCCGGCCGAAGCGAAAAACCAGAAGGACAAATTCAGGAGCGGATTGGGTTCGAGCCTGGATCCGAAGGACATGGATTCGAGCGCGGAGCTGATATTCGGGGAACTGGATGTGTGGAATGAAAAAATACTCAATGCGAAGAAAGACGAGATCGTGGCGAAGAAGGACGAAATTAAAGCGACATCGAAGATCAACGTGTGAGAAACGGGCGAGAAAACCTCGGAACGCGCCAAGGAATACGACCAAGCCTACTCCAAGCTCTCCCAAAAGCTCTCCGCCCTCTCCTGAGGCAAAACCCCCCGGGAACTCATCCCCGACTACGACTCCAAGCTCGCCCAAACCCAGCGGGACCTCGTCCGCCAGGGACAGGATCCCAAGCTCGCCGAATGAGCCCTCCTCGTTTCCGAGCAGGAAAACGTCGTCAAAAGCATCGAATCCTCCACGGGAAAGAAGCTCGACGCCCGGGACCTCGCGGACCTCAGGGAGGATTTCGCCGGACTCCGCGCCATGATGCCGCCGGGGGCCCAGACCAAATCCCCCGCCGACATCGCCCTCGCCGACCCCAAGGTCACCCTCGAAGCCTACTCGAAGATCAGGCTATGATTCGATCCCCCTTCCCGGCCCGCCTATTCCGATCCGAAAACCGGGGAAATCTCCTCCCCTTCCGAGATCCTCACGGGAAACCGAACCGTGATGACCCGCGACGGGAAGCGCTGCCGCGAGAAGAACGGAATCAGCATCCCGAGCCAGGTGCCGTACGACGGCGAGACGGAAAGGCTCCTCGGGGAGCTCGCCGTGAACCGGCAGGAACTCAAAAGGCTCAGCCTCTCCATACCGAACATTTCCCGGGAAATCTCCGAAGAATTCCCCTGACTCGGGATTCCCAGGCTCGACGCCGGCAATCCCGGGGAACTCAAAAAGCAGCTCGCCGCCTTCTTCACCGGCCCGGAATTCCAGGAACAATCCGAAGCCGCGCGGAAAAGCCTCGACCAGCGCTTTAGCCAGCTCTACCGATCCGTAACGGCGCAAGCCCGGCTCGCGAAAGAAGTCAGGGCGACGGAAGGGAAAAACCCCGAGGAAATCATACGGGCGCGCCTTGCCGAGCAGGATCGGACGGTCGACGCCAACCTCGAAAAGTTCTCCCGGATCGGGGTAGATGCCTTGGGGCAGAAGGGGTACGAAGAAGTCCGCGATACCCTCAACAAGAATCTCAAAGCCAAGTCCGAACCGCTCATCGACGACCGGGCCCCCATCGCCGAAAAGCAGGAAGGGCTCATCAGGGGCGCCCTCGCCAAGCTTATTGGCATGAGCGAAGCCGAGATGTACCCGGACGGTACCCTCAGCCCCGAAGCCAGGATCAGGCTCGCGAACCTCGACATCCGGACTATCGAAGCCACGCTTCTGGAAACCCCGGTCGCGGAAGTTCCGGCAACGATTACGTTATAAGGTTTAAAAACATAAAAAGCGGATTATACCCAATAGGAATTGGTTTTCGGTGTTTTACGGTCATAGATTCGGAATAGGTTTTTTTTCTTTCGGGAGCTTGTCGGTAATAAGTAACCGAAGAAAAAAATAAAAGATGTCCGAATATGTAGGCTGGAAAAACCGGGAAACCAATTCCCTTTGGGTATATCCGCCCTTTGAATAAATGAGCATATCTCAAATGAGAGGTTGGCAAGATTATGGCTGGCGAAAGCTTATTGAAAGCAAAAAGAACTACTCCGGAGGCTTCCTTCGGATTGGATGCCTTGCCGTACCTCCTGTTCCAGGAGTTTCACTTGAGCCGGAATAAATTCGTTCTCAACGTATCCTTGGAACTCATCGAGGGATTGCCTTGCGGGAAGGGTGGTGTTTTGGTCCATATGGATACGGATTTTCGATGTAAAACTTGCTGAAGTTATATTCAAATAGACGAATAAACGAAAAAACTTTTTATAACTGCCACAAAAATACTTATACTTCTTCGTATAGACTTCGTAATTCCCACCCATGCCAACATCTACCGCCACGACTATCCGACTCGACCCAAAGGTCAAGAAAGACGCTCAGGTTCTCGCGAAAGAGATGGGAACGAACCTTTCTGGGCTCGTGAATATGTGACTAGCGCAATTCGTCCGGGAGAAACGGCTGAACCTATCGGTGCGCGACGAGGAAGGATTCGATCTCGAAACCCAGAAAAGAATCTTGGCCGCACTTTCACAACCGTTCGATGAAAAGGAGGATATGGTATTCAGTTCCGCGGATGAGCTGCTTGCCTATCTGAGAAACGATTTGGCAAATCCCGAGGAATTCAAGGCCCACGATATCGAAGTCATCTCTCTCGATGCCTTGGACTCCGCCACCAGGAAACAAATAACCGAAAGCCGAGCGAATTATGCCGCATGAAAAACGGATACTTTCCTATCGTACGAAGATTTTTATCGGCACAAAACCGATTAGAATCATTTTGATTCCAGAGTCTGAGCGAGTTTCTTCAGCGATTTCCCGCTTTCCGCAGAAGTCCAATAGGCATCGAGTGCCCCTTCGTCAAAACCGACCTTGAGGATTTCCGGTTTCTCGGAATACGCTTCCATGAAACTTTTCAGGAGAAAGGTCATGGAAAGCCCTTGGCGTTTCGCCAGGGTTTCAAATCGTTTTTTCAAACGAGCGTCAGTTCGTATGAGAATGGAGGCGATCATGTGGTTTTGTTATAAATTTCTGGTACAATTATATGTCTTTTTGCTATACTTTCATATAATTGTTACAAGTATGGGATTCGCTCCAATCTATTGAGAAGAAAAACCTTTTGCCATTAATCCCCTACAATAATATGACGCCAACCATCGTAGAAATTATTCCAACACGGGAATACAAACTCAATATTCGATATTCCAATGGAGAAAATCGATCTTTTGATATGAGTCCCTATATTGATATCGGGGTATTTCGAGAACTCAAAGACCAGAAGATGTTCGATACCGCAAAAAAATGTTTCGATACCGTAGAATGGGATAATGGTGCGGATATCGATCCGGAAACGCTGTATGCGGAAAGCATACTCATCTTGAAATAAGGCGTGTCGGTTTTTTCGATATCCCCTTCTTTTTTTTCGATATCCCCTTCTTTCTTTTCATACACCCCCTACGCCAACCCGAAAGTCCCCCCTTACCGATAATCCTCATACCACTCCGAATCTTTATAGAATTCCAACAGCAAAACCAAATAGTTGAGTTTAACTTTTCCGAATCTTTTGGCATACGCTTTGATCTTCCTCCAATTCAATGTTTCGAGATTGCCGAATCGCTCGCTTTGGAACCAGCGATAGAGCGGAAGGCACGTGGCATTGAGAAAATCTCGCTTTTCTACCGCTCGGAACATTTTGTAATTGGTGGGAATCCTGTTTCAGTCGAGGTACAGGGAGTCCAGGAGCGCCTTTTCTGGTTCTGCTACGAGGACTCACTCATGCAGTTCGTATCAGAAAAATAGATTTTCCTTGACGTGTCGGTAGACGAATTCTCCTATGTCATTTTTGACAATGGTCGGATAGGCGGTAGTGACGGACGTGGTAACCCCAATGGATTCGGGAATAATGGACGCTCTCGACAGAACCGTCTCCAGGGAGACATACGAAGGCGTATGAAGCGTATTGGCAATACTGAAACGACTCACTTCCCCATCCGTTTTCAGGTACTTGTTGTTGCGGAGTTTCGTAAATCATTTTTTGGACATATCCCGGCTAAAGGCGCTGTCAAAAGAAGGTCGGCTGGAGTACTGATCCGCGGAAGTCACGTAGATGTTTTTCTTGTTTACGATGAGAGGAGTCATAATTTGGCAAAGTACTGAATATTTCGCTGACATAGGATAGCATTGATATTTTCGGCTTCCTTAAGGAAAATATCCTTGTTTTTCGAGAGGATGAATCTCTGCATATCGCGGATATATTCCTCTTTTTTCAGGTTCTTGAACACGGTATCCAGAAGCCCCATAAGATTTGCATAATCTCCGAGAACCTCCCTTTTCTCGATACCCGGAAAGGCGTTATACTGCTCGATAACGCTCCCGAGATAGGAAAAATTCAATGGTTCGTTCACGGTGCGAAAGTACCAGAGGATATCAAAATAGTCTCGTCACTTGGGATACTCCCGGAGAAGGATAGCTCCGGTTTTTCCGGCAAAAGTAGTGGGCAGATCATGTATTTTCATGAAAAAATTCTCTCCGTTCATGAGTCGTACGTCCGAAACGGTATGCGCGGCGAAATCCGGCGCGTGAGCATCGATCTCAAGCTTGATCTTGATAGTCTCATCTTTCATGGGAGAAATGCCCAAATCGGAGAGAATGCTTCAAAAAGAAACGAATCATTTTTTTACATTGGTCTTCGTGGCGGATTTCGTGGCGATTTGAAATCATCTCTTTTTCAGTATTCGAGCCAGGGAACCAAGGATTTTTTCCATATCGAAAGAGGCACCCGCTTCTTTGGAGTCAATCGCGAAATCCAAATCTTCCGAAAACCTCTCCAGGCCGTACGATATCCGCAAATTGGTCCCTCCCATAAAATAAATATCCCGAAATTCTTCCATTTCATACAGTTCCTTGAGGATGAGTTTTTGAAGTTCTTCTCTGAGGAGATTAAACGTATCGTCACTGGTGACGACTGTTCCTTTTTTCGGTCCATATATCTGGCGGAAGAGTTCCAAGAAAACAGCGTATGACATACGATGCGAAATTAATAATTTTCGAAGCGATACAAGTATATCATTTTC
>CAIVSN010000157.1 GCA_903908595.1 uncultured bacterium
GATTTTGGTCTCGTCCGCGCAGATCCTATCGGTATCTTCCCCGGCAAAAACCGAAGAAACGCCCACGAGCATAAAACCGAGCAACGCGATGGCAAATTTGGTCATTTGGATACAGTTATCAAGTACTGCGGCTCAATTTCACCGCGTACCGCCATCGTATCGGATTGCGGCCGATAGTCAAGATCTCCTCCTTGTTTCCGCTTGCCGGCAGCATTCATTTCGCGCTTCGTTGGAAATCTCTATGCCCGAGGATTATCTTTTTACCCAAAAAGCAAATACGAAAAAAATGGCGACACCTACGAAAGCTGTAGATGCCCATTTCCGAGACAATCCTGTCTATGATGAGTCTGCTCTTGGTATCTGAGTGATTTTGTGATTCACTGGCTGATGTTACATTTCTCATACTGCAAAAGATGAGGGGGTAAAAAGTGAAAAAGTCAGATAGTGCGAGTATCTGACTTTTTTGCGTTTACACGCTATTTTTATATTCCCCATTACGTCGTTTGAAATATTTTTCACACTTAACGTTTAAATCCCAATTAACGATTCACGTGGCGTAACCATAAAACAATTTCAATGCCTCTTTACTCGGTGAAAGGACATTTTCAATATCCGGGTTTTCTACTCTCCACTTCTGTTCGCTCCCGCCGTCAATCCACGCGGAATAAGCAAAATGCACTGCATCAAAAAAATAGCCCTAAAAAAAATCCCGATCAGGTTTGTTCGGAATTTTTGAGACAGCCTCACAGTGAAAACCTTATATTGACAGCTATTATTTACATTTCTATTATTGATTTGTATATTATTATATAATTTTTTGCATAAAACTGTATTTTCCGTACCATACGTACACTCCTAACACTCCTATTTATGCTTTCTACCTTCCAAACCATCGCGGAAAGGCTTAAGCACCTCCGTACAGAAGCGGGAATATCCCAGGACGATATGGCGTCCATCATGGGAATAAGCCGTATGACCTACATAGCGACGGAGTCTGGCAACCGGGATCCAAAAAGGCACGAACTGGAAAATATTGCAAGGAATTTCGAAGTTTCCATGTTAGCCCTGAACGGTATTTCCGAAGAGGTGCGAACCATGCAACGAACCCAAGAAAATGATCCGAATTATCGCTTCAAGCAAGCGCTTCTCTATATACTCTCAAAGTGTGGGCAACGCCCGAATATCGGGAAAACGATACTGAACAAACTGCTCTACTTCTCTGATTTTAACTTTTACGAGAAAAATGGGGAGCGGTCCATTACCGGAACGCAATATGTAAAACTCCCATTTTGACCCGTACCATCAGTCATGGACGGTGCTATCGCAGAGATGATTGCCGATAAACAGCTCCATGCTTTTGATTCCACTTTTTGAGAGTGCCCTCAGAAAAGGCTGATTCCGCTGGTAGAACCGGACCTTTCCTCTTTCAGTGTTGCCGAAGCGCAAGAGATGGACAGTGTCATCGGCATGTTTGCGGATAAAACAGCGAATTGGATGAGTGAATACTCCCACGAAGACACCCCATATAAGGCAACCAAAAGAATCGGCGATCCGATCAGTTACGGACTCTCTTTCTATCGGACTCCCCAATATTCCGTAAGGCCTCCGGAAGCATATGAAAATTAAATCATATATGCCTATGACCATGCCAGCGAAACGATAGAGTTTGTGGAATTCATCGAGATGTACCATAAATGAACAAAAGAAATGGAAGATCGTGACCGTATCGTAGAACGATATTCCGGTAAAGAAACCCTTGTCCAGCCTATCCAAGATGCGGAAAACCCAAATATTTTTTGAAATGGGTTTTAAAAAAACTCGTATTTATGCAATACGAGTTTTTGCAGATCCGCTCGATTCCTACAGCTTTTGCATTTTTTTGGTTCTCTTGTCCAACTTGTATATTTCCGCCGATTTCCGATAGCCGGGGGCATCGTAGTAAAAATACCATGCTCACTTCCCCGATGCGAATCACCGTATCGTTCCTTCTGGAACCAAGTCCTTGGTATTTTTGTACCGGAACACCTCCTTATTCGAAGCGAGACTGAATCCGACGATGGTCGTAGTGGGTCAGATCGTGATACCGGAAGACCTTCCCACGACGATCAGGGTATCGTTGTCGACGATATCTACGCGGTAATGATCTTCCTGGTTCCGGTCGATGGAGTACGACGCGAGTTGCTTTGCCTTTTTCGTCTTGCAATTGTACACGTAGAGTTCGGAGCGAACATTTCCCCCGTATACCGATACGGCCTGGATATTCACGACGTAGTACAGGCTGAAATATTCGTTCGGGTCCGCCGGTCACTCCATTACCGAAGCGGAATTGAATTTCTTCCATACCGTGTCGATGCTGACCTTGGCGTCCGGATACGAGATTTGGGGAGATTCGTGGAGCAACCCGATTTTGGTCTCGTCCGCGCAGATCCTATCGGTATCTTCCCCGGCAAAAACCGAAGAAACGCCCACGAGCATAAAACCGAGCAACGCGATGGCAAATTTATTCATTTGGATGAAGTTATCAAGTACTGCGGCTCAATGTCACCGCGTACCGCCATCGTATCGGATTGCGGCCGATAGTCAAGTTCTCTCCCTGCCTCCGCGTAGCCGATAGGATGCATGTTGCGCACCGCAGAAATTTATACGCCCGAGGATTATCTTTTTACCCAAAAAGCAAATACGGAAAAAATGGCAACGCCTACGAAAATCACCAATCAGATTGCTTTCCATCGTACTTGCGTGGTTTCCTTTTTCATAAAATATTCCTATCTGCAACCGATTCTATTCTGGAACTTTGAAGGTTTTCGGATCGGCCCCATCTACCTTCGTAATCTGATTAAATACGCTTTTGCCATCGGTAGAGTAATTCTTTCACAAATCCCGGAAATGTTTCGGATCGCACCCGGGAATCGGGCCAGAATCCCCTCCATATGAAACAAGGTGGTAGCAGGCGTTCTTGTCCGCCGCCAATACGTACGTTCCTGGGGTAATTCCGGAAACGACTTTGAACGTTTTCGCATCGGCTTTTTCTATAGCCACCTCTCAGAACCAAACGCGCTTCCCGTCAGTGAAAATATCCCCCCACTCGCCCCCGCTCTCGGTCAATACGCGGAGATTTCCCCGTACTGCCCCCGTAAGGGTTGTTCCCCGGTAAGATATATTCTTCGAATCGTTCGCGAAAGTAAGGCCTCATATATTCCATACGGCTATGCCGGTTTCGGAGGAAATCTTCGTGAAGGTGCATGCTTCGCCTCAGCAACTTTTCATATCCAAGGCGAAATATGCGCCGTTATCATCCTCTATGTACCCCCTTTTTCGCGAAGTCGCTTGCGACAGCGAATCAAACTTACCTTTGGTTTCATCAAAAAATTTCGCGGTCCCGCAATTGATGGAACCGGATAGGGTAGGTCCGTCATTGGAATAGTTGAACCATTTTCCATTGCGGTAACAATCGAGCATTCCGTCGCTTTCGGGAATTTTAAAATTTTTTGGGTCTGCGCCATTCAGTTTTTCATATCCTCCCAACCCTGCGTCGCTTTTTGCGAATACCGAGATCCCATCAGAAAGGAATCCCTTTCATAGATCTTTTAATCCCTTCGGATCACATCCGGGAATCGCGAAATCTTCCGGTCGTTCAAACCGAGAAACGACGCCCTGCCGAGAGAAACTCACGTCAAAACAGTGGGTCCCGTCAGATCCTATAATATTGTTAATCCCGGCGACCTGTCCGATGGCAACCACCCGGAACGTTGCCGGATCAGCCCCGTTCACGGGCTTCCCCCCGAACCATACGTGTCATTTGTCCGAAAATACCCTCGATTCGGTGGCCGCAGAGTCAGTTTTTACGAGTTTCATGCTTCCTTCGTCCGCGTTTTCCAACCTTCTTCCTTCGTAGTAGAGGTTTTTCGAATCCTTCACGTACCAAACGCCATCGATGCTCTTCATTGCTGCGCCCGGATCCGTGGTGGTTCGTATGTAATCGAAAGTAGATCCGCCATATGAAGCGAAGTACGAATAGTATCCGCCCTTGTCCTTTGCATAACTTCATTCTATTGGTTCCGGTTCCAATTTGGCGATTTTATGGAAAGTTCCATTTTCCGGATCAAACGTTTCGAACGAGGCGCAATCAATAGGCCCGGTAGTTTCCTTGAAATAATCAACACTGAGGTCTTGATCGTGCCATATGAGATGGCAATCAACGGTTCCGGAAAAACTTTCCGAAATGCTTTCTTGGACAGCTTCGGTTTTCGTTCCCGTTCACGTGGACAGCGCCTCTGGCTTTTGCGCTCATTCTTGCATTGAACAGGAATTTAAGATCGAAGTGGTCAGTGCAATCGATAATAATGCGAGTATTTTGGGGAGTTTCATAGAATGTTTCATAGATGGGGAGTTAAGTCTTTGAGTTTATGAATTTTGTAACTATCAACCCCTCCATCATACCCAAAACTTTCCGCTTGACACCTTTTTTCACATAAAGCTCCTCCTCCCAGTCTCGTCCCGGAGGTTTATGCCCAGCAGGAATCGGTTTCCCGGTTTTTCCAGTCACATATTCGGACATCTTTCATTTTTTTCTTCGGTCACGTATTCCCGATAAGCTCCCGAAAGAAGAAAAATATATCCTATTCTCCTATGGGTCGAATGCTTTGACA
>CAIVSN010000158.1 GCA_903908595.1 uncultured bacterium
TATCCGCCGGGACCGCTCGTTCAGGAGCGGATCCAGGATCTCGTACTTCTTTCGAACGAGCGATTCCATTGATTGTTTATCCATGCGGACATGGTATCCATAATCATAAATATCACAAATTATTTATTTACAAGCCCTTAGAGACTAACGAACCACCGTGAAAAAACTGCGAAAAGCGGCGAAGCGACGATGGCAAATATCGTCGCAAACCGACTCCCGCGTTTCGATTTCAAAACGAAAGCGGCATATGGAAAGCCTTTTCTATTGGAAACTTTGAAAAAATTCATAGAGTATCGGCATGTATTTAATGATAATCTACGCCATTCCCGTCAGCTTACTCCTGGTTATCATCGCGTACAGCCTGTTTTGATACCATCCGAGAAAGCTTTGACCGTCAAAAAAAACATATTACCGGTGAGTCCTGAGCAACGCGGCAAACAAAGACCCCCACTCCGCGATCGTCAGCTGCGACACGGTTTTGGAGCTCATACTGAAAGACCTGTGAAACCGAGGAACGGTAGCGGAAATGCTCCAGAAGCGGAAGAATTACAAGAACGTCGAGTATTTCTGGAAGTACCACAAGCTCCGGAACAAAATCGTCCACGAAATGCATCCTCCAAGGGTTACTCCTGCGGAAGTGGCGGAATTCAAGAAGAGGATCGAGGAAGAGTTTCTGAATTAGCCTAGTATACCCAATAGGAATTGGTTTTCGGTATTTTACGGTTACAGATTCGGAATAGATTTTATTTGTCTTCTTCCGCGAGCTTATCGGGAATAAGTGACCGAAGAAAAAAATAAAAGATGTCCGAATATGTGACTGGAAAAACCGGGAAACCGATTCCTATTGGGTATAGAAATGGCACCGGGATCTGAGTTCGCAATCGGCACATTTCGGAGCCCTTGCCGTACATTGGTACCTTCAGAAGAGCACGAACGGGTGGTGCATACCCTGTTTTTGTTCGGTCGTCAGTTTTCGTTCGATAGCCCGGTCGGTGAGTTCCGGGGTTTTGGTCCGGACGATCCCCAGCCGGTTGCATACGCGGTGGACGTGGGTATCCACGCCGACGAACGCACGTCCATACAAGACCGACAATACCACTTTCGCGGTCTTGATTCCGACGCCGGGAAGCGTTTGGATCAACGTGAGGTCGTTCGGTATGGTTCCGCCGAATTCGTCCGCGAGAATGCGGCCGCAGTTCCAAATGAACCTGGCCTTGTTTCGGAAATAGTTGATGCTCCTGACCGATTCGGTAACTTCTTCCAGGGAAATGGCCTTCATGTCGGCCGGAACGCGCACTCGATCGAACAGCGCGGGAGTCGCCCGGTTCACGCCCACATCGGTCGCCTGTGCGGAGAGGATAACCGCGCACAGGAGCTGAAACGGGGTTTCGTAATCGAGTTCGATGATTTTCCCGCCATAGAGCCGTTCGACGACGCGGATGATTTCGGTGATTTCGGCAGGATTTTTCAGTTTCATGGGCTTTTGGATATACTCTACGCAAATTACTATTTTTTACCATGATTTTCGATACCCATTCCCATTGCTATTTCGAGAAGCTCGCCATACGAACCGACGAAATCCACCGAAATATGCTCGAATCGAACGTGACCCACTCGGTACAGATCGGATGCGATATCCCGAGTTCGCTCGCGGCCATATCGCTCGCGAGGAAATATGCCAATTGGTACGCGACCGTGGGGTACCACCCCATCGACGCCCAAAACCCCGATCTGGCCAAGGACCGGGCCGGCGGAAAGAAAATCCACGAAGGATCCATTCCCGACTGCGAACCGATGGGGAAGGTTAGGGAAAAATACCACGGAGAACAGGAAATATGACTCCGGATGCTGATCGACGAACACCGCGATATCGTCGTGGCCGTCGGCGAGACCGGACTTGACCGGCACTATCTGAGCGAGGATTCGGCCCAACGGGCCAAGGAGATTTCCGAGCAGTACTACTGGTTCGAGCGGTTGGCACGGGTGGGCAAGGACTATTCCCTGCCGCTGGTCATCCATTCGCGGGACGCGAGACAAGAAACCATCGATGCCATTAAAAAATTCGAAATCAGAAGCGCGGTAATCCACTGCTTCAGCGAGAACTACGGATTCGCGAAGGAACTCATGGAATATTCCGACGGGATATTTTTTAGCTTCAGCGGAATCCTCACTTACCCGAACGCCCCGGAAATCCGCGATGCCGCGTCGAAGATCCCCCTGGACCGGATACTCGTGGAAACCGACGCGCCATTCCTCTCCCCGCAAGCCGTACGATGAAAGACGAACGAGCCGAGCCATACGAAGTTCGTGCTGGAATGCCTGTGCGGATTGAGAGAAGAATCGGCGGTAATGGTGGAACGGACGGTTTTCGAGAACAGCCTGAGGTTTTATGGGCTCAAAGGATAAGCCTTGGGAATCCTCCCGAAAAACACGAACTCTTCGTTCATTTATACCCAAAAGGAATTGGTTTTCGGTATTTTAC
Source organism: uncultured bacterium (assembly GCA_903908595.1). Taxonomy (GTDB): domain Bacteria; phylum Patescibacteriota; class Gracilibacteria; order BD1-5; family UBA2023; genus CAIVSN01. The sequence continues at coordinate 2,483 of CAIVSN010000158.1, forward strand.
GGTTACAGATTCGGAACAGGTTTTATTTTTCTTCTTTCGGGACCTTATCGGCAATAAGTGACCGAAGAAAAAAATAAAAGATGTCCGGATATGTGACTGGAAAAACCGGGAAACCAATTCCTTTTGGGTATATCCTATTTTCAAGAAAATCAAGTGAAATAGAGATGGCTAGCCTCTTGAATTACACCATCTCCGTCAACTGGGCTTCCTTGAATTCGGGGATCCCCAGTTTCATACGCTCGACCAAGCGTTCGTACAGGTAGTAATCTTCCTCGTCTACGGCCACCAGCAGATACAATCTGGCCAACTCGCCGTGTTCTCCTTCTACCTTCTGGGAAATTTCTTCGATATTGATGAGCATGAGATAGAAGATATCGGAAATCTTTCTCAGGACTCAGATTTTGTTTTCTACAAGGACTTCCATCCTCATCTTGGTGTTTTGTACCGGAACATTGGACCAGTTCGAAGGGATAAGCCGATCGAGACTTCCCTTTTTGATGGAGCTGCAGCTCACCCGGTGGATCTTGATTCATAGGCGGGTAACGTACCCGACTACCCGGCTGCCCGGAACCGGATGACAGCATTCGGCAAAGCGGTAGGCGATATTTTTCTGTCATCCGATAATCAGATCTCAGAAGGAATGTTCCGCCTCGATTTTTTTGAACCCCGTTTCCACGGGTTCCGCCTTTTGCTGGATGGGGAGGAATTCCCTTTGGAGCTGGGGCGACATCGACTCCGCAATGGAACGGACCAGCGAACTCGGCTTTCTGGAAAGGTTGCCGATCTGAAGGAGGATTTCTTCTTTTCCCTTGGTGTCAAGCGTGCGATCGTCGACGTGCTTGAGCAGGGATAAGTCTTTGTCCAACCCCTTTCCGTAATGTTTCTCAAGATATTCGGAAAGCATCATCCTTCCCTTGATGATGAGGATTTCCCGCTGCTCGCGGTTGATTTCCGAACGGATGACCTCCTTGGCCCGGGACGTCTTGACGAACGAAAGCCAAGTAACGGAAGGACGGCGATTCTTGTCGGTGACGATTTCCACGCGGTCGCCGTTGTGGAGAATGGAATCCAAGGGACATACCTTGCCATTGATCTTTGCGATGGAAAGTCGGTTTCCCAACTGCGAATGAACCGCGTAAGCGAAGTCTATCGGCGTGGAATCACGCGGGAGATTGATAACGGCTCCCTTCGGGGTAAAAATAAAAATCCGGTCGTCGAAAACGTTCGTCTTCATTTCCCCCATGAAATCCCCGTCCTCGATTTTGTCGATGAGTCATTTGAGTTCCTGTACCCAAAAAATATCCCGGGAAATCGTGGACGAACCGGTTTCCTTGTAGTCGAAATGCGCAGCGACTCCCATTTCCGCCTGGCGATGCATGGCCATCGTGCGAATCTGGATTTCCGTCGGAAGCCTGCGGAACTCGGGGAGCAACCCGAGAACGGTGGTATGCAAAGACTGGTACCCGTTCGGCTTGGGAAGCGCGATATAGTCCTTGAAGCGCTTCGGGCTCGGCATGTATTGGTTGTGGACCATGCCCAGGAGCTCATAGCAATTGGCAATGTTCTCCGTGATGATCCGGAGCGCGAACAGGTCGTAAATCTCGCTGACGAATTCGTATCCCTTGCGGGTCATTTTCTTGTAAATGCTGTAGGGAGACTTGATACGCGAAGAAATTTCGTAAATCTTGATTCCGTCGGGACAAATGCTCGACAGGAGTTCCGTGGCCCGAGTGAGAAACAGGTCCTGTTCCGTTTTCATCTCGGCCAATTCATCGGTAATCCGCCTGAAATCTTCGGGATACAGGATGCGGAAGCACTCGGTTTCGAGAATTTCCTTGAAGTCGAAAATACCGAGCCGATCGGCAATCGGAACGTAGATATTCAGCGTTTCCAAAGCGATCCGGTGGCGCTTCTCCGGTTCCGGATGGAATTCCAGGGTCCTCATGTTGTGGATCCGGTCGGCGAATTTGACGAGAATGAGGCGCAAATCCTCGCTCATGGCAATGAACATCTTGCGCATGCTTCCGATATTTCGGTCTTCGCCGCGGTACCGGACCTTGGAGAGTTTTTCCATCCCGGAAACGATGTGGGCGACCGATGGGCCGAATTCCGTTTCGATTTCCGCTACGGTAACCGGCGTATCCTCGGGTACGTCATGGAGGAAACAGCTCTGGATCGTCACCAGATCCGGTTTGAGGATGGTGATGATGTGGGCCGTCTCCGTCGGGTGGATGATGTACGGGTCGCCGGACTTGCGGTACTGGCCTTCGTGCGCCTTTCGGGCGAAATGGTAGGCTTTGTATATTTCTTCTTGTACGACCTCTCGGGAAATTCCGGTCATGTATCCCGTAACCGTATCGATAATCTCTTCGACGATGATATCGACTTTGGTATAGTCCACGGGGACGGCAACGGGGATTTCGGAATTCATTTATCGGCGGAGGTGAATGGATTTTTGTTCCAGGCTTTCGATGATGGCGTTCTGCAACGATTGGATTTCTTCGTCGCTTATCATCTTGGTGGCATCCTCGACGACGAACGAGAAGGTCACCGACTTCTTGTCCCGGCCTATTCTATCATGTTCGTACACGTCCGCAACCGAAAGATTCCGGATACGGGGATCGACGGCGGCGATCAGCTTCGCGACTTCGCCGGTACTCGCCGTCCGGTCGAGCAGAAAATTCAACTCCCGGGAGATGCCCGGGGATTTGCCCGGTTCGACGTATTTGAAATCCTGGGGAACGGAAGCGAGCAGCGAAACGATGTCGGCCTCGAAATACCAGGTCGTCTCGGGGAGCTCGAAACTTCGCAAAACCTTCGGGTGGAGGGAACCGAAACTCGCGACCGCGTTGACCGCGTTCGAATAGGTTCCCGAAATGTTCGGGTGGAGAAACGGGAGGCCGGAACCCTGCGAGACGTCGAGAGACGCTCAAAGCCGGCCAAAGAGCCCGTCCAACAGCATTCGGATTTCCGTTGCGCTGCCGTGGGATACCACTCCGGCGATTTTTTTGGATTCCGTCATGGCCCCTTCGGACTTCCGGTACGTCTTCGCAATCTCGAAGAACTTGACGGATGCCCGTCGTTTGAGATTCTCATGGACATTCGCGAACAACAGCGGTGCCATGGAACGGCGCATCGTCGTGAAATCCGGGTTGACGGGGTTCTGGATCACGATGGCATCCTGGGTATCCGTAATTCACGCCGCAGCGTCCTTCTCGGCATTGCCGAAAGAATAGTTGTACGCCTCGAAAAATCCGGAATCGCTGAAATAATTCTGGATCTCGTTGCGGAACATTCCCCAATCGTTTCTCCGGGCGATGGCGAATGCTCCGGGCACGGGAGATTCGGAAATCGAGTCGTACCCGTGGATCCGGGCGACTTCTTCGACGATGTCATCGATACTCCCCATGTCGTTCGTGGCACGGTGGGAAGGCACGACGACTTCGTAGATCGTTTCGATGGCCTGATTTCGCTCCCGGTGCCCCAGCGAAACATTCGAGGGGTACAGGGTGGCAAAATTCCCCCGGCACATCGCGGGAGCGAATTCGAGATCGGAAAGGGTTTTCATGACTTCCGACACGTCGATGGAATCGCCGATTCGGCTCTCGATATACGCATGGGTGATTGCCAGCGTTATCGAATTCACCCGGGATTCGTTGACGTACTCGGAACTCCCGGTGACGGTGCCCCCGACCCTGGCGAACTCCAAAAACTGGACCGCCCGGCGGAGCGCGACGGCGGAAAACGTCGGATCGAGCGACTTCTCGAAACGTGCGGAAGCCTCGGAACGGAGCCCGAGCCGTTGGGTCGTACGCCGGATGGACTCCGGGTCGAACACCGCGGATTCGATGCAGATATTCCTGGTGGCCGCGGAGATACCCGTGTCCAGGCCGCCCATGACTCACGCAATGGCAAGGAGCTTTTCCGTGTCGGCAATCACGATGTCTTCGGGGGTGAGGACGTAGGTTTTGCCGTCGAGCGCGACGATGCTTTCGCCGGCTATGGCCTGGCGGACGATAACGTGTCCGGCGATGGTATCCGCATCGAACGCGTGCATCGGCTGTCCGAGCTCCGTCATGAGGTAGTTGGTCATGTCGATGACGGCATCGTGGGTCGAATGTCCGGAACGTTCCAACAGGATTTGGATTCCGAGCGGCGAAACGCGGTTGGAAATGCCCTCGAATTTCGCGAGGCTATACGACAAGATCCGGTCCGTCAGGATTTCTACCTGGATACGCGGAGCGTCCGCGATGCTCGTGACGGCGGAAGTGTCGAGTCGCTTCCGTTCGGCCCCGAATACCGTGGCGAACTCCCGGGAATGCCCGTAAATGCCGAAAAGATCGGGACGGTTGGCAATGGAATCGTTGTCGATTTCGAATACGCAATCGATCAGGGGAATTCCGGTCGACTCGCCGGAAGCTCAGAGGACGGGGACGGTCAGGTCGAAAAACGGCTTCCCCACGACGGAATCGAGGTATCCAACGGCATAGTCCAGATTCAGGTCCATGATGCCGCCGGAACTCGAATTCGAAAGGCCGATTTCGTCGGCCCCGCACATCATTCCCCGGCTGGTCATCCCGGCCATTTTTCGTTCCCCGATGATGAAATCCGGGGCCAGTTGGCAGCCGACCACGGCGACGGGCGTATACATTCCGGGATAGACGTTGGGGGCTCCGGTGAGGATTTGCTCCGTATCGACCATGCTATCGTCCGGCTTGCAATGGTAATAGCCATGGAGCCCGGCACGAAAGATACGCTCCCCTCCCCCGACATCGACCTGGCATATCCACAGTTTGGACGATTCGGGATGCCGCTCCGCCGTGAGGACTTTTCCGACCACAACGCCATCGAACCGCTTGGATTGCCCTATGCCTTCGATTGATGCCGTATGAATGGAATATTGATGGGCCATCTCTCGGGAATCATATTGGGTACGGACTCCGGACAAGTCAACGAACAATCCGAGCCAGTTGAGGGAAATTTTCATAAGTTCTGTATTTATCGAATTGGCCCAAGTATAACGAAAAAGACTTTGAGAGCAAAATTTGGAATTGGGGAAAATCGGATATACTGCGGTCATGCTACGAAAAATCAAACATTTTCTCCTTATTTTAGGACTGCCGCTGCTCTTGCCGAATTCGGCTTTTGCCGCCTCGAACTGGCTCGGAATCAACGACGATGACCTGAGAAACGGAAACCTCGGCTTCGAATCCATACCGGGAATCATCCTCAACGTGACCAACTTCATCCTTGGGCTCGTGGGAACCGTCGCCACGATCATGATCATTTATGGAGCCGTCCGAATCGGCTACGGAGCGGTAGCGGACGACAAGGAAGCCGGGAAAAAAATCGTCACGGCGGGCATCGTCGGATTCGTGATTTCCGTATCCGGATGGTTCATTATCAATTTCATAATCGACAATTTCTAATATGTACGAATGGACTATCCCAGGGAGGAAGACGCACTCCGCGAGCTGGTACATGGTAGCGGGCATTTCTATGCTTTCGCTCGCCATTTGGTGAGCCATAAGCCAAATCTACGCGCTTACCGTGGTCGTATTCATCATGGTCGGCGTGTACGTGCTTCTCGAAAACAACGCTCCGGAAAGCTCAAAGGCCGTTATCAACCAGAACGGCATCGGGGTCGGGGAGGTATTTTATGACTATGGGCAGATATCCGGATTCGAAATCGTATTCGAGGAAAAAGAACCGAAATTCATGCGGATTGCGCTCAAAAAGAACCATCTCCGAACCATTGACATTCCCGTATACATGCTCAAGGAAACGGGCGTGGAAATCGGCGATTTGCGTACCCTCATGTTGCAGTACATTCCCGAATGAGAAGGAAGCGAGCTTACCGTGGTCGATAAGCTGATCGACAAATTGGGATTGTAGCCGCGGGGTACTCCAAGAAAAGCCCCCGTGGAAATCCACGGGGGCTTTATACCCAATAGGAATTGGTTTCCCGGTTTTTCCAGTCACATATTCGGACATCTTTCATTTTTTTCTCCGGTCACTTATTCCCGATAAGCTCCCGAAAGAAGAAAAATAAAACCTGTTCCGAATCCGTAACCGTAAAATACCGAAAACCAATTCCTATTGGGTATACTGATTCGGAAACTATTTCAAATACTCGTCGATCTGTTTCTTGGCCACTTCGATGTGCGGCGCGATGACTTCGGCATTGTTTCCGGTTGCCCAGAATATTTTGACTTCCTTGGCTCCGATGAATTGGAAAAGCGCGGTAAGGTGACCCGTATAGAAGTCCCACGGATGACCGGCACCGGCAGGAATTCCCCCGCTCGTTCCGACGATGACGACCCGGGTAATCTGCGATGCGAGACCAACGTATTTTCCTTCGTCCGACATTTTCCACGTCTGTCCGACCCGGATGACCTGGTCGAACCACGCCTTCACCGAAGCGGGCATCCCGAGGTTCCACATCGGAGCGGAAAGCACGACGGTATCCGCCGCGAGAATCTCGGCAACGACCGCGTCCTGATAATCGACCGCGTCCTTATCCGCCCCCTTGAGGGTCCCATACGGAGCGAAGCCGTACATGTGGGATATCTGGTTATCGGTGACGAATGGCACGGATTTGGAAACGTCCCTGGAGGTAACCTTGCCGGGTAGCTTGGAAAGGACGTGGTCCGCGAGGACCTGGGAATGCGATCGTTCCGCGCGGGGTGAAGCGTGGACGTAGAGAATGTTCGGCATGGTTTTTGGAGTTAATGATTACGACATGACAGAATATCGAGTTTTTTTTCTAAATCAAGGAAAAAACAAATACCGAATCGGGTTCGGCAGGTATGTTTTCTACAAATGTCGCAAAACGAAGACTCGGGGACTCCTGAAAAACGATGAAATCCGAAGTCAATTTCGAGCACCGAAGTGAGGCGTACTGGCAAGTACGTCGAACGAGGAGCGGAGAAATTGACAAGGAGTTCGCGTTTTGCAGGAGTCCTACAGGTCATTTATGGATATCTCGTCCTTGCGGGGAGCCTGAGCGGAAACGGGCTCGTACGTGCCGATGCTGATTTCCTTTGGATTCGGGCCGTACTCGTTGGAACCCGGGTCGCTGTCGGTAACCATAAGTACCAAAAGCCATATTCAACCTATGAGCGGCACAAATGATATCAATAGCATCCACCCGCTTTTGCCAACGTCATGGAGCCGACGTATCGCAACGGCAAGCGAAGGAATAAAAATAATCAGCGCATAAATGCCGAATAAGGTCGTAGTAATTCCCATATTCTTCCCACTATACGCACCAAAGGCCAAAACGATCTGAAGCACTACCTGTAAGAGAAAATTGAACAACACGAAATACCAATATTCCGACCGGGTCGATCGACCGCTGAATTCGGCGTATTTGTTGAACGCCATGACAAAGTATGACATGTAAGAAAGGATAAAAAGAAATACTTGCCGAGCATTGTACGAAAATTCCGAAAAATAAAAACAAAATTATTTCGCGCCGTTCCCTATCAGTTCGAGCTTCTTTTTCCGGGAAAGGAGTTTTATCGCATGTTCCCTCTTGCAAGCCTCGCTCCAATTGCCGGCCTCCTCGAAATATGCCAATGTCACCGGCCTCCTCATCCGGGTATACTTCGCGCCGGTCGGACCGGCATTGTGTTCCTCGACCCTTCTCGAGATATCCTTGGTCGCGCCCGCGTAGAGCGTCCCGTCGGCACAAAGCAACAAGTACGCCCCCATTCCGCCTCGCGAATCGGGTGAAACGGGATCCATGGCTAACTTCCGAGTTCCAGGTATTCGTCAATCCGGATCTGCCAAACGAATTCGTCCACGTGCGACACGAGCACCATCGCGCCCTCGTATTCGTCCAGCGCCTTCGCGATAATCGGCAAGTGCCGGAAGTTGATGTGGTTGGTCGGCTCGTCGAGGATGAGCAATCCCGGTTCGAGCAGCATCAGCCGGCAAAAGGAAACCAATCCTTTCTGACCTTCGGAAAGGAACTTGATTTGGGACTTCATCATTTCCCCGTTGATCAGGAAGCCCGCGGCGGTGGAACGGAGCTTCTGCTCCAAAACGATGCCGCCGGAATCGATCATTGCCTGGTTGAGGCAATCGTACACGGTCTGTTCGAAATCGAGCGTGGAGAAATCCTGCCGGTAGTATCCGACCCGGACGCCTTCGCCGATTTTCGCTCCATCGGATGTGCCGTTCGCGAGGGTTTCGAGCAGGGTGCTCTTCCCTATCCCGTTCGGGCCGGACAACAGGAGGTGTTCTCACTTCCTGAGGGAAATGGTTGCTTCCTTGAGTATCGGCCGATGGTCGACGATGATCTTGTACTCGCGGATACCGAGGATTTCCCCGCCGATATCCTGCTGCATCGGGATGGAAAATTCTCGGATGGTCTTGTCTTCCCGCCGAACGTCGACCATGTTGTCTTCCATTTCTTCCGCTTTCTCGCGCATTTTCTTGGCAACGAGACGGAGTTTTCCCCCCTTGTGGGCGAAGACGTTGGCCTGTTCCTTGTTCTGCTGGGCGATTTTTGCCATCTGGGCGTTCTTCATGTTTTCTTTCTCGATCTGGGCGGAAATGCGCTCGACCACGTCGTAGTAGTCCCCCACGTACTGCTCGACCTTCTTGGTAAAAATATCGAGATACAGGACCCCGTGCGTGAACGCGTTCAAAAAATCCGCGTCATGCGAAATGACCAGACAGGTATTCTTGTACGCGATGAGGAAATCCGTCAGATGCTGGATGCCATCTCGATCGAGATTGTTCGTCGGCTCGTCGAGGAGGAGAATATCGGGATTCTGGATAAGGGCAGACGCGAGCAGGAGCCTGGCCTGCTGTCCGCCGGAAAACGAACCGATCACGCGTTCGAGCGGCGCCTTGAGATTGACGACTTCAAGGACCTGCGCGATCTTCGCGTCGATGTTGTACACCGAGTCGTCCGCGAAATATTTGCGGAAAAACGCTTGGACGGTAAGCGGCTTGTCGGCGGGATCGACAACTTGCTGCGCTATCGCGATCCGGAGGTTCTTATCGATGTTGATGGTCCCGTACCGAGGCTTGAACTGACCCATGATCATGTTGAAAATGGTGCTTTTTCCCGCGCCGTTCTGGCCCATGATGGTCATCTTCATCCCGGATCTCACGGAAAAATCCGCCTCGTCGAGTATCACCTTTTGCGGGCTGAATTCGAACGCGACCTTGTTGAACCGGATTACGGTTTCGTTTGGAGCCATAATAAAAACTTGAAATATTTTTCGACACAACTATATCGATTTCGCGGGAAAACCAAATGAATTTGGCACCGAGTTCCGGCAATCTCGATTCGGAGCGCCATAAAGGGAGAATTCGAAAGCGGAATACGGAGCCATATAACTTCGAAACCCAGCTATGAGGCTGGGTTTCTGGCAAACGGGACCGGATTCGGCATTCGTTGAACGGTAGCTACCGGGTTGCGGTACTGAGGGTAATCTTGATTTTCTTGTTCGCGGCGGCCATATCGGCCTTCTCGATTTTCGCGAAAATTCCCATATCCTCTTCTTGGACGTATTGTTCCGCTTCATTGTAGAAATCGGTCCGGTTTTGGAGGATCTTTTCGGATACGCCGGCCGTATCTCCTTTCTGTTTTCTGACGGCCACTAATTCCTTGACGAGGGCCGAGTATTCCTTGGCGGCAACTTTTGCCGTATCCAGGAGCGCCGCGTATTCCTCTTCGGAAATATCGGTTCGGAGAATCGGGTCGAGCTTCGTTAGAACGGTTGGAACCTTCCTTTGTTTCCCTTTGAAGGATCCGTTGGAAAAACTTTTCTTTCCGAAGTAGACCTTGCCTCCGGTAGCGTCGAGACTTCCGTTGCTGACGGTAAGTTTGCCGGTAACCCGGAGTTTGCCGGTAACCTTGAACGTATCAGCGTTGCTGACGTTCATGTTGCCGTAAACGTAGAGCACGTCGGAGATATCGATTTCACCGACGTTGCTGAGCGTCAAATCGCCCTGGTGGACGGTAGGAGAACTGACCTCGAAGAGATCGGAATTCGAGAGCCCTTCGTCGTCCATGGAATCGGTATCGAGCGCGTTGTCCGTCATTTCGTTGACATTCATTCCCTGGACGTCATATCCGCTGGTCATGCCGCCCACGTCCGTGGTCATGTTTGCGGCGTACGTGGCGGATAAGCTTGCGAGCGCAAAAGTAGTTGCGGCCAGCGCGGAAATGCTTTTTTGGTATTTCATAAGAATATGGGTTAAAAAAAATACCGGCATATGGTAAGCTAAATTCTTCAAGTTGCAAAGCCAAAACGGGGGAAAACAAAATTTCCCGAACGCATCGGGGCACATGCCGAACCCTCCCGGAAAATAACACAAGGGTTTGCCTCTCCGGGAATATTTGATATGATTCGGGTATCGTACTACCCATCGAAAAATTATCCGATACCAACCTATGTTGAAAAGTAACGAAGCCATACCTGAGGCAAATATCGTCGCGACGCCACGAACGGGAACCGCCAGCGACCTTTCCATTTCCCGGAATACCAAATCCGTTGATACCCTTGCGGGGGAAGTGGAGAGCCTGAAAATCAAAATTTTGGAACAGGAACGTTTGCTTTTCGAAAAGGCCGAGCAGCTCGATCGTATGAAAAAAAGCTTCTTGAAAACGAAACTGGAACTCAGAATGTCCAAGCGCGTTTCTAAAAGCGTCGACACCATACTCAAAGACCTTGGCAAAATCGATATCGGCGACTATATCGGCCTGTTCAACTATATCCTGAACACCCTGCCGGAGAAAATCCGCTGCCGAATGAAATACCACTTCCCGATGTCGGCGGATTCCACGGCAGAAATGCACGATTCCGACCTGTTCCTCGCTTTGTTCGAAACCTCGTATGGCCTCATGGACTCGCGCTTCGGCAAAGACCGGGAAATCGGGTACGGAAGTATCGTGAGCCAAGAAAAATTGGATTTCCCATTTCCGGAAGGATCAGAAATCTATCCGGTCGTGGTCGAGGGAAAGGTTATCGGCCACGTGGAATTCTTGAGAGGCGACGGTTCCATAGGATCCTTGGAAAGTATCCGCAGGGCCGTGAACCAGGTACTGCAATATCTCTGAGCCATCGTTTCGCAACTGCAGTACGTTATCATACTCCAAGAAAACAGCCTCATGATCCGGAAGCACATTTCCATGATCCAGACGGATTTGCTTACCGGGATCAACAGCCGGAGGGGATTTTTTTCCAAAACCGAAGCATTGCTCCGGAAGTATCCGCTCGCGAAGAAATCGATTCTTGCTATCGATATCGACCACTTCAAGCGTATCAACGATCGATACGGGCATTCGGGATGAGACAAGGCGCTTCAGATTATCTCGAAATCGCTCGAAAGGAAACTGGGGAAAATCTTGCGGGAAATGAACGTCAACAACGATGACGAGAAGAGTCATATGCACGGGGAAATCGGCCGAATCTGAGGCGAGGAATTCGCCATCCAGCTTATCGGGGCGGATTTGGAAGTCACCCATGCCATCGCCGAAGAGCTCCGGATGGCGATAGAGCGGAAACTCTCGAAATTCGAAAACGGCGACGGGTCTATGCCTACCGCGCAGATTACGATAAGCATAGGCGTCGCCTCCTTTGAAAACGACGACTCCCCGCTCACGGGAAACGAACAGTCCACGATAATGGAACAGGCGGACAAGGCCCTGTATCACGCGAAACAGACGGGGAGAAACAAAGTCATCGCTTATCACGACGAACTCGCGACTCCGCCGCAAGAAAGCGATTCCACTTCCCATTTGTCGATACGGAGGAAATGACGGGGATAACCGGAGGTTCCGTTCATTTCCCGCTTAGTCTCCAAGCAAAAATAACTTACGCTTTCCCATCGTATGCATGAGGCATCAGCCATCGTTGCCTCATGCTTGTGGAGTCTACTCCACTGCACAAGAGTCGCCTTGCCTGATGCCTCATGCATACGCGGAAAAGTTGCAACTTATTTTTGCTTGGAGACTTACTCGTCGTCAGTATCGTTTTCGTACAGGATCGGATTCACCTTGGGATACACTTGGGCAAAGCAGTATTTTCTGATGCGGGTTTCGGGCTCGAAATGGATCGTAAGGGGGGATTTTCTCAAAATGGATTCGGCAAGGATGCGATCGACCAACGCCAAGGGAATCTGGGTAATGCGGATGCCGTTCTTCATTTCGAGTTCCAGTTCCATAAAACCGTTGGATTTCAGCGAATTTCCCGCATCGACGAAATCGTTGCGGGCCAGGCACATGAGCTCTAGCAAGGACGCTTCCACGGGCTTGAGAAAATATTCGGCCGTAATGCTCGCGGTATAATTTTGTGCTTCGGAGAAAAAACAGCTGTACACGTTTTCTTCCGGATGGTTCGCATCGAGCAGCACGGGAACGTTTTCCGGAAAAAACGCGGAGAGTTCCGATTCGTCCAGTTCCGACTGCTCGAACGTATCGCTTTCGTCATACTCTTGGCACATTCCTATTTGAATCGACCAACCGGTCAGGATTTTCACCAGGTAATCGTCGACGTTTTCGGGAGTTGCGTCAGAAGGTACCGGCATGGTAAGGCGGAGGAAATTATCAACGGGGAACGAAAGCGAATCCCCCTCGGCATCATCGACCCTCAGCATGGAATCGAAGGAAATACTGGAAGACCGGTTTTCTACGGTCACCTGGCCGAGCCGCATGAGTTTTTCGAAAAACAGTTCGGCTCAGACATCGAGATGTTGCCGGATTCTTTCCGGATGAATACGGTATTTCGGCTCGGGTCGCACCAATTGGGAAACCTTTGCCGACGAAGCGGGAATCAGCTGGGTGACTCAGGTAGATCGCTCCGCGCGGGAGGCGGAAGCCCGACGGAAATCAATGATATTGTCCATATGGTGCAATTGGAGAATCCAAGGGGAATAATGGCTTGACGCGTGTTGGATTTGATGTATGTATATTGGAAAAAGTCCGACTGTCAACCAGAAGGCCTATTCCCGGCATAGGAATATCCGAACGCTTCAAAAAATATTGACTCTATACGATAATCACGTATAGGTATAGGAGTCTCTGCAATGAAAAGGAATAATGTAAAAACCGGCCTCACACCGACGAATTTTGAATATCCCTACCCTTGCTAAACCGTAACGGAACATGAAACCAGACCCCTCGAAACCATCGGGAAGCAGAAGGCAGACCGACCATGCGCAGGAACTCATCGAAATGGAAGAAGACTCCGAGTACGACCGTGCCCAAGAACAATTGTTCCATGCCCATTTCGAGGCATCCGAACTGGAAAACGCCTCCCTCAAGGTCCGGTGGGCCGTCGATGGCGCCATGCGGGCAATCACGGGGAAATCTTTCGATGCCAATTCGGAACGTACCCAATGATTTACCCGGGCGGAGCAGTATCCCCTCTGATTCTGCAACGATATCACGCATGCCGTCGAAACGATACTCCGATGAGGGCACATCGACCTGATTTCCCGACAATCAAGCCATCTCGCCCATGCGATGGTACGCGAACTGCAAGAAACCGATACGGTACGATTGATATCGTGAGGAAAACGCGGGGATTTGCCTACGAGGATTTCCAAATTCGAAAAGGCGGGCGGGGTATTTGGGTCCGTATGGGGAATCATGCCGAACGAGGCATGCTTCCAATGGTTCATCATCGCCGGCAACCACGTGCTGAACGTAGCGAACGACGCGTCGGACCGCCTCGCCTACCCGGTGGACGTCGCCCCCCGCGATTCCCACGCGTACCGGAGCATACGCGACTATTTCGACTATATCAAGATCGCGGAAAAATACTGGGGGCAATCGATATTCCGGAACACGGTCCTGCCTTCCATCGCCCCGCTCTGCCCCATCATCGCGATCGACCGGAAATGAGGCGTTCATTTTCCCCGTCCCGAATCCCTTTCCAAACGGTCGGAAAAATCCGGATTCCGGCTCTCGAAACGCGTAGTGGAGAGCCATGGACTGAAGGATCCTCCCGAGGAATTCCTCGCCTATTTCCAGGCGCTCGAATTCCCGGTTTTCGGCAATATCCCCGATTCGTTCGAGCGTTGGGCAGAAGCGTTCGCGCCTGGCAACGGCAGCGACGGGGAGGAAATGGCTGCATTCCAGTCGCGCCGAGCCATGTACCTCGCCCAGAAGGCCGAATTCGAATGGCTGGAGAGATACGGGGGCACTTTGGACGGCAAGGCATTGGGGATACGGGAAAACCGGGGATAACCCACTTGTATTCGAACCGATTTTCGATACAATTCCGGGTATACCCAACAGGAATTGGTTTTAAATTCCGTAATCCGAACCCTATGCTCTCCCCCGAAGAATCCCAAAGGATCGCCGATCTTTTGTTTCCCGAAGTTACCTAAACCGTCGCCGATCTCGAAGCGATGTTTCCTCCGAGGCCCCAGGATTTCGTCACGAGAATCGCGCCGAGCCCAACGGGATTTTTGCATGTCGGAGCGCTGTATATGGCACTCATTTCCACCCAGCTCGCCTATCAGAAAAACGGGATATTTTTCCTGAGGATCGAAGACACGGACGACAAGCGCGAGACGGAAACCGGAGTGGCCGACATCCTCTCCTGACTCACGAGGTTCGGGGTAAAAATCGACGAGGGAGCCATCGGGGAAAACGGTACCGAAATCGGGAATTACGGTCCGTACACCCAATCCAAACGGGCGAGATTCTATCACGTATTCGCAAAGCGACTCGTGGAAAAGTGACTCGCCTACCCTTGCTTCCTCACGGAAGGCGAAATCGCCGAAATCCGGGATTCGCAAGCGGCCATCGGAAAAATTCCCGGCATCTACGGCAACTATTCCCCCTGGAGGAACGAATCCTGCGAAAACGTCGTCGCGAGGATCGAAGCCGGGGATCCGTACGTCCTGAGGTTCCACGCGCCATCGGCCATCGGCTCCCGGGTCAAGGTCTACGACGAAATCCGGGGAACCATCGAAATGGACGATAATTTTCTCGATACCGTGCTGCTCAAGAAAAACGGGATACCGACGTACCACTTCGCGCACTTGGTCGACGACCGCCTGATGCGTACTACCCACGTGATGCGGGCGGAGGAATGGCTGCCGTCGCTCCCCCTCCACTACCAGTTGTTCCGTGCCTTTGACCTTCCGGTGCTCAAATACGCCCACACCGCGCAATTGATGAAAATCGAGAACGGCAACAAGAGAAAACTGAGCAAAAGAAAGGATCCCGAAGCGAACGTCGCGTTTTTCTTCGAAGCGGGGTACCCGGTACTTGCCATCAAGAACTATCTCTGCGGCATTTTTGATTCCGGCTTCGAGGATTGGAAAATGAAAAACATGGACCTCCCCTTCTCCGACTACGTGTTCGATTTCGCCCGAATGCCGAAATCCGGAGCCCTGTTCGACCTCAAGAAATTGGATTCCGTCAGCAATATCCACCTATCGCATCTCTCGAACG
Source organism: uncultured bacterium (assembly GCA_903908595.1). Taxonomy (GTDB): domain Bacteria; phylum Patescibacteriota; class Gracilibacteria; order BD1-5; family UBA2023; genus CAIVSN01. The sequence goes on from CAIVSN010000158.1 coordinate 17,916, forward strand.
AGGAACTGTTCGCGCAGATGCTCGACTGGACAGGGGAATTCCGGCCGGAACTGCACGCGATGATGATCGCCGAACGGGAGTTGGCATTTCGGGCCATTGGCATCCAACGCGGAACCGAACGGGACCCGAAGAAGTTCACGCGGCTTTCGGACGTCGAGGCCTACCTCGCGCCGTTTTTACGCGGAGCGTTCGAAGCGCTGAAATCGGCGCGCGGGAGTATCGCGCTTCCCGTGCCGAAAGAATTGGCTATCGAAGTCGTGAACGATTATATCGAACATCTTGACCTGGAAATGAACGCGAACGACTGGATATCTTGGATGCGAGAGGAAGCCGCAAAATTCAAATTCGCCCGGGACGGCGCGGAATTCAAGGCGGGAGGCTGCGTGGGGAAATTCGGGGACTATGCCATGATCATCCGGGTCGCGGTAGCGGGGGGTACGAATTCTCCGGATTTGTACGAGATGATGCGGGCGTTGGGGGCGGATGAGACGAGGAAGCGATTGGGGGATTTTGCGGATGAAATGCACAATCGTTAGTGTTTGACTGGATTTGACGATACGCGTTCGATTCCCACGGCATATTTCGATTCGGAAGAATAGGCTTGCCATAGAAAAAAAACCGTTTGCTGAGCTGGCTCACGCAATATCGGGTTGCCCAGCCCGGACTGGCTTGCCATAGAAAAATCCGTCTGCCCAAGACAGACGGATTTTTCTATCCGGTCGTTTTGGAACGGAAGATTCTTGAAGGAACGGGAATCTTTTCATTGGAACTAATTCTTGATACATCTTACGCTCATTCCTGACGCGCGATTGCCAGTACCTATAGACACTCTATCAGAGTCGTTAGTGGAATTGCCATAAATAGACGAAACTCGATTGGTATTGACATGGATTGGCACCGATCTCCGGTAACCGACAGAGAACGTCTGTCGGGGTTCTGAGGAATAGTACCATCCCATTTCCCCCTGCCCTTGGTATTCGCCATTAGCGGGATCGCGGTACCCCGCCGGACTGAGGTTAAGGTCTTTGCCATAGTTGCTGTTAGCCGCTAATGCCCATGACCATTCTTGCGAGGTTGGCACATGGTAGCCCGAAGCACAAGGTCATTTCATAAGCGATTGGTCCGAGGCGCTCTGATCGGAAAATTTAATCGTTGTCGGACTACGGGACGATGCCGACCCGCCCCAGAAATTGTCGTTCTGTTGGCCGCTTACGAAATCGTCGTATGACGTTTCATTCCAATCCAGGTAGTGAAATTTCACGCACTCGGGAATGCCGAACGTACGACCGTCATTTTCCCCACAATCCCCGATCATGATGAAGTTGGAGTGTCACGCGATGCCATTGGAAGCGGGTTTTGTGGTAGGGTTTCCCTTCGTGGCTACGTTGTCGTTACGTCCCCATTGATAAATCCCTCCGAGGACATCGCGGGATGCGAGATTGCAGTCCTCCTTTCAGCTGCAGCTCAAGAGATTCCCGCCGGTATAGGCTTTCGTGGCCCCTGCATTGCAGGCTGCCCATACCTGTCCGTTCGAGAGCGTAATATCGAAAGCGTCACAGCCTGGATAGGTGGATGAAGCATATGAACATCTTTGTTCCGTAAACGGCGTCCCACCGGCACATCCGGCAGGAGAAGGCGAACTCGCGGTAACTTTCTGCTTACCATCGTATCGGCAAGCTTCGGATGGCACATACGTCCAGGAAGTGCAAGCATTTCCCGTGCCGGCATCGCAGCCCTTTCCGGTCCTCGCGAGCCAAGCCTTCGCGTTCGTCCCGTCGGTATCGCTTCCGCCCTTGGCGGCGCATGCCATGGTCAAGGCGAGCTTGTCGGCCTTAAGGGTTCCCGTATCGACCTGCGAGACCCACCATGCGAGCCCGCCCGTATCGGAATCGCGTCCGAGGATATCCCGGTAGGCGGCGCTTACGAGGGTTTCGGTAGCCGTGAGGGCAGTTCCGGTATTGGAAACGGTATCCGTTCCGGAAGCGGATCCCGTTTCCGTAAGCCCTCCTATGAGCCCGACGAGGTCGGTCAGGGAAGCGGCATGGTCGTCCCGGAGCTCGGCCGCCCTCGGGTAGACGTACTGGAAGAGGAACGCGTAATCGGGACCGTGCGCTGCCCTGACGGTATCGTCGAGCTTGCTCAGCTTCGCGAGGTACCCGTCGATGTACGCGACGTACTTGGCGTTGTCCGCGGGGGAACCAGCCTGGGCTTCGGACTTCGCCTTGACCTTGGCGACGAGGCCGTCGAGGATGGCGGCTCACTTGCCGTCGGTGAGAGAGGAGAGCTTCGCGTCGGCGGCGGCATCCCTCGCGGCGTAGGGGGTGGAGTTCAGGACGAGCCCTTCGCTGGAGGCTCAGAACGAGAGGAGCGCCGTGGCGGCGAAAACGCCAACGGCTGCCAGGGACTGCCTGGCGGAAATGAGGGTCGGTTTCATATGCGCGGAAATGAGGGGATAAGATACGGGAAACAGTGTAGGAGGGTTTTTCCGGAAAAGCAAATCGGTATCGCGAAATACCTCGAATTCCGAAGAAAATACCCAATGGCATTACCCTCACGGGAAGCACGAAAGGAATCCTTATTGCCGTGAAAAAAATGGGCCGGAGAAATTCTCCGGCCCGCTCTTTTTTTAGAAACTCGGTGCAACTTTGAACCCCATTGCGGGACAGTACACAAATTCCAGATTTTCTCCTTTTTCCACCATCAGACAGTCGTTCAACTGCTGGAGAATTCCGGGATTCGACACGATATACCTGACGCACTGTTCGGTTAGAACCGCTGGCATCTGGGGGATATCGATCGCCTTCTGGAACTCCGACGGATTCCTTCCTCCTTCCATCAGGGCGAACCTGATGCCGGAAACCATGTTTTCGCCGATACCGGATATCCTGGCGAAATGAGAAAGCGCAAACCCGATACTCATACTTGCTCCTTTTTTTGGTCACTCAGCCGATGTTTCAGATCGGAACCTTCTCCATGAAAAACGGGAAAGGTTCCGGTCGGCAATACCTATTGTATACCCAACCGAAAACCAATTCCCGTTGGGTATAGCGGTATCATAGACAAAATAGGGTATTCGTCAAAAAAATCCCGGGTTCCCCGGGATTTCAGCAGACCCCGATTCTCGCCATCACTGGCCGAATTGGAATCCGATAACCATGGGCAAGTGATCGCTGATGGCGCGTGCCTTCCTTAAATCGTCAGCCGATATCGGAGCCGGATACCGGCTCGTGAAATCGATGACGGAGGAAAAACACACGACGATATTGCCGTGGGTGTAGATGTTGTCGTACTGTCGGAAGAGGTGTTCCCCGTCTTTCGGCGACTGTTTGAGGGAAGTCAGCCCTTGGATATTCGAACGGAAACCCAATGGAACCAACCGCGGATCGGTATCTTTCGGAGAGAGGTTGAAGTCTCCCGACAGGATTGCCGGCGCGGATTTTTCCATCTTGAATTCGTTCGATAGTTTCAGCGCGTCGAGCTCTGCCGACGGATTCTTCTTGGCGGGGACGGCATGGTATTGGAATACCCGTACCGAATTCCCCGCCCGGGTAAGAAACTCGGCCGTGAACGGTTCGCGCTCCACGGAATCTCGCAAATCCGATACGAGGTGGGCTTCGCGGCGATTCGTCTCGAACTTCGATGGCTTGTACCAGAACCCGTACCTCTCGGAACTCGGATTCCTGGGGAGCGTCGGGTCGCTGTGGAACGAATCCCACTTGAAACCCCTCCTCGAAAGCGACTCCTGAAGTCTGGCCACGGCTTGGGGGCCGGGATAGTTCATGCTCACTTCCTGCCCGGCCACCAGATCGGCACCGGATTCGAAAATGATATCCGCCATGGCCTCGATGGTCTCGTCCGATTTGGACTTGCCGAAGTTTCCCAGATTCCAGCTCAGGTACCGGAACGTGGTCCGGTTCGTTGCACAGACAGGATCGGCCGACGATTCGGTAGCGGCCACGGGATGGCCAATCGGGTTCGGGACATCCGGCGTAGAGGCGCCCGGGGAAACCGTGAGATACCAGGCCGCGGAGACCGCGACCCCGGCAATCAGGATTCCGAAGAAGGCGCCGCGTGTATTTTCAGTCATTGCGTTTTCCTTTCTGCCGTGGGGCAAATCGTTTTGGGTATTGGTGTATTCCGTGAGATTCGGACGAATTAGGTATATGGAAAATCCATGTTTGTCAAACGCCATTTGCGCAATCGGGAAATCGAATACTCCGGCAGCCTATTCCCCCTAAGTCTCTCAGCAAAAATACGTTGCAACGTATTTTTGCCGAGTGACTAACTCACCCGCTTGCCGTGCAACAGCATTTCGAGCGCGGTTTCCATACTGTCGGCCGAAACGATCCCCCCGGCGTTCACGAAAAATATCCCGTCGGCATTCTTGATGGTATTCAAACGGTGCGCGATAATGATTTTGGTCGTACTGGCCGGAAGCCGGTCAAGAATGGTTTCCAAGAGCTGCTCGGTGACCGTGTCGATATTGGCCGTCGCCTCGTCGAGGATGAGGATTTCCGGCTTTCGGAGCACCGCCCGCATGAAGGCGATGAGCTGCCGCTGCCCGAGGCTCACCGTTTCCCCGCCGTTCGCGACCTTGGCGTCGAGTCCCCCATCAAAGCGGGCAAGGAGCTTGGAAAAGCCCATATTTTCCAGTACTAAGTCGCGCTCATTTTCCGAACACGCGGAGAATTCCCCGTTTCCGTAAAACACGTTGTCCCGAATCGTTCCGGAAAACAGGAACGGCTCCTGAAGGATGAATCCGATCTTCTGGGCCCGCTCGTCGGCATCGTAGGTCCGCAGGTCGCGACCGTCCAAAAATACCGCGCCGGACGACGGATCGTACAGTCGGGCCATAATGGACGCCGTCGTGGTCTTCCCGCCTCACGTCGGGCCTACCAGCGCGTAGGTTTTGCCTTTTTCGAGAGAAAAATCTATGCCGTTCAGGACGTTTTTCCCGTCCGGGTAGTGAAACGACACGTCTTTGAATTCCATGACGGGGACGGGATCACGAAGAGAAGCGACTTCGGAGGGTTCGAGCCGGATCATGTCGGATTCCATTTTCAAAACTTCGGAAATCCGGTCGAGCGAAGCCAAAGCCAACTGGAACGACGACCACATCGAGGCGATCTGCCGGAGCGGACTGTAAAAATTGACGACGTAGATCTGAAAGCCGATCAGCATTCCGATCGTGAGGTCCCCCTGTGAAACCAGGTACAGGCCAAAGCAGAGGGCTACGAGCTGAGCCAGGTTGGACGCGAACCCGTACAATGGCAAAAACACGTTGCTCGCGAGGCCGGAAGCCACGGACGCGGAGAAGTTCATTTCGTTCGATTCCAGGAATTTCTTGCGGAAATAGTCCAAGCGGTGGAATGCGACGATGACTTTGAAATGGCTCAGGCTCTGCTGGATATCGGAGCTGATATCGCCGAGCGATTTGAGGCTGCCGAGGTTTTTTCGCTTGACCCAGGGGGAAACGAACCGGGTCACGATGACGATCCCAAAGGCCGGAAGCAGGGAAAAAAATCCGAGCTCGAAACTGAGGAACAGCATCGTGATGCCGATTCCGAGCATGAGAAACAGGTTTCCCACGAGCTGGACGAGTCACTGTCAGAAGAATTGGTTGAGTTTGTCGGTATCGTTGTTGATGCGGGAAATGAGATCCCCGGCGCGGTTCTGGTTGAAAAACGCCACCGGAAGCTCCTGGAGCTTGGCAAAAATCGTATTCCGGAGCCCGAAAAGCACCCGGCGTCCAACGCCGCCCATGGACTTGTTCTGGACGTAGGACGCGTAGCTTCCGACCAAGAAAATAACGAGAAGCACTCCCGAAAACGTCAGGACCTGGCGGTAATCGTGGGTCGCGATGCCGGTATCGATGACGTGGCCTATGACGACCGGAGCCGCGAGCGCCGTCAAAGAACTGAACAACATGGCCACGAGAGTCAGGTACAATGCCGGTTCTTCCCCTTTGAGGAACGGGACGAACCGCCGGACGGATCCGATGACGGAATCGCCCCGGTGGTCCGTTTCCGAAGCGTTAAGCTGGTAATTCGTAGGCATGGGTGCTTTGTTGTGAATGGGAAATCTGTACGTATTCGGGAGAAGCCGCCATGAGTTCGTCATGGGTGCCGACGTCGAGCACCTCCCCTTCCATGAGCAGGATGATCCGGTCGTACTCCCGTATGGTTTCGATTTTTTGCGTTATGGAAACGAGCGTGATGTCCGGATAATTCCGGCGGACGTTGTCCAATATTTTCGTCTCCGTCGCCACGTCGAGCCGAGCGGTGAAATCGTCCAGGAGCAGGATTTTGGGATTCAAAGCGAGCGCCCGTGCCAGCATGATCCGCTGTTTCTGTCCGCCGGAGAGGCTGGATCCCCGCTCGGAAACGACCGTGTCCAGTCATTCCGGCAGCGAATCCAAGAAATCCCGGAGTTCCGCGGTGTCGATGGCCTTCGCGATGCTCGAATCCGTCACGGTATTGCTGAACGCGATATTTTCCCGGAGCGAGAGATGGAAAACGATGCTGTCCTGGAAGACGAGGCCCAATTGCGAATGGAAGGATTCCCGATCGAACTCTTCCAGAGGAACTCCGTCGAATTCCACGGAACCGGAAGTCGGACGGAGCAGTCCCGCCATGAGGTACAGGAGCTGTGTTTTGCCGGCGGCCGTGGGCCCGACGATGGCCGTCCTCGTACCCGGGGCAATCGAGAACGAGACGCCCTTGAGCGCGGTTTTCTCCCCGAAGGAAAGCACGACGTTCTTGAATGCTATTCCGCCCAGGAGCTTTTTGACCAATGTGCCTCACTTCGGCTGGTCCGGCGCGCCGAGCACTTCCAGAATCCGGGCGTACGACGCGCTGGCCTGGGCGATGATGCCGCTCATGAACCCGATGATCATGATCGGGAAAATAAGGATCGCCAGGTATCCGTTGAACGCGGAAAAATCCCCGAGCGTCATGCTCCCGGTGATGACGAAATGCCCTCAGAGCACGAGGATGATGAGCAGGGCCAAATTCGACGTGAGCATGATTACCGGAATCAGCGTCGCGAAGAGGATCAGTATGGAAAAGCTGATTTCCCTCGATTTGGTATTGGCCGCGAGGAATTTTTGGAATTCAATCGCCGGGGAATTGAGCAGCCGGATGAGGGCAGCGCCCAAAATGCTTTCGTTGATGATGCGATTGAGCCAATCGACCGTCTCCTGCGAAACCTTGAACAGCTTGCGGACTCTGCCGAGCACGTACGCGAACGCGAACCCGATAATCGGAACCACGGCGAGGACGGCCAGGGCCAATTTCCAATCGATCATCAGGAGGAGGATGCTCGCGCCGAATATGAGGAATATCGAGGAAACGATCGAGGAAACGGCCTGCGAAACGAACGATTTCACCGAGTCGACGTCGGAAGTGAGATTGGTGAGGAGCTTCGACGGGGTGACGCGCTCGACGAATTCGTAATCCTGCCGGGAAACCTTCTCGACGATCCGGGTCCGCAAATCCCTCGCTACCCGCTCGGAAGCGATGACCTGGGTTACGCTCTGCCCGTACGTCAGAAGTCCGATCAGGACGGATACGGAGAAAAATTCTACGAGCACGGCCTTCAAATCGAAAGCGCCCGAAGCGTGGGCATCGATGGCGGAAGATATGATTTTGGGGATCGCGAGGCCGAGCCCGTTGGCAAGCAGGGTCAGCGCGATAAGCCCGGCGATGATTCCCGCGTAGGGTTTCAGGAGGGAAAATATCGTGTCGGGACGATCAGAGGCCGGGGCGTTCATGGGAAAAATGGTTGAGCGAACTGGCATTATACGGAAAACCGGGGGAAATTACAGGGGATTATGCCTAAGTCTCCAAGCAAAAAATAACTTACGCTTCCCCACCCTACGGGAAACCAATTCCTATTGGGCATAACTCATACGCACGCGGAAAAGATGCGACGTATTTTCGCTTGGAGACTTATTGCCGATAAGCTCCCGAAAGAAAAAAATGAAACCTGTTCCGAATCGGTAACTGTAAAATACCGAAAACCCGATTCCTATTGGGCATATCATGGAGAACCTTGGAAAAACGATGAAATCCGAAGTCGAATTCGCGTACCGCAATGAGGCATACTGGCAAATACCCCAAAATTCTTGACATTTGTCAAAAAACTTTTAATTTGCATCGATAGGGGGTATTTTTTCTCTTCGTCCATATGAATACCGTAGCGGAACGTATTTTGGAAGCTGACCGAAACGACGCTATGGTCCGGACCAAGAACGACATGCGTGCCTGGGACAGGAAACGACGCGACGAAATTTTGGGCTATCTGATAATGACCGGACAATCCGAAATGGCCAAAGAACTGTTCGGATTGGACGAACCCGGGATTATCCGAATTCAGAATTCCATCATTTTGCCAGGGGAACCCCCGATATACGTTCCCGAATCGAGGGATACCGGCGGATTCCTGATGAACGAGCTCGGCAAGAAAGAGCTTTCTTTCCTGCTCCAATCCTTTTATCCGAATCCGGTTCTCCGCGATTACGTCATCGAAATGATTTTTTATAGGAACGGGTTTCTGGATAAGACGCTCACCGATATCCTCGAAGTCATGGAACTGACGAACTCGCTCATTACCACCTGCGTTTCTACCAAGAAAACCGTGCTCCACGTCGTGCGTGACGATGATCCGGTTCGGATTCCCGACGCGTCGAACGACGAGCATTTTACCCCGCTCGTCGACCGTATCGGTGATTTGGAACCCGGATACTTCGGCTATATCCACGAAGCGTACAAGATCCGGCTCCACTATGCGGAATCGCTCTTCTGCTCGACAGTCGCGGCCCTCGCGGAAATGCCCGAAAACCAGCTCTGGGCCGTCGATCCGGAACATATGAAATTTCACTTGCCGGAAACGCAACGGAACCACGTGAATCTCATTGCGTCGATTTGCGAGTTCCACGTGTCGTTCGACCGGCATTACCCCCAGCTCCATACCGCGGTCGAATCGACGGTGGCCGCCTGGATCCTCATATACAAATGATACGGGGCGCCGGCCGGAGCCACCCGGAACCATTTGCGGGGAAAGGCGATAGCAAAAAAAACGTAAAAGTATTTTTGACAAATTATCCTTGTTTTGTAAAGTCCATGGGTCAAAGCAAAATCCTTTGTTTTGAATGGAAATCATTGGTTGAAACAAATGGAGTCAAATATGGAAAACAAAAAATTTGGTGCAATAGTCGCGGTCATGTTATTGCTGTTCTTTTCGCTTATCGCGAGTCTTCCCTCGGCACCGAAACAGTCGGTCGCAGTGGAAAAACTCGCCGATATGGCGAAGCCGGAAATCAAGAAAAATCTGGTACTGCCGGATTTGTCGAAAAATCCGACCATGGAAGAACGTTTCGCAAGATTGGAAATGCGGCAAGACGCGTACCGCAAAGAGTATCGGCACGTTCGGAGCTCCGAATTCGCCTACTCGATGGAAGATCCGTTGCGGAACGTAGACGGAAGCCTGCTCAGCAATCCCGCCCGGGTCTGTTTCCGGGCGAGCATTATCCTGGAAACGGAAGCAGGTCTCATTACCTTCCATCGGAAGGATCGCCTTGCGACCGTCGTACCTTGTCCGAAGCTCCCCTTCGAACAATGATCCGATAGGTCAATCTCCTTAACCGGACGCCCCCATGAACATGGGGGCGTCTTTTTCGTTGGAAAAAATACAAAAATAGATACCATGATTACGAGCCCATAACCAACACGCCCATGAAAAAACTCATCATCAGCGCAAATCCGAGCACCAAGGGATTCACCCATGCCATCGTCAACAAGATGAAGGAACTCTCCGAAAAGAACGGCGATTCCGTCGAAGTCCTCGACCTGTACCAAACCGAACTCCGGCAGGATTTCCTGCGTTACGAAGAAAAACGGGAGATGGCAAAGGACGAAGTGACGAAAAAGATCCAATCGAAGATAACGGAAGCCGACGAACTCGTTTTCGTATTTCCAATCTGGTGGGGCGACGCGCCGGCCATCATGAAGAATTTCATCGACTGCAATTTCAGCGCGGGATACGCGTTCAAATACACTCCGGAAGGCAAATCCGTCGGGCTCCTCACCGGAAAAAGCGCCAGGATTATCGCGACTTCCGGTTCGCCTTCCTACTTTTACAAGGTATTTCTCCACATCCAGTTCGGATGGAATATGAACCGCATCGGGTTCTGCGGCATCAAGCAGAAATCGTTCACGGTATTCTGAGGCATCGACAACAAAGGAACGGACAGGGGGAAATATTTGGAAGCCCTGAAAGATTTGGTATAGGAAAATATCAAGGTAGATACTCGGGATTTTCCAATGGCGACGCTTCGTTACCGTGCGGCTTTTTTTTCGGCGAATACCACGAGCCGATCCGGATAACTCTTGGTCTTCGGATTCCAGGACCCCTGGCAGGTAACGATATTGAGCCGAGAGGATCCTTCGACGGTACCGAATACTTCTTCCGCCGAATCTTCCGCCAAATACGTTCGAATTTCCAAGACCGTGAAATCTGCGGACTGTCATTTCCTATCGATGACGGTAACCGTATCGCCCTTGCGCATCCGGTGGAGATTGGCGAACACCGTAGGCTTTCAACGTATCCAACCATAGTGCCCGGCGATTACGGAGGTTCCCGGATTGCCGGGTTTCGCTCCGGATCTGAGCCAGCCAGCGTCAGCATACTCCGAGGGCGAATCCATATGTCCGTCATCCGTCAATCAGAGAATTTCCATTTGGGCATACACCCCTATCCGCGGTATGACGATACGTCAGGGAACTCCGAATTTGACGGCAACCGGAGCTTTTGCCGACCGGTAGGCCAAAGGAAGAACGGCATTCGCATTTGCGAAAAAAGGAAAAGCCGAAGACGCCGCTATTCCGAGATATGCCACCATGCGGATAGCCCTGCGGAGCGGGATCGTCGCGTCGATACTCCCCTGCCATCGGGACAAATGGGGAACTATCTCCATTCTCCGGCCAAATACCGATTCAAGTTTCGGAAAAAAGATTCTGGAAACGATACTTCCGATTCGTCGTATACGCCGGTTTTCGGAAGTTTCGGCACTGGGACGGGTACGGGAGCGGGAGTCGGAACTTCCGGAGCGGGAGTCGGAACTTCCGGAGCGGGCCGGACGATCACCACGGCCGTATCGTAGGCATAGACGATGCGCCCGTTTGCCGTTCCGTTTGCCGTAGCGAGGTTGGTGGTGCTGACGCGCACGTTCGTCCGACAGCTAAACGACCAAGTTTCACTCGGTTCAAGGAGGAAATTGTCGTTGACGTCACCCGAATCCAGAGATATCACGGCACACTTGTCATCTTTCAGTTCCACCGAATGCAAAGCGACGGTTCCGGGATTCGTAACCAGATACGTATATGTGACGTCTCCGCCTCCGTACAAAAACGGCAAACGGCGATCCGCGGTCTTCCTGACGCCAATCCGGGGTTTCACGAGCACTACCGGGGTCGTGGGAGCTACCTCTACCCCTACGCCGACCGCTGTCGGCAATACGGCGGCACCGGAATTGGCCACGGGGTTAATGTTCGTCGCGCTGTTTCCGGCAGGAGCAACGACCGGCGCGACGACCGGCGGAACAAACGTATTGGTGATGGTGCACGTCTTGGAATCGCCCGCGACGAGCGCGATGCTTCCCGTGGAGCTGCAGTCTCAGGAATAACTCTGAGAATACGATGCGTTCGCATTTTCCACAATCGAATACCTTCCAGCGCTCAAAACGAATGGCGTTCAAGGGGACGCGGCACCGATATACGGACTGCCCAGAACGTCGGAACCGGATTGGTTGACGTGAAGGACAAAATCCGAAGGTACCGCGGTACCTCCGGAACCGTTGACAACGGTCTTGATGACGTTGAGCGTCGCTTGAGATGGAAGCGCTATGCAAATGGCCCGCTTGACGGTATTATTGTCGAGCGTGACGGCCCCGTTTCTCGCGAAAATCCTTCATTCGACGTTCGCGGAAGTTATGAGCGTGGCGCTAGTCAGAGCGAGGATATTCCCCTTGAAAACGGAATTCGCGCCGAGTGTGGCGGAACTTCCCACATACCAGAATACGTTGCAGGCCTGGGCGCCGTTGGACAGCAGGACGATGCTCGAACCGGCCGTAATGAGCGTGGTCGTGGATTTGAATATGAAAACGGCATTGGGGTCTCCGAGCGCGTCGAGCGTGACGGTACCGGTAATACCGAACGTTCCGGCAGCGGAGTTATATACCCCGGGATTCCTCGTCGTTCCCCCGAGTTCCGTGGGGATCGTGGAAGTAACGATCTCGGAAGCCAGACTGTTAATGGCTGAGAGCACGTCATTCTGCGCTTGGACGGCTGTCGGATTTGCCACGTGGAGTATCCCATTGAGGACTCCCGGTGGAAATCCGGTGACGGAGGAGCCGGGACTGAGCCCGAGATTTCCCGTGACGATTCCGGGACCGGTGACGGTCGAACCGGCAATCACGGCGAAACTGTCGGCCGTAAGCAGGCTTACGGGAGTCGGCCAAGCAGCGAATGCCCTGCCGGTCAGAACCGAGCCGAAAAATAGGGAGATAGTGATAGCTATCCCCATCGAATATAGACGTTTCATAAGGTGCGTGGTAAAGGTTACGTAAAATTCGGCAGATTCTGGAAAATCCGCCCTTTTGTAAAGCATGATATGTTACCTAACCAAATCTGGTTTCCCGGTTTTTCAGTCACATATTTGGATATCTTTTATTTTTTTCTTCGGTCGCTTATTGCCGATACGCTCCCGAAAGAAGAAAAATAAAATCTATTCCGAATCTATGACCCTATACCAAAAACCAAATTCGCTTAGGGACTAGGTATATTTTGAGAAGAAAAGGGACGATCCCGTATTTTCTCGACAAGCTATTATAAGCATGTGGTACACTGCATCAACGGCATCCTTCCGATCATCAAACATTCTCGCGTCGTCGGTATGCCGGCTCTGCTGGCAAATTCACAAAATACGAATCGTACCAACAGTATGAGCCAGTATTGGCGGAAGTCAAAAAGTAAAACCGTGAAATCCAATTCAGAAAATGAAAACACCTGTTCAAAAGCCGCTGGAAACCCATTAAAAAACACGATACGTATTGACAAAAACTTCGTTTTCTCTATAAGAAAACTCATGGAAAAAATGGTAATCGAACCTCGCAATGTCGGGGCTCATGACGAATTGCGTACCGATGTCGCTCCGGGTCCTTCGAATCCGGATACTCTTGATACCACTGTTGCCCCCGTTACCCTGAAGCGGTATTTCCGGGAGAAAATCCTCGCTATCGCATGAATCAACGAAAAAATCGTCACTTCCAAATACCGCAACGTCCTCCCGGCGGTAATTATGGCAACGGGCATGGGCATAACGATGCAGATAGCCAATTCGGAGCGGGAAAGTTTCATAAAGAGCGTTGAATTCTGATTGCACCACAAACTCGAAGAAATCATCGCTCCGGTCGAGAGTCGATTCAAAGCGTATCAGCAGATACTTTTCGGAATCCACGGACTGTTCGGGCTCTCGAAAGACGTATCGGGAGCAAATTTCAAATCCTACGTCGAATCGCTGGAGCTCTCAAAAAATTATCCCGAAATACACGGGATCAGCATTTCCTACTTCATACCGAAGAAAGATGAAGCCGAGCACGTAGCGAAAATACGAAGCGAAGACGACGGAACGCTCGGAACCGATTTCGAGATAAAGAATCACGATCATGCCCCCGTCGAGTATATCGAGCCTCATGACGAATCGAATCCAAAAGTAATCGGGTTTGACGATTTCCCCGATCTCGTTAGGAAAGCGGTTTTCGAGAAATCGAGGGATACCCATCAGATCATCATTTCCCAAAGATTCAAGCCGGTACTAGAAATCGATTCGTTCGATTCACGATTCCTTGCCACCTACCCGATATACGGCAAAAAATCTCCCCATGAAAGCCTCGAACAGCGCCGGAAGAACATATTGGGATGGGCGGCATTGGCGTTCGAGATTCCGGAACTCATGGAGGACTACGAGAAAACGGAAGCCGACACGTACGATCTGAGCATTTATGACGTCGATAAGAAGAGAAAAGATACTCTCATTTACGGAAAATCCCTGAATAATGAAACCCGACAGGGCCATTTGTCGCTTTCATCCGAAAGAATCGTACATGTCGGCGACAAGAACTGGAAAGTCGTCATACGTCCTCGTCATGATTTCAGCGCAACGGAGCACCTCGACCGGGCAAACTTCATCCTCTACGGATGAGGAATCCTCAACTTGCTTATCGGATTCTTCCTCTGGCAACTCATTCAGAAGCGCCACCTATCATTGGTGACGCTCGAGGCGCTCAGACAAATCGCGGAACGACTCGCCCAAAGCGAAAAACGATACAGCACGCTGTTTCACGAGAGCCAGGTTTCCATGTTCATTATCGATCCCGAAACGGGAGTTATCGAAAATGCCAACAAAAAGGCAACCGAATTCTACGGTTATGCTTACGACCGCCTGCTCGGAATGAAAATCTCCGAAATCAACGTGCTGCCTCCGGAACAAACCCCGGAAAAAATGGCCTCAGAGGCGAAACGTGAAAAAAAGAAATTCGAATTCCAGCACCAAACCGCCTCATGAGTCGTCCGTGACGTGGAAGTATCGTCGTCGCTGATAGAGCTGGACGGAAAATTCAAACTGATCTCCGTCATAGAAGACATTACGGCGCGGAAGAAAGCCGTGGAAAAAATCATCGTCATGGCGAACTACGACAACCTTACCGGGCTGCCGAATAGGAATTTTTTCATGGAACGGCTCAAACAGAGTTTCGCGAGCGCCGACCGGAACCGCACTTCCGTGGCCATCATGTTCGTGGATCTGGATCAGTTCAAGGCCGTGAACGATTCCCTCTGACACGCCATAGGGGACAAACTCCTCGTGAAAGTCGCGGAACGGATGAAGAAGTGCATCCGCGCGGAAGATACCGTAGCGCGCCAAGGGGGCGACGAATTTCTCATTCTCATACCGAACCTTACGGCACCGAACCAGTCTTCCGGCATCGCGAAAAAACTGATTGCCGAAATAAAGAAGCCTTTCGAAATCGACGGACATGAGGTTCGCGTCGGATCAAGCATCGGGATCACCACGTATCCAAACGATTCCGACAACGTCGAAACCCTCCTCCGGTACGGGGATATCGCCATGTATAAGGTAAAAACGACCTGACGAAACAATTTCCAGTTTTTCTCCCAGGAAATGCAGGAGGCTTCGATCGAACAACAAAAGCTCGCCACCGCGCTCCATCACGCGATCGAGCAAAAGGAAATGTGGGTAGCGTATCAGCCGGTATTGGATGCGAAAACCGGAAAAATCGCCAGTATGGAAGCGCTGTTGCGTTGGAACTCCGTGGAGTTATGACCGATATCGCCGTCAAAATTCATTCCGATCGCGGAAGACACCGGGCAAATCATGCAAATCAGCAATTGGACGATCCGCGATGTCTGCGAAAAAATCGTCGAATGGGAAGGTCAGTGACTGCATGTCCCAAAAATCACCGTTAACCTTTCCCCCCAGCAATTCCGTTCGAGGCATCTGGATCGTGATATCACGGAAATCCTCTTGGAAACGGGAGTTTCCCCAAAAAAAATCGGCATAGAAATCACCGAGAGCATGCTGATGGAAAACGTGGAAGTGGCCATCGTGACCTTGGGGAAACTTTCGAAGATGGGTTTCGAAATCTCCCTCGACGATTTCGGTACCGGGTATTCGAGCCTGAGCTACCTCCGGAGATTCCATGTGAACCTCCTCAAGATCGACCAATCGTTCGTTGCCAACCTGAGCGACAGCATAGATGACACGCTCCTGGTTTCGGGCATTATTTCTTTGGCGCACAGCCTCAAAATGAAGGTGATTGCCGAAGGCGTGGAAACCAAAGAACAATTCGAGACGCTGCTCTCGTTGGGATGCGACTACATCCAAGGGTACTATTTCTGAAAGCCCGGGAATACGGAGAAGACCGTGGAACGAATCCGGGGCGAAAAAACGTATTTGGAAATCCAGTAAATCAGAACCAGATGAAATCCGAAGTTGCATTCGAGCACCGGAGCGAGGCGTACCGGCCAGTACGCCCGCAAGGAGCGGAAAATGCAACGAGGCGGATCGAAAGGCGGTACCCCCGCACGAGAAATCGGGCAAAAACGATGAAATCCGAAGTTGCATTCGAGCACCGTAGCGAGGCGTACTGGCTAGTACGTCGAGCGAGGAGCGGAAAATGCAACGAGGAGTTCGCGTTTTTACCCGATTTCTCCGTAGACTTCGGCATATTCTTCGATGTGCCCATCCCTCCCGAAAAAGAACTCGAACTCGACGGACTCCCCTTCCAACACCCTCGGAAGCCAATACGGATCGTCCTCCCACATCGCATCGTACGGGATATCCCCGATATCGAACCACTGGGGCTTCATCTCTTCGGTTTCTTCGAATTCCCCGTCGTATCCGTAGGAAACGAATACGTTCACGTCCTGATCCCAGTCGGGATTGCCATCGAAATGGAAGTGCAGGACTCCCCGGGATTCCAGGGCAGCCGGCCCGATTCGTACGGAGGTCTCTTCGAAGAGCTCGCGGCTCGCGGCCTGCGCGATGGTTTCTCCCGGTTCGAGCTTGCCGCCGGCGCCGTTCCACTTGTCCTTGCCGAACCCGCGTTTTTTCATGGCGAGGAGGATTTGGTTCTTTGGATTGAACACGAAAACGAGCGTGGATTGCCGCATGGGTCGGACGGGTGATGGGAAATAAGATTTGACTTCGGAGTCTACCCTTTGGGAAACAGGGTCGCAAGGAATTCTTCCGTCTGTTCCACTCGGATCTTTTTGGCCTTGCGATCGATAATTCCGTACTCCGTGGCTTTCCCGCCGGAAATCTTCTTGAAGAAATCTTGGAGGTGCATCGAGTTCGTGCCGAAAAGCCGGTCGGAAAGGCCGGACTTTTCCTTCGGGAATTTTCCCCCCATAGCCACGGCATGTTCTCATTCGAGGGATTTGGAATACCGTTCGACGAATTTCCAAAAATTCACGGATGCTTTCGCGTGAATGAGGATTTCCCGCCCGGTCACATGGATTCACGTTTGCGGATCGTCGTACCCTTCCTCATACCAACGCTTCAGCCCTATCCGGGAAAGGTTTCCGAATTCGTCGGTAAGATTGGCGCTATCCTTGGAAATAGCCCCGAACCACACGCAGAGATCCCGAACGCTAAAATTCCGATACCCGCTCTCCTTCATTCTCGGCACGTACGCGGTGGAATTCGAAGAAATCGTACCTCAGATCCGCTCGATATCGATTGGCTTCAAAGAATCGGCGTATTCGGCGAACGACTTCCAAAACGATGGGGAATACAGGGACTTCAAAAGAACGTCTTTCCCGAATACGCGGGTTCACGAAACGGAATCGACGTAACCTTCGTTACACCACTTCTTCAAACCCTCGGCCGAGAGGTATCACTTGGAATTGACGATGACGGAAAATTCCGACATATCCGCCCCGAGCCATTCCAATACTTCGTCGATGCTGATTTTTTTCTGCCCATCTCATTTGATAATGGTGGCGAAGGTGGAAACCCAGTTCGGAAATTTGCCTCAGATTTCTAGCAAGGCGGGGACCGAAAGAGAACTCGCGTATTTGGAAACTTCTTCCCAGAAATTTTGGGAAAAGTAGAATTTTTTCAATATTTCTTTTCAAGTGACGTTCGCTCCGGTCTCCGGATCGGCGTATCAGAAATCGAACCAGTGCTTCAATCCCTCCCCGGTAAGCCAGCCGTGTTCGTCGCAGAATGCCGCCTTCTCGGGGCTCAGGGCCCCAAGCCATAGGCACATGTTCTTTGGGTGGTTTGCTTCGAATCCCGCCTTCTTTATCCGAGGGGAAAAACTGCCGAGGGACTGGGGGATCGATCCGCCGATGGCCAGCAAATCCGCATCGGTCAGAGTCGCGACGTAATCGGAAAAGGTAACCCAGAACGAGGAAGAATACAGGGCACGGAGCAGGATATCTTTCCCGTAAACCCGCTCTCCGGAAACGGAATCGACGTATCCGGACGACGACCATTCCATCAGCGATTCGTCGGAAACGAAGGGAATGAATTTGGCTCCGCTCCGTAATCTGGCCCTTGCGGGCTTGCTAGCCTTCTCGGATTTGGCATAGGTCTTCTTTTTGGTTTTTTTCCGGATGGATTTCTTCCGGGTGGACAACCCGCTTCATAAGAGGCGGGCAGTATCATCGAGTTCCCGCGTTTTTCCGAACGAGATGTTTATGGAATCGAGTTTCCTATACAGCTTCAGGCTCTCGTCCTCGATGATGATGGAATCGAGCTTCTTGTACAGCTTGAGGCTCTCGTCCTCGATGATGATGGAATCGAGCTTCTTAAAGATCTGAACGCTCTCCTCCTTGAGATTTTTCAATCATTTTCCGATATTGGCAATGATGGAAACGGGGCGGGGCGCTGGTGAAAGGCTCGGCACGAGTTTGGATTTTTTTTTCGGTGGCATAGGTCAGAAATTCAATGTTAAAATAAAAAAACGGCATAATGGGAAATGTTTGGATCAAGCATAACTTGACCTGAATTTTTTCATCTTACGATTCCGCATTTTGCGAAACCCGTTTTTTCTCCCAGAACATAATACCGATAATGTGGACAAAGGGCAATACAATATTAGGAAAAAATATAAATACCCGGGATTCTGCTCGATTTTGACAAATATTTTAAAAAAAATCCGGTACCCTTTGCGGGATACCGGATCGTGTTTTCGTCCGCAGAACCTCACGGTCAGCGGGACATTTCCCATCAGATTTCACAGGACTTCGGCCTCCGGTCGAGACATCCACCGGTACGGAGGGGCATGGGCTATTGGAAGTCGGAATCCGATGGCAGCGCAGGAGAAAATCTTCAGGACCTCGGGTTCGTTAGGCACAGATATTCTCCAAAGGTTCGAGGTCAAGGTATTCGGATGCGATATCCGAGAATATGCGAGGGCCAAAAAGGAACAGGGCCGTCGCGACTTGGACCACCGAAGCACCGGCGTAGAGCATTTTCCTGACGGCGTCGCCAGATTGGACGCCACCGACGCCCCAGACCCGTATATTGGCGGGAAGGGCCTTGCGCCACTGGCTGATTTGGCCAAGGGCGATCGGAAGCAAGAATTTGCCAGCGCCCCCGGCCCAGCCCGTCGCGTCGGGAGTCTGAATGACCGTCCGTCCAGCCGAATCGAAATCCAGGCAGTTCGGCAGGGTGTTCATGGTGACGACGGCGAAGACCGGGTAATAGCGGATAAGATCGGCAAGGTCCGCGATATCGTTGGGATTCGTCATGGGTGAGACCTTGGCCAGAAGTATGCTTTCTTCCGGCGGAGGACCGACCGAATACAGAATCTCGTCGACCACGGTCAGGTCGAACGACGCTATCGATTTCCGTTTGCCGCCATCGGCGACGTTCGGACATCCGAGGTTGAGCTCCACGCCGTCGAAACCGCATTCGAAACCCAGGTGGGCCAGAATACGGTATTCCTCGGGAGTAAAACCGGCAACGCTCAAATAGATCGGCTTGTCGAAACTATGCGCTATTTCGACCATATCGCGGCCGCGTTTTTGGAGATACGCCAAGCCGGAGTTCGGAAGCCCCAGCGAGTTGAGGGAAAAGTCAGGATCGCCATTGAAGACGTTCCCGGGATTCCCATCTCGCGGAGCGACGGTATACGAACCCGTCATGACATATGAGGCACTGGACAGCGACAGCTGATGGACTTGATCCAACGTCTTGCACCAACCGGCGGCAGGACCGACCGGAAACCCGGGGAAAGGGAACAACATACGACCTCCTAAGAAAAGTTGATGGGAAAAAGTTAACGAGCGAATCAAACGAGAACGGGAAAAGAATCCCGCTCCGTATGAAATCCAAGTAGTTATAACGGTTTTTTCACGAAATGCAATTCGTATGGGAAACCTCGAATCAATCGGAAGAATCTCAGAGTGAAAATCGAATCGTGAGAGGCTGCCTATTCCGGTACGTCGGGTTCTGAATCCTCGCCCGAACTCCCGTTCAAGATCGCCTTCTGCCGTTTCCAATCCGGAAAAAATTCATCCATATGGCGTCGGAATTTCTCATTGTGCCCCCGCTCCAGGAGATGAACCATTTCGTGGACCAGAACGTAGAGAATGGACTTCATGGGCTGCTTCGCGAGCTCGGTATTGAGCCAAATGCGCTTCGTGACGACATTGCAGGTACCCCACCGGGTTTTCATCGCCCGAAAACGCATATCGGCAACGCGGACGCGCATGACCGTTTCGAGCCTGGCGATTTCCGGTGCCAGAAGCGGGGCGAGCCGCCAGGCGTACCAGGCTCGGAGGACCGCTTCCCTCCCCTTCGCCGAGGTGCCGGGGCGTACCGAAAGCCGGAGGGACGATTCGTCCGAAATCATGACTTCCGGCGGAGAATTTTGCTCGACCACTTCCAGCCGATACGGTATTCCAAGAAAATAATGGATTTCCCCGCTCGCGTATTCCATTGCCGAATCGCGTTCCATAGCAAGGAATTTCGATCGTTGGCGGGCAAGCCAATCCGACTTGGACGCTACGAACGTCCGAACGGTATCGAGACTCATCCGCAGCGGCGCGGTAGCGGTGACTTCCCCATCGGCAAGGCGCACCCGGAGACGAAGGTTTTTGACGTTCTTCCGGGTCACGGTTACGGAAAAGCCTTCCATGGAAATCGAATCGACACGTTCCGCCGAAGAAAAAAAGGCTAGTTTCGGTATTTTCATAACCCAAGGGATTGTATGGCATCGTAGCTGGTGGCGAATACGCGCCGCTCGTGGCGGGCATCGTGGAAGAATTTCGTTTTTTTCAGAAGTTTTTCCGTCAAGACGGAAACCCCCGAATAATACGCTTCGATTTTGAATTTTTCCATGTGCCGGACCATTTTTTCAAGGGTTTCCAGCCCGTCGAGATCGATGTTGTGCACGCTGGAAAAACTGAAGATCACGTTCTTCGGCTTCTTCAGCTGTTCCACTTGGTCGAGCTGGGCCTCCACGTTGATGTACGTGAGGGATCCGCTGAATTTGTAGATGAGCGTGTCCTCGGGTTCCTGTTTGGGAATATATTCCCGCAAACGGGCCTTCACGTAGTAATCCCCATTGCGGAAAATCGACACGTAGACGTTGCCGTCGGACACCTTTTTGATAAAGACGATCAGGGTAATCGTCGTGGCGGCCAGTATGGCGATGAGCGGATCATCGAACGTCGTGATAGCCGCGGTCAGCATGGTTATCGCGAAGGCGAACCGGTCATAGTGCCAAATCTTCCGGTACCGTTCGACTTCGATCATCCCCACGGCAATCGACATCAGGATAGCCGCGATCACGCTCATGGGAAGCAGTTTGAACCATCCGAATCCGACCGCCGAAATAATCAGCGTTCCAATGGCGGCAATCGAGGCCGATATCCGGTGGTCGGCCCCGGATTTGACATTGAGCGCGGTCCGCACGAGCACGGCGGTCGCCGGCATTCCGCCAACCAGCCCGGAGCAGATATTGGCCAAAGCCAATCCCCGGACTTCCAAATCCTTGTTGAACTTCGTTTTCGACATATCTTCCGCGATCTTTGCGGATATGAGCGTTTCGAGAATGGCCACGATGGCCACCACGAGCGAGGTCAGGGCAATCGATTTGTACAGGATGATGTTGTCGTACAACGTGCTCCGGGAAAACAGCGATGGGAAATCCGGAAA
Source organism: uncultured bacterium (assembly GCA_903908595.1). GTDB lineage: Bacteria > Patescibacteriota > Gracilibacteria > BD1-5 > UBA2023 > CAIVSN01. The sequence continues at coordinate 39,666 of CAIVSN010000158.1, forward strand.
CGACACGAGGGTAAACGAAAGCGAAGCGAATTTGTCTTGAATGGTATCGACCGGGGGGATCCACCCCCGGACCGAAGCGTAACCGGTCAGGATGCCGACAATCGTCAGGGGCAAAGCTCCGGGGATGCCGGGGATTTTGCGCTTCCAAACCGCCAGGAAAGCGAATGAAACCGCGAAAATCGCGAACGCCGCAAGATTCGCGTCGGGCAGGTGGACCGCGGTCCGGATCAGGCCATCGAGAAAATCCTTCTGCGGTCAGGCAGAAATTCACAGGGCGTTATTCAGCTGGGATGCGGCGATGGTCACCCCTACCCCGAGCAAAAACCCATGGAGGGCGCTGGACGGAATGAGCGTGACGTACTTGGAAAGCCGGAACGCGTACACGACGAAAATAATGCCGCCGGCCCCGATCGCGACGAACGGCACGAACGTCGCGCCGTGAGCGACGCTGAAAGCGAGGAGAATTCCCGACAAAGCCCCCGCCGGACCGTAGATATTGTGTTTGGAAGAAGCGAAGAGCGATGCCGAAAAACCGGCCCAGATCGCCGTGAGGATGCCCATGAGCGGAGCCTGCGGGTAGTCTCAAAGCGATGCGACGGCGAGCGCGAGCGAAAGCGGGATATTCACGAGCGCGACCGTAAGTCACGGTTTGTAATTGGCTCGGAGCCGGGAAAGGAACGTAGTCATCGGCATGTTTAAAAATCGGAACGGATACAATATATTACCGGAGCGAAAATATCAAGCCGAACTTTGATTTTTAGCGTGGCGGGGTTCGGAGATACTCTGTATCCGTTGCGGTCGAAGCCGAATTGGTCCGTCAGGCATAACTCGCGGGATTGGAACGGGAACACGGGAAACGAACCAGCTTCCATTCGATGGGAAGCGCCGGGATCGGGATAAAAAACAGGCGGGGATGCGGCTTACGGTACGGCGTTCTTCGGCATGGGGATGAGATCCCCATATTTCCGGTCCAATGCCTCGTGATCGGGCCGGAAAAAGTTGTAGCCGCTGTGCGGGGTGAACGTGAGTTCTCAGAAATATATCCTATCGGAAACGCAGTAGAGATCGACCCGCATCAGGGGAAATCCCGCGGAAAGCAATCGCGCGTATCCGACCATGGTTTCGAGGCGTTCGGGTTTCGGCAAATCGAACATCCCCTCGTATCCCGGCTGGTTTCCCATATAAAAATCCAACCGGTTCCCCTTCGGGTCGATAAAAATCCTCCGATGGTCGCCAAACCGTCCAATGTCGATCTGGATAAAATCCGGCTCGCCGTCGAAACAGTGGATTTTGTAGTCGACGATGACCGGAAAAAGCGGATCTTCCAACAGTTCTTCAACGATGATGCGGGGTTCGATATTCCGATAATGGAGTTCCCTACCCGCTATGGAATAATCCACGCCCATCCATTGGTCCAGGGTGCGTACCGTTTCGGGAATATCCAACGCTGCCTTGTCGCGAACGAAGATATTGAAGCTGGTACCATGCGCGCACTTGATAACGAATTTCTCGGGAAGCGTTTCGAACGGGATATCCCGCGCGGACTTTCCCTGCCAGTAGAGTTCTACCAGGACCGATTTGCCGATTTTTTCGGCAATGAAATCCCGGACCGCGAATTTGTCGGACAGCTCGCTGAAAATCGGATCGGTCTGAATGAGCTTGAGCGCTTGGATTTTTTCGTTGTAGGTTTTCGGATGGTCGAGATCCGGGAATCTTCGAAAGATAAAGAAATATTTCAGGCGGATCAACTGCCGATCGGAAAGCAGGCCCATGAGATAATTCCGAAATCGAATCGCGGAAACGGAGAACGATTTGCGCATTCCACCGGTTGGGGCTGACGTCATTTTGAATAGATAGGGAATGGCTCGAATATATGCGAAATCCTCTCGAATTCAAACGATTTGACTCAGTCAGCGCGTTCCCGGGCCCGTTCGGGTTACAGTTCGAAACTGAGCGCCATTTCCCGGTCGGGCCCATTGAGGAAAAAATCGAATTCCAACCAGAATCCGCCGTTCCTCTTCGACCATTCGATGAGGTTGCGGTTCAGGAGCGGTTCTTCATACACGGCTTCCGGCAACGGGAACGCGAGATTGAAAAACATGATTTTGGCCTTCCTGAAGCCTTCCAATCGTACCAGGACTTCGCAAACGATGCGATCCGGCAAGTCATCGCCTTTGACGAAAGCCACGTATTTAAAATCTTTGAACCGCATGATGTCTTCCCGGGCCAATTCGAACTTGTCGCAGTAAAACGTCAGCTTCTCGGAGATGGACGATGCGTCCGGATCGTATTTCACGACGAGGTTCATAATGATTGGGTTAAGATGGCTTGTAGAAAAGTGCTCGGAATTCGGAAGGGTGGCACGAGCATCGTACCCAGCAATATTAATACCGGATTATACCATGGAAGTTAGCCCGGTCGAAAGATGGAAGGAAAATAGCCAGCCGGGAGATGGCCCCCAATCTAGAAAAAATCCCGCGCGAGGCGGGATCTGGAACGCGGGGATGGTTTCCCCCGCATCATGTCACGTGTATCCCCCGCATCAGATTCATGAGATTTTGAATCGTCCCATGAACTTCTACGAGCGACGCCGCGATTTCTTCGCTCGTCGCGGCATTTTCATTCGCAATCGCGCTCAGGTGTTCGATTTCCCTTTTGATTCCGATTACCGACTCGTGGGTAGAATCGCAATCGTTCGATAGCCCTTCCGTGACCGTCGCCAACCCCTGATTGATACCGCTGAACGCTTCGGTGGTTTCATTTTCCATATGTCGTACGGAAGTGACGGCAAAATCCATATTTTGTATGGCCTTCGCGAGGTCGCCGGACGTGTCCTTCATGCTCTTCAGCAATTGGCCGGTGGTACGTTTCCCGGCGTCGCTGGCGACTTTCGATCGCTCTGCCAGGGTGCGTACTTCCAATGCCACCACCGCGAAACTCCGACCCGATTCTCCCGCCCTTGCCGCCTCGATTGAGGCATTGAGGGCGAGGATGTTGGTCTGGAAGGCAATTCCCTCGATCGTGCTCAATACCTCGATGATCTCCCTGATACTGCCTTCCGACAGCATCGCGAACGTACCGCTCGCGGTCACGATAGCGGATTGTGCCGACCGTATCCCCTGAGTGACCTGCTCGACTTCTTTTGTCACCAGCCGTTTCGCGTGGTCTATCGCCCCTTCCTGTTCCCTGAGTTTGCCGATATCTTGCCGGGTATTGCTCGCATGGGTCTCAAGCGTTTCGGTGTTCCGGCTCAATCCTTCCGCGGCCAAGCTGAGCCCCTCGTTTTCCGTTCCTTGCGAAAGGGTGGCGGTCGAGACGTGACCCGTGCTTGCCTCTATGTCACTTAAGGAAGATTTTGCCGCCTCGAACGCGGTCTTTATGGGACCGAGCTTGAATCGGAGCACGAGGGCGAGGGATGCCACGACCAAAATGAACAGGCCGGTCATGGATGCCCATATGATATTCCTAAGCAGAATGGATTCCGTCAGTATCTCCGTTTTGGGGAGGGCGCCAACTATCATCATGCCTACGTCCGGAACATCCTGGAACCACCCGACCTTTTCGGTAATGCTTCCGTCCGCCTCCTTCCATTTGTAAGAAAATTCCCCGGGAGCGAATACGATTTTCCCATCCCCGGAATGGGTGACGGTACTTTTTTTACGAGCCAGTATGTCCTCGAATATTTTCTTTCCATTCTCGGCATCGGTCTGACCCAGAAAATTTTTTCCTACAAAAGAAGCGTTCCGGTGCATCAACATGTTCCCATACGTTTTTCCCGCTTTGGAATCAAGCACGTAAATATATCCCGTCTGCCCTATTTTCTGATTCAGGAGCACGGCCGTAAACGCATCGATGATCGGTTGTACGTTCGTTCCCACGTATCCGACGATTTTACGTCCTCCCACGTCCTGCAGCGTCTGGTATTTCGCGAAGTAGTTGACGCCGAGTATCGGGGCGAGCCCGATAAACGGCCTATCCGCTTGTATGGCTTCGATAACGGGTACCGAATCCATAACCGTCCCGTACATGCGGTTTTTTTGGACGTCCCGCACCGAAGTGGAAATCCGTACGCATTTCGCCTCGCACGCGATTACCGACGCGACCGAACCCCGGTAGATTTCCGAGAACTTGTCCACCTGCCGGTGTTGGTTCGTGACGACGGCATCCTGGTTCGAAAACACGGGGACTTGGTTCGATCCGGACGAAGCCGGATCGAACTTCCATTCCTTGTTGTCAAACATCCCGGCAAAAGAATCGAACTGGGCATTGGTATTGGCCATGAAGCCAATATGCATCATTTGCAAGGAATTGGCATTCCCCACCATGATCGTATTGACCAGTTTTTCCGTTTCGCGTTTGCTATTCTGACCGCTCAAATGGGAGAGTCCCAACGATATGGTCAACGCGGCAAGGGAAAACACCGCTCCGATCGCCAGAAGGATCGAAGCAAGCGTGGAAGTCGATTTCCTATTTGTTTTCGTAGCCATTTTCGTATTTCCTTCAAATATTGGTTGATTGAGAAAAAGAAGCCGGTTCGGATTCTATAGAAGGAATTTATATTAACAAAAAAATAGATTATTCCGTTCGAGTGTCCGACACGGGGTACGATGGGCCGAAAAAAATCGCCAACCGGAAATCCGGCGGGCGATTACTCGTGACGATGATTCCTAATACCGATAGTGGTCCGGCTTGAACGGTCCGACCTTCGGCACCCCGATATAGTCGGCCTGCTCGGTGGAGAGCTCCGTAAGCTCTGCCCCAATGCGTCCGAGATGGAGCCGCGCGACTTTCTCGTCGAGGTGCTTCGGGAGGCGGTAGACGCCGACCGGGTAGGCTTCGGGATGGTTGAAAAGTTCCATCTGCGCGAGCGTCTGGTTCGTGAACGAATTGGACATGACGAACGAGGGGTGGCCCGTCGCGCAACCGAGATTGACGAGGCGGCCTTCCGCGAGGAGGAGGATCTTGTTCCCGCTCGGGAGCGTGATGTGGTCGACCTGGGGCTTGATATTGTCCCAGACGTATTTTCTCATGCTCATGACGTCGATTTCGCTGTCGAAATGCCCGATGTTGCAAACGATGGATTCGTGCCGCATCTTCACCATGTGATCATGGGTGATAATATCCTTGTTTCCGGTTGCCGTCACGAAGATGTCGCCCTTGTCACAGGCATATTCCATCGTAATGACCCGGTACCCTTCCATGCTGGCTTGAAGCGCGCAGATCGGGTCGATTTCCGTGACCCAGACCGTCGCTCCCATGCCTCGGAACGCCGAAGCACATCCCTTCCCCACGTCGCCGTATCCGCACACGACCGCGATTTTCCCGGCGATCATGACGTCGGTGGCCCGCTTGATTCCGTCGATGATGGACTCCCGGCAACCGTACAGGTTGTCGAATTTGGACTTCGTTACCGAGTCGTTGACGTTGATCGCGGGGAACGGAAGCCGTCCCGCCTCGAACATCTGGTAGAGCCGGTGGACCCCGGTGGTGGTCTCTTCGGAAACCCCGCGGATGTTTTTGCGGATGTTGGAATAGAATCCTGGCTTGGAAGCGAGGGTTTTCTTGATGGCAGCGAACAATACGCGTTCTTCTTCGCAGGTCGGGTTCGCGAGGACCCCGATGTCGGATTCCGCTTCGGAACCGAGGATCACGAGCAAGGTCGCGTCTCCCCCGTCGTCGAGGATCATGTTCGGTGTGCCGCCGTCTGACCAGTCGAGGATTCGGTGGGTGTATTCCCAGTATTCTTCGAGGGATTCGCCCTTGTACGCGAACACCGGAATGCCGGCTTCCGCTATCGCCGCCGCCGCGTGGTCCTGGGTCGAGAAAATATTGCAGGAAGCCCACCGGATGTCGGCCCCAAGCGCTTTGAGCGTTTCGATGAGCGCCGCCGTCTGGATGGTCATGTGGAGGGAGCCGGCAATCCGAGCGCCCTTAAGCGGTTGGGAATCCCCGTATTCCTTCCGGAGGGACATGAGCCCCGGCATTTCCGTTTCGGCGATTTCGAGCTCCTTCCGTCCCCAGGCCGCGAGGGAAATATCGGCAATCCTGTAGTCGTTCGTGTTCGTGTTCATAGTGAAATTGGTTAAAAAAAAAGAGAGCATTGTATCGAAAGCAATTCCTTACGCAAAGAATTTTTCTCAGAATTCCTTCATTCCTATCGCGTCGACGGAATCCCGGGTAAACGTGTGGTTCTGCCCCCCGACGTGCTCGATCTTGATGCCGCCGAGCACGCTGCCGAGCTTACAGGACTTCTCGATGTCCCATCCTTCGGAAAGCCCGCACAGGAGACCTGCCCGGAACGCGTCGCCGCATCCGGTCGGATCCACGGGGGTATGGACGAAAATCGTCGGGATTTCCGTTTCTCCCGATTCCTGGCAGATGCGGGATCCCTTCTCCCCGAGGGTGACGATCGCGATTTTGCCGTAGGACTTCGCGATGTCCGTGAAATACTGTCCGGACAGGCCCCGGAAGGTCTCATACTCGTATTCGTTCATGATCGTGATGTCCGCTTGGACCACCATTTTTACGAGTTCGTCCCCGGAAAACAGCCCCATAGCCTGCCCCGGATCGAAAATCGTAAAAATCCCGCGTTCGGTGCATTCCCGCAAGTGGTTCATGATGCCGAGCCGGGAATCGGGAGCGATAATGGCATGCGAATACGGCGCGTTCCTTACGGAAATTTCTCAGGAAAAACCCATCGCCCCGGGATGGAACGCCGTGATCTGCCGGCCGATTTCGTCGCCGATGATGTAGCCCTGCGGGCTGAACGTCTGGGGGATGACCCTGATGGAATCCGTACGGATGCCAAGTTCCGCGAGGCGGAGGAGGTATCCTTCCGCATCCTCCCCGACCGCGGCGATGATTTCGGAAGATTTCCCGAGCAGAGAAAGGTTGTACGCGATATTCCCGGCGGCGCCGCCGTACTCGCGACGGATGGTCGGAACGAACAGCGACATATTGAAGCTGTCGAGCGCGTCGGGGATGATTTGGCTTTTGAAAGTCCCGACGACCGATATGATGGTATCGAACGCCACGGAACCTGAAACGAGTATGCTCATAGAAAAAAGGGGTTATGGAGCCTCTGCAATATTCCCTTCGTTAGTAAAAATCTCATATTTTTTAGGCATATTTTATGATAGAAAAATGAGTTTAGTGGTTCTAAATGAATTTTTATAGAGTAAAATAGGACAAAAAAGATGAAATTTTAATAGATGTGGAATATTGCAGA
>CAIVSN010000159.1 GCA_903908595.1 uncultured bacterium
AACAGGAGATGTCATAGTAATGGATGGCTTTATAGGCGAATTGGAGGTTTCCCCTTCTACAAGCGTCCTTGAAGGATTTAAACTTCGCAAGAAAATACACGCCTCCGAGGTTAAGGGAATGTCCGCTTTTCGTGGCAAATCAACTGTAACTAGTGATGGTCATGAATTCAAACTATATGCTAATATTGGAACGCACCTGGATCTAACTAGAGTAATTTCAAATGATGCTGAGGGAGTCGGGCTGTTTCGCAGTGAATTTCTCTTCATGGATTGCAACCATTTGCCTACCGAAGATGAACAATTTTCGGCATATAAAGAGGTTGTCGAAGGAATGTGCGGTAAGCCCGTTATCGTTCGAACCCTCGATATCGGAGGAGATAAGGAACTACCTCTTCTTGGATTGGATAAAGAAGAAAACCCCTTTCTCGGGCAGCGGGCAATCCGGCTCTGCTTAAACAGACCAGAACTTTTCCAGACTCAGTTGAAAGCATTGCTCAGAGCAAGCGTATTTGGTAATTTGCGCATTATGTTTCCGATGGTATCATCGCTCGATGAACTTCGTGCAGCCAAAGACCAAGTTGAAATTGCAAAAACCTCACTTAAGAAAAGAGGAATCCGTTTTTCCGAAAATGTAGAAGTTGGAATAATGATCGAAATCCCTGCCGCCGCGATTCTCGCTGACTCTTTCGCGGGAGAATGTGATTTCTTCAGTATTGGGACAAATGATCTAATCCAATATACCGTCGCCGTTGACAGAGGAAATCCAAAAGTTTCTTCAATCTATACTGCTTACCATCCAGCCGTTCTGCGGTTGATTTCGATGACCGCTGAGGCCGCACGGAGAAATGAAATTCCCTGCGGTATGTGTGGTGAAGCAGCAGCCGATCCCCTCTTAATACCAATTTTCCTTGGATTTGGCTTGCATGAGCTATCTATGAATCCAAGCTCAATTCTGCCTACGCGTAAGCATATTGAAACAGTCAACATGGCTGATGCTATAAAACTTTCAAAACAAGTACTAGCTCAAAAAACAGCTCAGGAGGTTCAATCAATTTTGCAAGCTTTCGCTGACTCTTAAAAAATGATTTTCAATTCTTAACATTACTCCTGGGCCATTGAGCGGGTGCAGATTAGCATATAGCAGCGAGGCGAGCCGTTTTATTTATTAGCAACATTAAAAGGAGAAGAAATAAATGAAAACACAAGCGGTTAGATTGTACGGCAAAAGCGACTTGCGATTAGAACAATTTGAACTCCCTGACATAAAAGATGACGAAATACTGGCTCGAGTTTTAACCGACAGTGTCTGCATGTCGACATATAAAGCAGTTTTGCTCGGTAGTGATCATAAAAGAGTTCCTGAGAACATTGACAGTCAACCCATTATTATTGGGCATGAGTTTTCTGGTGAGATTGTCGACGTTGGTGAAAAATGGAAGCATTTGTTTAACGCTGGAGAAAAGTTTTCTATACAACCTAATATAAATTATAAGGGTTTGGGATATTGCCCTGGCATGTCTTTCCCAAATATAGGCGGGGATGCCACTTACGTTATTGTTCCTGGAATCGTAATGGAGCAAGGATGTCTTCTCAATTATGCTGGAGATAGCTTTTTTAAAGCTTCTTTGTCCGAACCGATATCCTGCATCGTAGCCGCCTTTCGCGCTTCTTATCATGTTTCCAGTGAAGACTACTCTCACAAAATGGGGGTCATTGAAGGCGGGAAAATGGCGATTTTGGCAGGTGCTGGTCCAATGGGACTCGGTGCGATTGATTATGCAATACACTCAGAGAGAAAGCCCAGCATGCTTATTGTTACTGATATTGACGCGTCCAGGCTAAACCGCGCAAGAAAAATACTGAGCATTGAAGATGCTGCTAAAAACGGAGTGAAACTTCTATATATAAATACGAAAGATATGACTAATGCAGAAGAGTACTTGATGTCACTTACGGATAACAACGGATTTGATGATGTATTTGTATTCACTCCCGTAAGAGAGGTGACGGAATTAGGCGGAAAAATACTTGGAACGGATGGATGTCTCAACTTTTTCGCTGGCTCAACAGATAAGAAATTTTCTGCTGAAATAAATTTCTATAATGTTCATTACCTATCAGCACACTTAACAGGTACATGCGGTGGGAATACAAATGATATGAAAATTGCATTGGATTTAATGGGAAAAGGTCGAATAAATCCTGCCGTGATGGTTACGCATATTGGAGGTTTGGACAGTGCAGCGAATACAACTTTGAATTTGCCTGAGATATCAGGTGGAAAGAAGCTTATCTACACTCATATTTCAATGGATTTAACGGCTATTGAGGATTTTGCGGAAAAGGGCAAAACGAATCTGATTTTTAAAAAATTG
>CAIVSN010000160.1 GCA_903908595.1 uncultured bacterium
ATGGGTGCCGGTGCCGTACGCGGGCACGAAAGGGTTCCTCCCGCTTTTTTCCGGCGTGAACGCGTTAAAAAACGAAGGAGGGGCATTTGAATGGGGCAGGTTTTTATGGAAAAACGTGTCAAGCGGAAAAGTTTTTGGTGGCGGCGGAGGGGTTGATAGTTACAATTTTTTATAACAGCATTGTTTTCTTCAGCAAGCCACAATATGCACTGAACTTGCTACGCTGTATTCGCCATTTTCATTTGCTTTTCCCTGAAAACCCTCCTACACTGTGACCAATATCGTATCCCTCACTTCACGCATATGCAACCAAAGCCAAAGGCCTTAGGGCAGTATCTCCCGGCATTCGTCGCGTTCTTGGCGTCCGCGCTCGCCGTCTTCGTGATCGCCGGAAGCGGCCAGATGCTGCGTTCCACCCCGTATAATTCCATCGACGCCACGGCCGACGCCAGGCTCTCGAGCCTCACGGCGGGCCAGGGCGCGTCAATCCTCGACGGGCTCGTCACGAAGGTCAGGGCGAAAGCCATGGACAAGGGCGGAAACCCGGTGAACGCCTCCCTCTACACGGCCTACGTCGACGCCTATCTCGCGAAGGTCGACCGGCTCGACAACGACATGCGCGCGGCGTACGGGAACGAATACGCGTTTCTGTTCCAGTATATCTACCCGAGGGTGCGCGCGATCCGGGTCCCGGCCGCGGTGACCGCCTTGGCAACCTCTTGCGAGCCCCGGCCTACCTCGCAATACTTGGCAGATTACAATAATTATTCGCTCCAGTATTACTTGGAAATCAAATGCGCGGATCTTCCTTCCCCCCACACTCCTTCAAGGCACACGAGCCTCGAAGGAACCATACAGGTCTCCTGAGACGCGAAAGATCTCGTATGCGATGCCTCGACGAATTACAAATGGGTATTTCCCAGCCCGAAAGGCTTGATTCCGAATGGAAAATTCACCTGCAAGCTTTCTGACAAGTGCTTGCCAGTTCCCGCCTCGCCGCGAGCCGGGCGCACCTATACCCAAACGCGTTACGGCTACTATGTGGACGAGATCGTCAAGACATGTACGGAAGCCGGGAAGGGAACAAAAACCGGGGTGTATATGGAAGGCAGCTATCCTAAATGCTGAGCGGATACCGGTTACAAATGGACAAATCTGGCCTATTCGGAGATTGGGAACTCGTGCGATTCCCCCGCCGTAACCACGGTGGGTTCCGCTCCCGCACCGGTAAGCTTTCCATCTGTCCAATGTAACCAAGCGAAGAGCAACGGATACAAGGCTTTGAAATTTTCGAATGGCAACGTCATCGCGATCACGTCGATTATCGACTGCGGCAGTGCCGGATACGAGTACATGACTGCGGGAAGCCCCACCAGCATACACGGGCAATATGCGCAGGGAGATCAGTTTTGTAACGAAATTGTTGCCCCCGCGACGACTCCCCCGGTAACGACGGTTCCCGTTAGCCCGACTTCACCTACCACTTCTTCCGTCAAAACGTCAAGCTATTCCAGAGTGATAGAGTATTATATGTGCGGAAGCAAGGAAAAAGACGCGAACGGGGCCATCAAATGACTGAAATCCGTCGCCTCATATGACAAAAGCCAATTCAATGCCTCCTCCCGTCCGATCGGAATCGAATTCGACATGGATGAATACGGAAGGCCGAACGGCAGTTTTTCAGAAAAGGGATACGGTGATTGCGCCAATGTTTGCGCCGGCGTTTCCAGCAATTATAGCACGTTATGCGGATTGTCGAAAATCATCCAATCCTCAGAAGATACGACCATGGAACTGCCAATGGACAAACTGACGCTCGAAGTGACCAAAACCCAAGTCCGGTCCGGAGGGGAATCCATCTGATTCTATTGATATATCCCGACCGGAACGACGTGCACCCTTTCCTTCGCAACGGCAAACGGCGGATGATCGTACTCGCTTGGCAATCCCGTTTCCGTCCAATTTCTCGTCAAGAACGGCAGCTATATCAAAACGACGTGCAACGGGGTATCGAAGGATTTCAATTTTACGGAACAATAGCGGGAACCCGCCTATCGGAAATCCGCGAGCTTTTCGAAAAACGCGTTCTTCGTTTCGGGATAGACCCGGGTCCGATTGATATCGTATCGGGTTTTGGATTCTTTCCACGGGGCGCCGTAATGCGTCGTAAATGCCAGATCGTATCCGCATTCCCGGAGGATTTTGGAGGAATTCACCGACATTCTCCCGGCGGGATAGACGAACGCGGCAACCGGTTTCCCCGTAAGCCGCTCGAGGATTATCTTGGATTCGCAGATTTCGCGACGCTCCGCAGGTTCGGAAATGGCATCCTGGTCGCTGTGGCTGACGGAATGCGATGCAATCGAAAACAGGGGATCCCGGGCCAAAGCCGCCACTTCTTTTGCGCTCACGAATCCGGGGGCTCCGAGCCTGGAGGCAATGATACCGAACGAAAACGGGACGGCGTATTTTTTCGCGATCGGCGCGAGCCCGGCATACGCGTCGATCCAGCCGTCGTCATCCGTGAAAACGAAAACGTTGCGGTTGGGATAGCAGTTCCATTCGCGGTATTTTTGGAGATCCGGGAGCGAGACCACGGCTATTTTTCATGAATCCGCCAACTCCCGGACGGTTTTCATGTGCCCTTCGAACGCCCTGACCGGGACGGAAAGCTGCACGGTGATTTTCGCGTCCTTTGGAACGGGATCCCGGACGTAATGGTACATGAAAATATGGACGCTGGCATCGGGAAAACATATTTCCGGCTTCTGCGTGCCGAGGGGCCTTCGGGCATTTTCCAGAGTGGAGCCGGTGTCGGAAACGATCGTCTTCGCGTCCGTGACCACCGGAAAAAACCGGAGGGACGAGAGGACTTGGAAACTGAACGCCAAAGCTGCTGCCATAGAGGATACGAGGGTGATTCCGAGGACGTGGATCCGGCGCTGGCCTTTGGGTTGTTTCATTTTGGGAAATATGCGACTCCCCGCATGGTATGCACATAATCGATTGAGAAAAGCCGGAATTGCGGGTTTCGGAACGGCACGGGAAGAAAAAGGCGCGTCGCGGGGATTTCCCCAAGATTTTTCACCCGTTTCCGGTACTATACCCAATGGGAATTGGGTATATCCGGGCCGGAAGAAACTGTTGGAGGAATCGTATTTTGTTTTACAACATCCCCATTACCCGTACAATCCGCGCATGCAACGACTCGCCCGGGCGGATATCCCCGCCGGTTACCACTACTACCGTTCCCACTCGGAAGCGTATTTTTCGTCGGTCGTGGAATGGAAAGACGACCGGGGCTTCTCGACGGTCCGCGAGGAAGGGTTCTACGGATTCGTCCGGCATTTCTGCTTCCGGCTCTTCTCCATCGCCTACTTCGAGAAGTGCGACCACGTCCCCGAACCCGCCTCGCTCCGCAAGTACGGGTTCCGCCGCGGCCTCGCATTCTGGTCGGGCTGGCGGCGCGAATCCCCCGGGCCCGGCTGGTACCGCCTGCCGGACTACCTCGCCTGGGCCTACCACCACTCCACCCGCTCGGCTTTCTCCGTCCTCGGCCCCGAATACTGGAAGAAATGGTCGCCCGGACCCCGCGGGCACCGGAAAGCCATCCGGAAATCCCTCGAATCCGGAGACATCCGCATCGACACGGAAGCCCCGATCGAAGATTTTCTCGCCATCTACGGGAAGACGAAACTCCCCCACGGCTGGAAGAATTTCCTCGTCCACCGGCACGAGCGGCTATTCGCAGAACGGCGCGGGAACCTCCGGACCTACCTCGCGTCGGCAAACGGGAAAATCCTCGCCGGGGCGGTATTCCTCGACGACGGGCCGACGAGCACCTACCTCATGGCGTTCCAGGACGCGAGCGCGAAACCCCTGCACCTCGGGCTCGCCATTATCGACCGGTGGTTCGAGGAATCGCTCGTGCGGGGGTTCGAGTTTTTGGACTTCGACCATATGCATGATCGGTACGATCCGGATTCGTACCTGGGATATACGCAGTTCAAATCGGGTTTGGCGGATTACGACGTGAGGTTCGGGGGGTTGTGGATGAGGTGGTGGTGGTAGAGAGGATGGGTTTCTGCAATCATTTTTTCGCCAATACCGCAGACAGGGTGCCTTAAATCAGATTGATACCTTCGTAATTGATTACGGCACCATCCGGAAAGCGCAAGAATAATTTCCTATGAATAGGGATACAAAGCAGAGAAAGTCCATTATACTATTGAGCTGAATATACCCAATAGGAATTGGTTTCCCGTTGGGTATATTATGGACCGGTTCCTTTTCAAATCCGTTGTCTTTGCAGGCAATCATTTTTTCTTCGGTCATTGTTTACGATTTTATCGCACAAAATGATATCGTTTGTCCGAAAGCTCATTTGATCAAAACAATCATTTTTTGTGTTTTCATCCGGAATCTTGAAACAATACTGAACGTCACGAGGAATGTGTCATAGCGCTAAACCATGATAACAAGTTGATTTTTGGTTGCTACTGACTCCTGGATCAGTACTTTCCGCAGTTATAAAACACCTAAATGGAGTACCTACTATCGTTCATGGATCTTTAATGAAAGCGAAAACGCTCATGGCTATGATAATTACCAAACCGATGGATAAAAATCTTATGATTACATTTCGAATGTTGTTTGATAAACGGAAAATAATGAAAAAGAAACCATAAAGACACAGGACCGAAATCCAACCAAGAATCGTTGGCGAAGTGAATGAAATAAAACCGCTGCCACTTTCTGCCATATTTACTCCAAAAAAAACTTCGAGTCATTCGCTGATCGTGGCAGGAATTCCAACCGGAAACAAAAGAATCATTCCGAGTACAAGAAAAAAAATATTTTTCAGAGTAAAAAATCTAATGATTCTTAGGAATTTCATTCCAAGGTTCTTTTCGGCGTTTTTAGTTACCAAATTTTAATGATAATAATGTGAATCTCGCACGGTGAATGATTTGACCAAATAGAGGAAAAGATAGATGTGAGTGAAAATTTACCCACTGTCTTTTCCCTGTATGACAAGTATATTCAAATCTTTCGGAAATCCAGACGAGTCTTGCGAGTGCCAACGTATACCCCATAGGAATCGGTTTCCCGGTTTTTCCAGCCACCTATCCGGACATCTTTTATTTTTTTCTGCGGTCACGTATTGCCGATAAGCTCCCGAAAGAAGAAACATACAACCCGTTCCGAATCCGTAACCGTAAAACACCGAAAACCAATTCCTATTGGGTATAAAAATAAGTTGTACAAAACCATGCCCTAAGTAATATGAAAAGCAATAAACCGAACCAAATCCCAAAACCGTCAAGCGCTTTCGCCTCCTCTCGGCAAAGAGATAGGTTCGTCTTGAAAACCAACAGTAATTCCAGAGACCCGAGCAATGCATTCATGTACCATAGTCGATACCGCCTCCGTATTGCCAAACAACATCGTTACTTCCCGGGAAACGGAAGACAGGATTCGCCTTTCCGGCGGGAATTTTCGCTCGTTTCCGAATGGTATTGTCGAGCGGGTTTCATGAGTAAGGACGCGTCGCTACGCAAGCGAAACGGAGCATCCCTCGGTTCTCGCCGCTGCCGCATGTCAAAAAATCCTCGATAGGACCCCTCGGCGCGTCGATTACCTCATATTTTCGTCTGCGTCACAGGACATACTCGAACCCGCGACGGGCAATATCGTGCAATCCAAACTCGGAATCGATTGTCCCATCGTGGATATAAAGGATGCCTGCAACAGTTTCCTGAAATGAATCCAGATGGCGAACGCCCTCCTGTGAACGGGCGAATACGAAAACATTCTCGTTTGTTCCGGAGAAACCCCATCGAGATCCATTCGGTGGCGCGTGGATTCCAAAGAGGAGTTCGCTTCTTCGTTTTCCGGATATACCCTGGGAGACGCGGGAGCGGCAATGCTGCTTTCCAGCGGCGAACGGGTATGAACGGGCATACGCTACCAATACTTTCAAAATCGCTGAATTTTTTGGGACGCCACCACCGTTCTCGGCGGATGATCGGTGTATCCAAGGGATCTCGACAAGACGTATTTTTCATCCGATACGGGAAAACTCAAGCAATTCTTTGAAGTATCCGGAAAAATCCCCTTCGAAGCAGGCTTCGAAAAGACCGGCTGGAAAATGGAAGACGTGAAACGGTTCTTCATCCACCAGGTCAGCATGGACATTTGCCAAAAATTCATCGATATTTCCGATGTGCCAAAAGAACGGGTTTCGATCATTCTGGACAAATACGGGAATACGGCCTCCACTTCGATTCCGATCGCGTTTTCCGAGGCATTCGAAAACGGGGAAATACGAAGCGGCGACAAAGTCGTATTCGTTTGATTCGCGGCCGGATTGTCCTATGGCCTTCTTTTTATCCAATTATAGAACCCCCGGCAACATGCGAACTCCTCGTTTTACCGGAGCCTCAGTAGAAATCCCATGGACGTAAGGTACTTCGACCCCGCAAAAGACGCGATACCGAGCGATGAATATTCCCAATTCGTTGCCCGGTATTTCGAACCGTTCCTGAAAAACGGCATCCAACCGTACATAGGGAACCTTCGAATCGAGATTCGGATGGTTCTCGTAGGCAAAATGCTCGTGCCAATATCCGTCGGCCATTCGTACGTGCCGGGCAATTGTTACGTAGGATCCGTTTTGGGAGTATTCGAATACGCGCTGGACGAAATAGGCAAGGTGCCGTTTCCCATAGTTAGGGGAATCCTCCGGCACGTCACGAGGCTCTGTTTGAGAATATCGGAAAAATGCGAGTTCGAAAAGAACGTCTCCATCGGCAACCTGCTCCTGTCGACGAATATCTTGCCGAACCTGGATCACGAGGCGGTATCATGCCTCCTTGATTTCCTAATAAAAGAATTTCCGGGGCATTCCTACGCCTTCCGATCGGTAAATACGGCGAACGACTCGGGAAAATTCCTCTCCCTGGTCGAACGAATCGGCTTCTTTCGGATCATCAGCCGGCAAATCTTCACGCTCGATCGGAAGTTTCTCCCCCGATATGTCAAACTGAAAAACATTCGCGAAGACGAGAGGCTGATACGCAAATGGCAATATATCGACCGGCCGTTCGATCCCGGCAACGCCATCGAAACGCGGCGCGTGGTCGAGTTGTACAACCGGCTCTATTTGGAGAAATACAGTACCTGCAACCCGCATTATACCGAAGCTTTCATTGCGCACATCGCCGAGAAATGACTCTTTGAAATACGGGTATTGGAGAAGGAAGGGACGATCGATGCCGCATATGGGCATTACCGGCTTCTCGGCCAAATTACGCCGCCGATATTCGGATACGACACGTCGCGCGGTACGAGTGCGGGGCTCTATAGGCAAATCAGCTCCCTGACTTTCAAAAACGCGTTCCCGGAATCGGAATTCCTGAATTTCAGCTCCGGCGTCTGAAGGTTCAAGATGCTCCGGGGAGCTTCGTGCAGTCTGGAATACGCCTGCTTTTACTCGCGTCATTTGCCATTTTGGCGAAAGGCCGCCTGGCTCCTGATTCGCGCGATTGCCCGGGGCATCGCCGAGCCGTTGCTTCGTAATCACGTATTTTAAATGAATATCCTGATCTCGGGAGCCCGTTCTTTCGCATCGCTCGAATTGGTTCGCCTCCTGTCGAAAAAACATACGGTTTTCGCCGCCGATTCGAAAACCCACGCGATCGCCTTTTCGTCACGCTTCACGAAGGGCAGGTGCGTATTCCCTTCCCTTCGGGAGGATTACGAAAATGCGGAAAAGGCCATCGTGGACTTTATCCGACGGGAATCCATCGACGTATTCATCCCGACCTGCGAGGAGATTTTTTATATCTCCCGGATGAAGCCGGGTATCGAGACCCAAACGAAATGCCAGGTGTTTTGCGCCGATCATTCGAAGCTGCTGCAATTGCATTCGAAGTGGGAATACCGCTCTTCCATGCCGGAATCCAGCCATGTCGCATTGCCGGAGAGCCAGGTTTTCGAAAATCGCGCGGGATTGGAAATATATCTCTCCGGGAATCCGGATTACGCGTACGTGTCAAAAATGGAATTTTCCCGATTCGCGAGCAACATCGCGAGCAATAGGCTCGAAGGCCGGGAGCTCGAGAAATTCGAAACCAGGACGGGGTGAAGGATCGTCCTGCAAGCGTTCATACCCGGCCCCTCCGTTTGCCTCTATGCCATTTTCCATGGCGGAATGCTGCGGGGCTATGCGGCCTATCGCAATATCCTTTCGTACCAGGGCGGGTCCGGTATAGCCTTTGAAACGTATGCAAATGACGCGCTGACGGGGTTTCTGAGGGATTTTTGAGAAAAGAATGCCTTTCACGGACAGGTGTCTTTCGACTTTATCGAATCGGATGGCAAGCTCTATGCTATCGAATGCAACCCCAGGACGACCTCCGGCGTGCACTTGTATTGCGATGACGAACGGATAGTTCCGTGCTTCGTGGAATCTCCGGGGAAACGTGACGAACCCGTCTTGTCGGCGTATGCCGGAACGAAAACATTCAAGGGCATCCTCCTCTTGCTTATGCCAAGTTTTCTCTTCGGCGGACATTTCGCCCAATATGCCAAGGCATGGTTCAGGGGAAAAGATGTCGTCTGGAGCGCAAACGACCCCCTGCCCGCACTCTATCAGCTCTATGATATGGCGCTGTATTTCTGGGAATCGATCATACAAAAGAAAAAGATTACCGTTTGCATGACGGAAGACATAGAATTCGATGGCTAATTTACCCTTCAACCCATGATTTTTTTAAACATTTGCCTTGCCTACCTCGCGTTTTTTTGAATCGACGGACGATTCGGCGCCTTTTTTATCGTATTGCTGGCCTTGTATGGCCTCGTGGCGTGTTACTATTTTTTTTCCAAAAAAATCCACGCGGGCCAGAAGATCGAAAGGCACGATATCATATATACGGCAACGTCGTTCTGCATTTTTCAAATCATCGTTTGCGGATATTTTTACCTGTTTCTGCAGGGAGAAATCCGATTCGATTTCCTCTTCCGATGGTATTCCCTGCCTCTTGGAATCCTGTTCGTATGGTTCCACGATCTGTATTTTTACGGCGTCCACCGGCTCTTGCATAGCCCGTGGCTCATGAAGCACGTCCACGTCGTCCACCACAAATCCCGTATTTCCACCGCGATGAGCGGATACAGCTTCCATCCGCTCGAAGCCGTCCTGTATGCCGGCATTTCCCTGGTAATATTCGCGTGGCCGATCAATTTCGTCGCCTTGGTCATCGCGATAGTTTACAATGACCTCCTGACGATCCTCGGGCACTCGGGGAGGGAAATTTTCAGGAAAAACCAAGGGGGATTCCCGTTGAACTTCCTGGCCAGCGCCGGGTACCACGATATGCATCATTTTGAGAACCGGGGCAATTACGGATTGTATTTCACGTATCTTGACAAACTGTTTTGAACCTATACTTCCTCCCATTTCAAATATCTCGTAAACCCCACCCATGAACAATATACCCAACGGGAATCGGTTTCCCGGTTTTTCCAGTCACATATTCGGACATCTTTCATTTTTTTCTTCGGTCACTTATTGCCGATAAGCTCCCGGAAGAAGAAAAATGAAACCTGTTCCGAATCTATGACCGTAAAATACCGAAAACCGATTCCCGTTGGGTATAGCATTCGGGCCAACCAATGGTACGCGATAGGATCGAGCATCCGCGGCAACACTTTGACAACCGCGAAAGTCGGAAACGCCTCGC
This sequence comes from uncultured bacterium, assembly GCA_903908595.1. GTDB lineage: Bacteria > Patescibacteriota > Gracilibacteria > BD1-5 > UBA2023 > CAIVSN01. The sequence continues at coordinate 9,750 of CAIVSN010000160.1, forward strand.
TGCTGGTCATTCGGGGAAAAGCCGGCGGCTTGCGGGTCATGCCCCGATTCTGCCCGCACCTCGGAGCCGATCTCGCCAAGGGAAAGGCGCATGGCGACGGCGTGGTTTGCCCGTTTCACGGCTTGCGGTTTCCGAACGCGAATCCCCTTTTGCAGGCCCGGCCATGAAAGGCCGAAGAGCACTTCGGCATCGTCTGGTGGAACGAAAATGCCGACAGTGCCGACTCGGTAGGAAATATTTTCGAAGAAGCCGGAATCCGGTTGGATTTTTCCGAATGGGATCAGATACCGGTTCACGATCGGGAATATTCCATTCCGGCACGGCTCGCGATGTCGAATTTCTTCGATCTCGCCCATTTCGAACATATACACGGGGTATCCGTTGCTTCCCACGAGACGTTCGAAGCAAACGGATTCATGGGATATCGCGCGGAGGGAACCTACCTCCCGCACTATCCGTTCCAAAGGATATTTTTTTCCATGTTTCCGAATCGCCTCAAGCAAACGGTGTGGTACCGGAAAAATATAATCATTTCCCATCACGCCCTTTTTACGAAAAGCGGGACGAAGGCGTTCGAATATTTTGCCCTGTTGCCGACCGCTCCCGTCGGCGAGCATGGCACGCGGGTAACGAGCACGGTATTCCTTCGCAAATCGCTTTCGAGATTCGTCCCGGATGCCCTGGTCCGCTCCGTGTTTTCCAAAGCGGTCGTCGAGGAATTCACGATGCTCGAATGATCCGATTTTTCCATTTCGAACCTGCTGGAAACCGACCGGCTCCTCCGGGGGTTTCTTGATTTTTATGATTCCGAAGAGCAACAATAACTCCCCCACTATCTTTTTTATACGCATGCGAAACCAACTGCTGGACGAAATACTCGCGAAGTGCCGGAATACTCCGAACGCTGCCATTCTGGAACTTGTGAACGGGAAAAAAATTTCTGGAAAGGAACTCTTGGACGGGATTTTGCGAGTGTCGGAAAACCTCGGGCGGCATGGAGTTGCCGCCGGTACGACCAGTATCGTGCTCGTTGCGGATCCGATCCGATTTATCGAGTGTTTTCTCGGGATTCTCCATGCGGGATGAAACGTGGCGCTCATCGATCCCGACATGGGAAAAGAGCGGTTTGCCGGAGTGACGGAATCGCTCCGTCCGGATTTCCTGTTTGCCGACAGCAAGCTTCTGGAAGCCCTGAGCCACGGATGGGGAAGAAGGTATCTGACACGTAACACGCCGTTTCCGGAATCGCTCGGAAACATAAGAAAAATATGGCGGGTGGGTGCCGGGATATGTTGGTCTTGGAAATTCCAAAATGCCTTGTCAAAGGGACAACGCACCCATTCGGGCACGGAAGATCGGACTCGGAAAGAATCGGGACACACGCCGGAAATTATCGTCTTCACCGGGGGCACGACGGGAAACCCCAAGGGGGTCGTCCATTCGCTCGAAACTATCGGCAAGAGTCTCGCGGCAATCAAAAAAAGGATTTTTCCATCGGAAAACCAGGTGGCGTGAACCTTTTACGCCGACCTTCCCCATTTCATTCTCCTCGGGCTGTGCGTTGCCAAAAAAGTGATCGTTTGAAACAGCGGGGATACCGGGAAAAAGTGGATACGGCAGTTGCAAAAATGCGAGGCGGAGGTAGTGTTCACGCCCCCGTATCGTTTTATGGACGCGATGCGGGAATGCGGGAGCCCGATAGAATTGCCGTTCCTCCGAACCGTGCTTCTCGGTTCCGCCCCGGTCACGGTTTCGTTTCTCGAGAAGCTCGAAAAATTCTCATTTTTTCGGCATGCCCAGGTCATAGCCCTGTACGGCGCCACGGAAATCCTCCCCATCGCCTCCATCGACGCGAAAGAAAAAATCGAAAGAAAGCATGAATTCCCAGGGGATGTGCTGGGATACCCCTTCCCGGACATCGATTGTGCCATTGAACACGATTCCGAACTGGTCATCCGATCGGGGCGCCAGTTTCTGCGGTATCTCGGCGGGGAAGCTCCCCAGCGAGACTCCTGAGAAACGATGAAATCCGAAGTCCAGTCCGAGCACCGTAGCGAGGCGTGCGTAGGTACGTTGAGCAAGGAGCGGAGAAATGGACAAGGAGTTCGCGTTTCGCATGGGTTTCCATCGTTCGCCACGTGAGATCTCGCATCGCTTCAGGATGGCATGCTGGTTCACCTGTGACGGAAAAAGGATATGATTATCCGCAGGGATTTCAACATCTATCCTTCATTGTACGAGGATACCGTCTGCCGCATTCCGGGAATATCCGAAACGGTTCTGATAGGAATCTGGAACGAGGCGAAAGAGGACGAGGATATCGTCCTCTGCGTACGGGCCGACGACCGCATTGGACCGGATGGGATATCGGCGTACGTTATGGAGGCATTGCGTACGTGACCGCATTCCATAGACGGTTTCGCGCTGCCGGACGATATCTGGGTGACGGACATCATACGTTCGGGACGCCAAAAAAAGGTTGATAGGAACGCGATGAAAAACTCGTATCTGCAAACGCATACCCCGTTGTCATGAAAATAGCGATTACCGGCTCTACCGGTTTCATAGGGGGTCGGCTGGCTTCGGCGTTCGCTTCGGCAGGAGCCGAAGTCACGGCCTTTGGCAGGAAGCCCGACATTCGGTTTCCGGAAGAAAACATCACGTACGTCCGATGGGATATGCGCGAGAGGATATGTTCCGTGTCGAAGGATCGGGAAATCGACGTATTCGTACATTCCGCCGCCAATACGAATTGGAAGGATCCCGTTTCGACGCTCGTTGCGGACAATGAGAAAACCGTCTCGAACGTACTGGAAGCCGCCAGTCGGGCAAAGCACGTCATCCTGGTTTCGACGTCCTCGGTCTATCAGGGAATCCATTGAACCCTGAGCGAAAATTTGCCGCTCGACGTCGCCAAAATGCGGAATTGATACGCGCTCTCCAAATATTCGGAGGAACGGGCATTTCTGAAATCCGTTGGCGCGCATCAGAAGCTCACGATACTCCGGCCTCGCGCGGTATACGGGGCCGGAGACCGCTTGCTGGTGCCGGGAATGCTCCGATCCTCGGCATTCTGAAGGCTGTGCCTGTTCTGACGGGGGGATTTTTTCACTTCGATCACTTCCATTGGCACTTTTGTCGAATCGGTATTTCATCTGATCGAGTCACAGGTCGGACTTCGGGAAATTTATAACGTTTCGGATCCCGATCCCGTGAAGATAGTCGATATCTTCCGCGAAGTGGCGGGCAAATATGGCAAATCGTGATTGCTGCACCTTCCATTGGCGGCATTGGGGCCCATCGGGCTTATCCGTCCAAGCATAGGAAGCTATTATGCCGACCTATTCGGCTGAGACAAGGTTTTGGATATTTCCAAACTCCAATCCACGGGATTCGCGTCCGAATCGAAAGACTTCCGAGCACATTTGCGTGCGCGTTAATGCAAAGGGCACGACCGGGATGACCCCGATTCGTACCTGAGGCATACGCGGTTCAAGTCGGGGGTGGCGGATTATGATGCGAAGTTCGGGGGGTGCGGGTGAGGGGATTATTTTTTTATTTTCGAAGGTAAGAAAATAAGATAATTCGTTTCGGTCCACACGGTCTCGGTCTGCTTGTAATTATAAACCAAATATTTCGTTTGGTTTTTTCTCGCCATAAATGCGAAATTCTCTCGATCCTCAGAATAGAAAAATGCGTTTTCCGGCTTGGAAAAAAGTTCGCGGGAATCTCCGATTCCATCGTATTCTCAAACTACGTTACCGCTGTCAACGACAATATATTTGAGATCCTCTCTTTGGGCGATATAGGAAATATTCGTGCCATTTGCCGAATAATCCCATTTGAGCACCTTCAAGAATCTGCTCTCGGTTCCATCTTTGACGATATTCATAACGCCGTTTTTCTTCGCTATAACCGTAATGGATTTGCTGTCTGGCGAATATACAATTTTTGGCATTTCGCTATAGGATCCGCTTTCGACGCCGTCTTTCACCACTGACCAAGCCCCGTCGAATTCTGCGGGGTAGGCCATGCTCGTCCCGTCCGGCGAAAAAGTTATATTTCAGATGTTCTTGTACAAGTTGCTTTTTACCGAGTCTTTTACCACAAACCACCGCCCTGACTGCGGTTCCCTTGCGGTAACGATTATGCTTTTCCCATCTGGCGAAAATACCAGGCCTTCCATCCATTCATAACTGCCGAGTTCGGATCCGTTGTTGACTACCACCCATTTGAATTTGTACTTGTCTCATTTTTCATTGATACGGACCGCATACGCCATTTTCGCCCCGTCTGGCGAAAATGTCAAAAATTTTATTTCTTTATACTGTTTTCCTTCAACGCCATCCTTGATAACCGCGTGCCAATAGAGGAATCACTGGGATTCCCCATTGGCAAAATCTGCCACGTAAGCAAAACTCTTCCCATCGGGAGAATAGGTACCGGATTCTACGCCGTCGTACATTTTTCCTTCGGCTCAATCTTTTACGACAACCCATCAATCGAGCGTCCTTTTCTCATCCTTCCAACTATTTCGGACGAGAAAAGCATGCCCCGTTCCGTCTGGCGAGAAAAGAATTTTATTATGGGGGGATATGTCTTCGATTCGGATGTATGGTTTGCTTTCAATTCAATTGAATACCACTTTGTATCCTCAATCATACACCATATAGGCAATATTCTTCCCGTCCGGAGAATATCTCAGAAGCGAGATGCTGCCGGCCTTATACCCTTTTTGTTCTACTCAGTTTCTAACGACGAATTCGTTTCTGTCCTTTTTGCCCACGTACATGAATTCTTTCCCATCTGGCGAGAACATCATGTCCCTGTAATCGTCGTAGGCGTCGATTTCCGATCCGCTTAAGACCAATATCTTTCGTAAGTCTTTGTGAGCGATGAATGCTATTTGGCTCCAGTCCGAATTCACCCTTATATCGGATATGGTCTTGTATTCGCTGCTAACTTTCTTTCCGTTATCCATCAATACCGTTCAAGTCGCAGTGCTCACGATTTTGAGGATTCTTGGGCCATCAGTGGGAGATTCGGGCAAGATTTCGAAGGCTTTGGGCAAGGCTTTGGGCACTTCGGAATTACGAGAACCCGAATCCGCGACCGTTTCGGTTCGAGGAGCTTTTTCAACAGGAAGACTGGCTGCGCTTTCTGTTTTTTGTTGCCCGCATCCTCATAATATTACCGTGGCAACCACCAGCATGCTTGTCATAATTATTTTTTTCATAGCGGGTATTGGTGAGGAAAGTAGGCGGACTCGGCAGATTATACCCAATAGGAATTGGTTTCCTGTTGGGCATACACAGGGAATCCAACTTCGTAAAAATTCTTAATCCGGGATTATTATAGGCAATCGGGCCCCTGCTCCAAGAGTTTTTCCGGTTTCCGCACGGGGATGCCATTAGGTTTTACGAATCGGATCGCGATCTCCGGCATTAGCCGCTTAGGTCGAATATGTTTTCCTTCGTGATCGCCCGGAATCCGGAAGCGGGATGGGATTCGAGAAAAATCTTCGGGGCTTTGGCTTTGGCATTGCGGTATTTGAATTCAAACGCCTGCAGCGTCCCATCCCGGTCTTCGAAGTAGTCGATTTCCTGCCGCGTCTGCATTCTCCAAAAATGCATCGAAGCGTTCTATTCGTGATTGAAGAGATATACCAAATAGGAATTGGTTTCCCGGTTTTTCCAGTCACATCTTCGGGCATCTTTTATTTTTTTCTTCGGTCACTTATTCCCGATAAGCTCCCGGAAGAAGAAAAATAAAACCTGTTCCGAATCTGTAACCGTAAAATACCGAAAACCAATTCCTATTAGGTATATTTCCTGCGTTCAAGGACGCAAAAGTTCTCGAATTTCTTGTTTTTTTGCATATTTTTCAGACCTTTTGACAAGGACAGTCTAAAAGGCTATCATGGCACGAGCTTATTCTGAAACCAATTCCTATGAAAAAATCCTTCATTTACCAAGACGAAAAATCCAATAAATTCTGGAATATATCCACGGATGGGAATTCGTTTACCGTGCATTACGGGAAAATCGGAACCGGTTGACAAGAACAGACGAAAACGTTCGAAAACCCGGAACGCTGCGAAAAGGAAGCGGAGAAGCTGGTCGCGGAAAAACTGAAGAAAGGATACGCGACAGCATGCGACAGCAAGGAAGAAACACATGATGACATTGCGAATATTCCGAACATTCCCCTATCTTCGGTATCGGATACCGAATGAAATATCTTTTCATTCGAATCGGTTCTTTCGGCAATAGAAGCCTCGGAATATCCTTTGATTCGTGAATTTCTCCCACTTGTTAAGGAATCATGAAATATCAATATTCCCAATTCGGATGGAGACACATTGATTGGCGAGACCGTATGCTTTGGCGATATAGGACTATTGCGTCTCCTGCTCGCTTGCCCGGATATCGATATCAATCTCATTCATAACGTTGAACACGGGTATACTCAAATTTGGTACGAACAACTTGAGCAATACCAACGGGATTCCTTACGGTTGCATGGGCTCAGCATATCTTATACTGCGTTCGACTGGTTAGTATGATTTGATTTGGATGACAAAAAAAGAGAGATGATAGACATGCTGGTGAATCGAAAAGAACTTATATTTTTAAATGTATGTCAATGTCAACCCATTTTGGAGAGTAACGATTCCAAATTAATGGAACTGGCAAAAAAAATCGTTCGACATCCAAATTTTAATCCGAATCAAAAGGGATGAAATAATAAGGACATGCTTCATAATGCCTACCTCCATTGAACGAACGAATATGTGGTAAAAATGTATTGAACGTACGAAAATATGGTAAAATTGCTTCTTTCGCATCCGGACTTGGTTATCAGCTTCAAAGTAGTCGGTGCCAAAAGAAATACCCCGATAGGAAAATTGATTATGTCGGATGCTCGATATGTCGACGATTCCGTTTGATCGGCACGTTGATTTTTCCAAGAATGCAGGAGTATCCGAATCGAGTCGGATACTCCTAAAAAAGTTTCGGGTTCAAGGCTGGGCGGCGTTCCTTATTGGCCGAAAAGCGAAGTGGAATACCCGAGAAACAAAGGCGGGCAACCGCTTCTTCATTTGGCCCAAATAAATTTTTCAGAAATCAAAGGCATGAAAAATCTTTGACCGGAGTGGCCCACATCGTGAATACTTCAATTTTTTATCGATGGAAACGCCGGTAACTTTGGTTGGGATTATCACAATCCCCGGAATCATGACTGATTTCGAATCATATACCACGAGCATGTAGATACAGCTATTCCATCATTCGAAGACGGGTATGCGTATGACTTCGAATATGTGCCTTTTGAATGCGATACGGAAGGACAAGCGCTTGTATTTGAAAAAATGAAAGACCATCCGAACAGATTTTGCAAAGAATACGATATTTTGGGAGAAAAACAGCTTATCCCGAAAAAATATGACGAATGAAGGCTCGACGAAGACGAATTGGAAGAATTGGATGAGTCCAACTACTCGAATACGACGCACAAGCTTTGAGGATACCCGTCTTTCACGCAAGACGATCCGCGGGAAACCGATGAATACATGCTCTTGTTTCAACTGGTTTCAGATGAATATGTAAGCATTGGAGATGCGGGAATTATGAATTTTTTTATCAAGCCCAAAGATTTGAAAAGCCGGGATTTTTCAAATGTGTGGTACAATTGGGACTGCTGTTAGATCTTATACCCAACGCAACCTGATGCTTCCCGTTGGTCCGAACCGTCTCGAAATCCCCATATATCCTTTTCCCATGGCGGTTCGCGAGGATATGCCAAGACTTTGTCCGGTCGAAAAAATGCTCGGCCTTCACCCGGATGGAAAAAACGTTATTTGAAGAACGACCACGCAATAGCCAATGTTTATTCCTAAAAAACTCACTTATACTTTACTTTTTTGCACTAAAAACTAAGATAGAGGTACATATTCCACGTATTATCTCTCTTTTTGCCCATGTACGTAACTCGCGATATCGAAGCGGCTCTTCAAGAAAGGCTATTTAAAGGGAAAATTATTATCATCTACGGAGCGAGGCAGGTGGGAAAGACGACGCTGGTCAAGAATATCCTCCAAGACTCCCCAACGGCCGAGTATTTTCATTGCGAGAATATGCAGATTCGGGATATCCTCGCATCGCAAGATCTCCCTCGGATACTCTCTATGATCGGAGGCGCGAAACTGGTCGTATTCGATGAGGCGCAAGCGGTAGAGCATATCGGGACGTCCATCAAAATGCTCTTTGATTACGATCCGAGCATACAGGTTATCGCGACGGGATCGTCATCGTTTGACCTCTCCACGAAAGTCGTGGAACCCATGACAGGACGACACGTCGACTTTATGGTGTTTCCATTTTCCTACAGTGAACTTCGCGCATTTTATGGGAAAGACCTGTTCTCGCGCTTTTCCCTGGAGGACCGCATATTGTTCGGGAGTTATCCGGAAGTGCTTTTTCCAAAATCTCCAGACAAAAGCCGGGACGTGCTCTCGAGGATAGCCCACGATTATACGTTGAAAGACATTCTTTCATTTTCTGGCATCCGAAAATCGGATACCCTCATGAAGCTCCTCAAAGCGCTTGCCTATCAGATAGGACAAGAGGTTTCTTATGCGGAACTTTCCAAAAATTTTGGCATGAGCCTACAGACGGTCGAGAATTATATCGATATATTGGAGAAGGCTTTTATCGTTTTTCGCCTGCAACCATACGCTGACAACAAGAGAACCTGACTTCGTCGCACGAGGAAGGTCTATTTTTGGGATACGGGTCTCCGCAATGCCCTGATCAATAGCTTTGAACCGCTCGAGCTTCGACCTGACAAAGGAGCTCTTTTTGAGAACTACCTCATGAGCGAACTGCATAAGAAAAATCTCGCTCGCACGGAATATAATAATTTCTATTTTTGGCGTTCCTACAATGGCGAAGAGATCGATCTCCTGATCGAACGGGACGGACGGATTATCGGATACGAATGCAAATGGAAGAGCGAGAAAAAATTTCTCGCCAGGTCAGAAAATGCCCCGGTTTCGTCGATCTCGGTTATCACGACGACGAATTTTGCTGAGTTTCTGTAATGAGTATCAATCGGTCTGGCATCATATCGATTCGATTATTCCACAAAAATTTCATTTTACGTACGAAAAGCATACAATAATCAAAACTTTTAGTACTAAATGTTTCACTATGATATTCCGAAGAACAAAATATCTCGACAAAATATATGCCTCGCTTGCGAGAGAAAAGCTCATACTGCTGCTCGGAACCCGGCAAGTAGGCAAGACGACGCTGCTCCAGATGCTGCAACGGGAACTCGCCGGGAACACCTACTACTATTCTTTCGAGGATGATTTTTCCAAAATGGAATTTGCCACCAAGGCGGACTTCATGAATTATTTCACCCTGAGCCTCGGGGTGGACTTCGGAAGCGAGGGAACGTTCCTAATCGACGAATTCCAGTACGTAAAAGACGGCGAGAAAATCCTCAAGTCCCTCTACGACGACCGGGACATCCGACTCAAATTCGTCGTGACCGGTTCGGGACTCTGGACCTATGGTACTGACAATAAAGGGTCTCTCGTGGGCCGATGAGACGAAATATTCATCTACGGCTTCGATTTTTTCGAATTCCTAGAAGCCAAATGACTTCATACTCAGGCGCTTGCATGGGATACCGTCACGGAATCCATCCGCACGCTCGTCACTCCGTATTTTCACGAGTATCTCACCTTTGGCGGCTATCCGAGCGTCGTATTCTCGGAAACCCGAACCCGGAAGATCGCTGAGCTCGAGAAAATCATCAATCGGTATATCGACCGCGACATTTCGTTTTTCTTGGACAAGAACCGCCTGATCGATTTCAAGAAATTTTTCGTCTATCTGCATTCGCAAATCGGGAATCTCCTCAAGAAGGAGGCTATAGGCGAGTATCTGGGCATCAAGACGAGATACATAGAGGACTTCCTGTATATTTTGGAAAAGACGCTATTCATCTCCCGGGCGTATCCCTTTTTTACGGATAAATCCAAAGAATATTCCGCGCTTCCGAAGTTTTATTTTTCCGATGTCGGGGTTTTGAATTTTATAGAAAAATCTTTCGACTATCGGGAAAACAACGGGAAGATACTAGAAAATTTCATCTTTAACGAACTCGAAAAAAACAAGAAATTCGGAAGCGACTCGATAAAGATCTATAAAAAACTCTCGAAAAGCGAGATAGATTTCGTCTACGACGGGCTCGACATGTGCATTCCCATCGAGGTAAAATCCGGAAACAAGGACGTCACCCCGAAGATATTTTTCTCGTTCGAGGAGGAATATGGACAGAAGACGACCGGGTATATCCTGACGAATAATTCCGCTTTGGAAAAGAAGGCGGTCGGAGACAAAGAATTGGCCGTGATTCCGAATTGGTATGTGGGGAGATTTCTGGCGGGGAAAGGCGGGGCGGGGGAATCGTACTAATTTTTTACCGCTCCGTCCTGAAGCTCCGAAATCGTTTTTTCCTTGGCGAACAAATCCCTGACATTTTTGGCAAACAAATAACAAACGAAAAATACGAAAAACAAGCTTCACCACATCATAAACAGCCATCCGAGGTATCAAATGTAGTTCAATCATGCAAAACCGATTGGCAAATTGACAAAGTCCCGATAAATCTTTGGAGAGAGCAAAGTCGAGAAGGATTCGATATATATCGAAATTACGGGCAAATTAAATCAAATCTTGCCGTCTGACAATAATTGTCAAAGCACGTAAGGAATGACTCAGACAAGCAAGAATAAGTATCCGTACAATTTCATTACGGGCATTTGCTTGTTGTTCCTGATTATATATATGGCCAAGATCAAAGCCAAAATGAGCGAAAGCCGGAAGAATAAAACAAGAAACAATGCCGATAGCGCAATAAGCGAGTACTGGACAATTTTCGGATCCGAATATCAAAATTTTGAAAAAAGGTCGGAAACTCGATCGAATAAATAGGAATAAATTTTATGAAAGCGGAGTTTTAAAAAATTTCTCAAAGAACCGCTATCTTCGTATTTTTTAAAAAATCACTTTAGGAAAAGCGAATAGAAAAGTAAAAATTCAAATAGGAAATATGAGAAGTAACAGAAAATGAAAAATATATATACTTCTGGGAAGAACGGTCTAATCACATAGAAAAAATATATCGAGAAAGCGAAGAAAATTATTTTTTTCAAATATTGAAAAGCGGTATTTATGCTTGGCATATGGCTTCTGTTTTATGAATATTGGCTCATTGTATCAAAACGAGCCAATATTCATAAAAAACGCATGATCGGAAAATTCCCAATGGATGGGAAATGATCGGAAAAGTTTCAATTCTCGTAGGAAAAGTATCCAATATATGAAACTTTTAGTACCAAATATTTCACCATGGTATTCCGGAGAGCAAAATATGTGGAGACCAATTCCCTCTCCCTGCTATGAGTTGAAACAAACTGAAATTAGATATCAAGGTGGCATGTTTTTCAATATTTTTTTGATTTTTGAAGGGCTGAAAGGAGTAGTTTACGTAATGACAACCGACGTTTCCGGCTTAATAAAAATATAACAAACTGGCACTGGTAATTATCAAGAACGAATGTGCAATCTTGAAGCCAATGGCTCCTACGATGTTTCCGGCCTGAAAAGATTTTTTGCGATTGAACTTGAAGATTACAACGACAAAGAAAATCTTCTCAAGGAAATTTCTATCAAACATTAAGTTGGAAATAGCGAATTATTTGCTCTTGATTATGAGATGGTGAGACAGCTTTTGTTATCATTCGAAGGCTGCTTATTGGCAGCATAAAGGTAAAAAACCAAAGGATATACCCGATATCGATTTCGTAACGAGGTAGTAACATTATGAAAAAAGAAAGTAAGGAGGCCAAGGAGACAATGATGCAATCGAGTACGGCACAGTATTTGACGTTTGTTTCCGCGAGCGGAGACGATCCTTCGAGCGTGGAAGTCCGCTACGAAGACGAAAATATCTGGATGATGCAAAAAATGATGTGCGCCAATCGGCATCATGATGGAAACGGGAACGGGAAAACCTACACCTACGCCAAGACGATGTTCGAACTCAATAAAATGTATCACTAGTGGCCGTAAATAGGATTTTTATCACGTTTCGGATTGAATAATCTAATTATTTCCCTACAATAAGGTGAATAATTTGATATAATTTCCCCTCGTGTACAAAAGGCTCATTCTCGACAATCAAGAGAGACTCAAGGATATTTCCATTCTCAGAAGGGATTTCGCGTTCGATCTCGATCTCATGAAACTCAACAAAATCGTGACGTTCATCTGACCCAGGCGCGCTGGGAAAACTTATACCATGTTCCAGACGCTCCGGGATCTGATCGAAAAAAATTTTATTTCCCTCCAGGATATCGTATTCGTAGATTTTTCCGAAACCCTGGAGAGAACGATCGATTTCAATAGAATCTTGGAAAACTACTACGAACTTTTTCCCCAAGGCACTCCGTTCTTCGTGTTCGACGAAATCCAGGAAGTTGACAATTTCCGAGCCGGAGTCCTCTCCCTGTTCAACCGGGGATTCAAAATATTTCTCAGCGGGAGCAATTCCAATATGCTCTCAAGCGAGCTCTCCACCCAGTTCCGGGGAAGAATGTACGAGTACTTCATCCATCCCCTGAGTTTTTCCGAATTCCTCCGATTCCGGTCATTCGAAGTGAAGCCCGCGTATTCCACCATGGAGTATGGGATGCTGAAAAATCTTTTCGGGGAATATACCACCTATGGCGGATATCCGGAAATCGTGCTCGTCGAAAGCCTGGTCATCAAGGAAAACCTCATAAAGAACTATCTCAATATTCTCATCTACAGGGATCTTATGGAGCGGTATCGGATCGAGAACGAATATGCCGTGAAATATCTCATAAAATCACTCATCCTATCGAATACCAAAGAAATCAACCTTTCGAAAATTTTCAACGAGCTCAAATCGCAAAACGTACGAATTTCCAAAAATACCCTCTACAACTACCTGGAGTACCTCGAAAATATTTTTTTCATAAAGAAACTCACGAACTATTATGCGCCCAAGGGATTTTACAAGACGTATCTCTTTGACGTTTCCTATACGTTCCTTTACAAAAACCATACCGACTATGGGAAAAGTTTTGAAAATATTATTTTTTTCGAAATCCAAAGGAGCGGATGATCCGTATATTTCAAACGCGGGACAAAAAATGGGGAAGTGGATTTTTACCTGAGCGAAAAAAACGAAGATATTCAAGTTTGCCACACGCTCAATTCTGAAAATATAGAACGAGAAACCCAGCCGCTCCTGCGGAGCGATGCAGTGAGGAAAACGCTCATTTCGTTCGAAAAATCCAATTTGGCATTGGAGGGGATCGAGGCGCGGGGATTTTTGGAGGAGTTGGCGGAAACTGGGGAATGGTAACCATCCACATGGCCAACTCCTTGAGGAAGCCCCCTGCCCTATCCCAACACCTTTTCCTTTACGAATTCACTCACCGTTTTTCCTTTCAGAAGAGCACTGGACTGAACCCTTCGCTTCTCATCAACTGAAAGTCGGATCTGAAGGGTGGTATTCTTTTTTTGATACTCTTTTTCAGCAAGAATAAGATGCGCGAGATCCATAAGAAGATTCGGAATATCCTCATTGAGAAATTCCTGATGGATTTTTGCGGCTTCGCAGATAACGAGAGTCATTTCTTGGGATGATTTTCGAAGGGAATACTCGAACCTCTTATTGTTGACAAGTATGTAGTTAATTGATTCCATGGTTAATTGTTATGAATTACCTCTTTGAGCCTTTTTGACGCAAGAATCTTGTATGCATCCTTGCAATCATTGTGGTGGATTGGCATAACAAGATCGTATTCGATGCCAATGTGCTTGAACTTGACATGGCTTCCTTTCGCTTGGATTTTTATAAATCAATGATCCAATAAGACCTTTTCGATTTCGAATTACTTGAGATTTTTTGGTTGAGTGAGAAATTCCTCAAGCATTTTTTCTTTCTTGGTCATTAAATGACATTTTTGATTTATGTAACTACATTATATGCAGGTTTGCATAGGCTGCAATTCTATTTGGCAATCGGATTTTATAAGCCTGCCAATGGTATGACAAACAATAATGGAGTCAGTAATGGCTCCTTTATGCTGTTTCTGGAGGTAACCATCAACCCCTCTGAATTCTATAAAATGGCTTGCTTAAAGTAAAAACATTTGTAACTATCAGTCCCTTCGCATCCCACAAAAAATACCCATCGTGTGCCTGACGGCATACGATGGGTATTTTTACTTCCGGTTTTACGCGCGTTCAAAACTCAGTGACAGGACATCGCCCCCGGGAGTATGTATATTTTTCCTCAATCCTCTTGGAGTCCTCCTGAAAATAAATATAATATCCGTGAGTTAATTCACCAAATTTATATTAATATGGATAATATAATAACCAGAGATATTGCCAAACATATAGAAAAAGACCTGTTTAAAGGAAAAATCATTATTATTTACTGACCAAGGCAGGTAGGAAAAACTACCCTTTCCTTGGAACTGTTACAGAAATATTCTACCGGATACGGCTATTATAACTGCGATGAACCGGATATCAGAGAGGCTTTTCATGGAAAAACTTCGACCGAGCTCAAAAGTTTCATATGAGACAAAAACTTCATAGTGATCGACGAAGCTCAAAGGGTCGAGAATATCGGACTTACCTTGAAACTTCTCGTAGACAATTTCCCAAAAATGCAGATAATAGCCACTGGTTCGAGCAGTTTTGATTTGGCAAACAAGATCAACGAACCGCTGACGGGGAGAAAATACGAGTATCGCCTCTTTCCATTTTCCATTTTCGAATTGAAACAAAAATACAATGATCTGGAGCTGAAAAGGCTTCTGGAGGAAAGGCTTATTTTTGGAAGCTACCCCCTGGTTTTTGACAAATCAAATGACGAAAAAACGAGAGACGTGAAGATGCTGGCGGATTCATACGTATTCAAAGACATATTCAGCTTTGGAAATATCAAAAAACCGGATTTGCTCATAAAGCTCCTCAGGGCACTTGCTTTGCAAGTTTGAAACCAGGTATCGTATACGGAACTTGCCGGCCTTGTCGGAATCGATAAAAATACCGTCGAAAGCTATATATCCATTCTGGAACAGGGTTTTGTTATCTTTAGGCTCGGGAGCTTTTCCACGAATCTGAGGAACGAGCTCAAATTTTCCAAAAAAATATTTTTTTACGATAACGGCATACGAAACGCCTTGATAAATAATTTCAATCATATTTCCTTAAGGCAAGATACGTGAGCCTTATGGGAAAATTTTCTCATTTCGGAAAGACAAAAATATTTGCACAACGGCATGCTGGATAGAAATGCCTATTTCTGGAGAAACCATGCGCAAAATGAGATCGATTATATCGAGGAATGCCAATGAAAACTCCATGCATACGAATTCAAGTGGTGAAACAAAATCCCAAAGCCCCCAAAATCTTTTATGGATGCCTATCCGGAAAGTGGCTTCGAAGTGATCAACCGGGATAATTTTTTGGGATTCGTATCATAGGAACCCCGTAACTGCCAACCCCTTCACATCCCACAAAAATGCCCCCCTGTTCGTGAGTATTCCTAACTGATGCGTCCTGTTGTAAACATGATGGTTACGATTGCTGGTAAAATATAATCCATATGGATTTAAATCTAAATGGATTATTCCCAAGAGGAGGAATACAGGCAGAAGACGACCGGATATATCCTGACGAATAATTCCACTTTGGAAAAGAAGACAGTCAGAGACAAAGAGTTGGCGGGGATTCCGATTTTCTCCCGCTTTTGAATTTCCTACGCCGCCGAAACAAATCGACGCACGTATTTTCTACCAACGGCAACATCTCGACGGAGCTCCGATTCTGAGGCGCATCCTATACCGACATCGCGGAGGTTCCGGAAATCTTCCGGAACGCACTTCGTCACAAATGAAAAGCCTAGGCTTTCGCCCAGGCTTTTCCTTGGAATTGTTACCCCTCCGGCCATGACTAGCCAAAGGACGAACGAATAGTATCGAAGAACGGAAGATACGTCAAATTATTTGTCGTAGGAACGGATTCAAGAAAAACTTGATTTTATCCACACATCCATTTATACTAATTACCGATTAGTATAAAGATACGGTATTGCTTATCACCAATGAGTATGGATAAATCAGCTATAAAGGAAGTCGTGCTCGATCAGCATGCGAATCATCGGGAAGACGCGTACATCGAACGGGACAACTACGAGGAAATCGCCTCCCATTTTGACAATCCGTTCGTCGTGATCCTCTCGGGAATGCGGCGCGTGGGGAAATCCACGGTTTTCGAGGCGGTACGGAAACGGTTTCGAGTGCATTACTGGATCAATTTCGACGACGAACGCCTGCTTGGGTTCGGCGTGGACGATTTCGCGAAACTCTACGATGTCTTCTTAGAACTCTACGGTGCCGGATGAGTCTTTTTCTTCGATGAAATACAGGTGGTCCACGGATGGGAGAGATTCGTTCGCCGACTCCACAACGAGTGAAAAAAGGTCTTTATCACGGGAAGCAACGCGGATCTCCTCTCCATAGAGCTCGGCACGCACCTGACGGGACGATACGTGCAGATCGAAATGTACCCTTTTTCCTTTCGCGAATACCTGAGATTCAAAAATATCACCGTTGACGCAAACGATGTTTTCCTAAAGGAAAAGAGGGCCGTAATAAAGAATCATTTCGATGCCTATCTCGAAACGGGTGGAATGCCCGAATATATCAAAACAGGAGAAAGGGGATATTTGAAAACCCTCTATGATTCGATCATATACAAGGACATCATCGTGCGATATGGCCTGGTGAAGACGGAAAAAATCCTGAAAGGGCTGTTGCAATGGCTGTATTCGAATACCGCGAAAGAATACAGCTACAATAATCTCAAAAACATCCTCTGACTTTCCAATGCCATAACCGTCAAGGAATACGTTCAATTCTTCGAGAATTCGTACCTCTTGTTTTCTATTAACCGGTTCGATTATTCCCTGAGAAAACAGCTGCTGTATCCGAAAAAAGCGTATTCCATCGATATCGGCTTTTCCTCGTCCGTATCGCTCGAATTCTCGAAGAACCTTGGGCAAAAATTAGAGAATCTCGTATTTCTTGAGTTGAAGCGACGAGGGAAGGAGATTTTTTATCATCGAGGCAAGAAAGAATGCGATTTCGTGGTGTATGAGTGAGGGATTGTTACGGAAGTGTATCAGGTGAGCTATGCCTTGTCGAAAGCGGAAACGAGGGAGAGGGAAATCGGAGGGATTTTGGAGGCGATGGGGGCGTATGGACTGAAAAACGGAACTATTCTTACGTATGACGATACGGAAGAATATGTTGAGGTGGATGGGGGGAGGATACGTATCGTTCCGGTGTGGAGGTGGTGTGTGGAGGGGGGTGGGGGTGGCGGATTATGATTTGAAGCTTGAAAGGGTGGTGGGGGTAGGGGGAAGATGTTGTAATTTCCTGCTGCAATTGGTTTGATAACTCAGGATACGGATTATATACTCACTGAATTCCACATGAATCGGTGAGTTATTCAAACGAACCTCGACATTATCCGATCGTAATGACAAAAATCCAGCTTGCATACCGTACCGCCCTCCCCGATGGCATTACAATTTTGCGAGTACTTCCTCGGGAATATCGGTCGTCTCGAGAATGGCGACACGGTTTTTTGCAAAGAACTTCCTGTCCACCATCGCTATTTCCGCTCGGGCCAAGAATCTCGCCGTCAT
Organism: uncultured bacterium; assembly: GCA_903908595.1. Classification (GTDB taxonomy): domain Bacteria; phylum Patescibacteriota; class Gracilibacteria; order BD1-5; family UBA2023; genus CAIVSN01. The sequence continues at coordinate 27,588 of CAIVSN010000160.1, forward strand.
CACCCGTTTCGCCTCTCGTGGCGGGATCGCCGGTTTGTAATAATCCCACATGTTATCCGGATACAGCTTTCCGTTCTTGAAACATTCGGCGATAACCTGATAGGTTTTGTTCGGGGTATATCGTACGAAAGCATATTTTTGCTCTCATCTTTCCTTCAGGACAAAAATCTTTCACAGGCCCGGATCTTCTTTTCCAAACGCCCCTCGTTCAATCGCCCTCTTGCTGATATCTACCGTCACGTCGTATCAGAGTTCTTTTTTGACGGTATCGAGAAGCGCGATGGGGAATCCCAGCAAAAAAGGCTCATCCCTCCGGACCACGATGAAGAACTCGTTGTCATATAACGGATCTTAGATGCACTTTTCGCTATCCATAGCCTAAAACCTTACTTTTCCCTCTAAAAAGTAGTCACGACTTTTTATATATTTATATTGACTTTTGCTTTTATTGAATATACTTATGGTGTATATTATAAGTAACGAC
>CAIVSN010000161.1 GCA_903908595.1 uncultured bacterium
CGGTGCTCGGATTCGGCTTCGGACTTCATCGTTTCAACGGGGTTTCCGTGAGTGGCGGACCCCGCGGTGAATTTTCCGGCAACTCCTCGCCGAATACTCCGGTCCTCGCTCAACGTACTTGTCAGTACGCCTCGCTACGGTACTCGGATTCGGCTTCGGATTTCATCGTTTTAACGGGGTTTCCGGGGCGTTTCGGGACCCAATAGTGCAAATTCCCAAGAGGACAAACCCCATTGTCCTCCTTTTCGAGCAAAAAGAGCAAATAGTCAAGATGTTTTTTTGGAGACCGACGTTTTATATGGTAGACTTTCCCCATGTTCTCTTTGCCTACCTATAACCATAGGTCAACGAAACCTTCCGAACGCGGAAACCGAACCCGGAAGGCCTCAGCTTCCCGGCTTTTGAAACAATTCGGCATCATCGCGATTCTCGGCGTTCAGGCAATCTCGAACGTCGGGATTTCCTATGCCAAAACGGGAGATTTCGTTGTGAGTAATACGGCTTCCGGTGCTACCGCAACCTCTAGCTGATCCGCTCTGGCCTCCACCGGCTCCAAAATTTCCGAAGCGGGCCAAATCAAGATTGGCACTGGAGCACAAGTCAATGCGTATGACGACAAGATTTCGTTCGTGGGCATCAAAAAATCCAAGACGGCCCAGATTCTCGACAATTTCAAGGACAGCCAGGAAAAATTGCTTTTTACGAATTCCCCTTTCTCGATAGAGGAGGAACGAGGTCTTTTCGAGAACGGTGGAAAAATCAAAAATTTGGAAGAAATGATCCTGAGGATCCAGGATGCCAAAGATTCCCTCAAGGAGCAAAAACGGGAAGTCACGAGCAGGAAATACACCCTTCAATCCATGCTGGAAGAGCTTGATGGAAATATTACGTCCGTTACCGAGAAAATTTCGGAATCAGAAGAATCAATCCGCGGAAAGAACCGGGATATTGCCGATTTGCTCAGGGAAATGGTCTCGCTCCAGAGCCGTATTGACGCGAACAAGGAAACCATAATGAACTATCTCTCCTACATCTATACGAAAGGGGACGTCGTCTACGGCGACGAAACATCGATCGATCTCATCCGAACGCTGGTGTTTACCGACGGGAACGTATCCGACGTGTTGGCCGACTATCATTTTCTGTCCATTATCGAGATTACCGGACAGAATTTCTTGGAAGAGCGTCGGGAGTTGCTGGCGGAATATTATATCCAGACCCAGGCAATCAAGAAAGAAAAGTCCGAAGTCATCGAATTGAAAAAGAAATTGAACGAACAGAAGGGACAATTGGAAGACCAAAAGTCATTCAAGCAGGAGCTGCTGGAAAAAACCCGCGGCGAAGAAGCGTTGTTCAACGAATATATTTCCGACCGGCAGGAGCGGGAAGGCAAAATCGCGGACCGCCTTGCCACGGCCATCGGCGAATACGACGAGTCGTTCGCTACCGTCGCGGAACGGTCCGGATGCCGGGTGAGCCCTTCCGAAGGCATCATTCCGTTATCGGCAGAAGCCATCGAGAGCTGCGACCACCTCAACTTATCCTATATAAGCGAAAAGAAACTCCGGGAATTCACGATGGACGAGGTACCGGAAAATCCTATGGGCTGGCCCGTGGATCCGACCTACATATCCGCGTATTACCAAGATGCCGACTACTACGATTCCGTGGGGAGCTCGCATGACGGAATCGACATTCCTACGGAACAGGGTACCGAAATCAAGGCGCCTATGGCCGGATACGTGTACTTCGTCAACGAGCCGACGGCTACGGGTTACGGGTATTTTGCCATCAAGCATCCGAACGGTTTCGTCACGATTTATGGGCATGTCAGCGAAATCAACGTGCAAAAATTCGATTTCGTGGAGGCGGGACAGATTATCGGGCGTTCCGGAGGCGCTCCCGGCACGGTAGGAGCCGGCGTGATGTCGAGCGGTCCGCATCTCCATTTCGAACTGTGGCTCGACCGGGAGGCCGTCGACCCGCTCCGATACCTGGACGTTACCTATCTCCGTTATGAGACCCTGACCAACAAATTCAAATACAAATTCATCGCCGACCTCCGGCTCCGGTACGGATACATGGCGAATACCTCCCGATACGATACCTTCGTCATCCGCGGCGAAACCGAAATCGACCGGCAGAAATACCTCCTCAAGCACTATGCGGCGCAGAGTTTCCAAGATTGGGACGTATGGACCGAAGAAGCGGTCGGAGCCAAGGTCGATCCGAGCTTCCTGATGTGTATCGGGCTCGCGGAATCTGGTCTTGGACGCAATCTCAAGACGCCGTTCAACGTCGGGAATATCGGGAACACCGATTCCGGTGGCACGACCGATTACGTCTCGGCCCGCGACGGGGTGTACTGGATGGGAAAGACCCTCAACAACAAGTACCTCGGGGACTACCAGAGGATCAGCGATCTTTCCCGATGGGGCAACAAGACGGGAGCCATCTACGCTTCCAGTCCGAAAAATTGGCAGGAAAACGTCGTCCGTTGCCTGTCTTCGCTCAAGGGAAGGTTCGTGGAAGACGGGTACCTGTTCCGACTGTCTCCCGACGAATCGGAGGTCGGCGAGGGTACTGGATCCAGTACCGGAACTACGTTGAGCGGATCGGCCGTATCCATAGATCCGTTCGTGCCAATCGTGCCAAATCCTTAATTTTCCCATATGCTATTTTCTACCGATACCAAAAATACCCTCGCGAAATTCGCGGTCCTGCTCTGGATAGCCTTCCTGATATTCGCGGCATTGTTCGTGGCCAGGCAATCGATCTCCTTCGATATCAACGAATATTTCGGATTCCAGGGAAGCCAGCTGCTTCCGGCTTCCGTTGTCCAAGAAATTCGGCTTATCATCCTTATGCTCTCGGTCAGCATCCTGGGGGGAATATCGTTTTTGATAAAGGATTTCTACCAGGCGAACAAGTACGCGAACATGTACGAGGTCTTTTATGCAGACTACAAGAACAAGCAAATGGGTTTGGAAGAATTCCAAAAACTCGCGACCTTCGAAATCTACACGGGAAAATTCAACTATACCTGGATCTATTGGTTCTTGGTGCAACCGGTCCTTTCGAGCGTGTTGGGGCTCGTGGCATTTTCTATCGCCCGCAGCGGCTTGGGGGTGTTGCAGGGGACTTCCACCGTTTCCGCGGATATCACGATCCAGAGTGTGTACCTCTATGGGGTGTTCACGTACTTGGCGGGTTTTTCCAGTCATAAGTTCATCGCCTGGCTCGATCGCCTGGCAGATAAAATTTTCAGCATGACCTTGCCGGAAAAAGCCCAAGCGGACAAGGTGGCCATTAAGCAGGCATCGGCTTACGAGCGGGGAAATCTCAGGGAAAACATACAGGATGAAAATGTCCCGTCAGATTCGGTTGATTCTACGAAAGAAAGTGGCAAAATAGTCGAGCAGAGCCCAGTTACGGGATTCGAAACGGTCAAGCTCGAAATATCGAAAAGCGACTCCGCGACCGGAAAACCCATCAAGCTCAAACCTATCCGATAACGCATTTTTTATGTATCCTATCAAAACTTCCGCGCCGTATAATCCGGATTTTCTCGAAAAACTCGCGAACATCTATACGACCGCGTATTTGGGCAACTACGTTGCCGGAGATTATGAAGAAGGAAGTTGAAGCCATCCCGGCGTCGACATCGTGCCCATGGTGCCGAACGACACCGTCTTCGCGGCGCTTCCCGGCAAGGTCGTCGAAGCGAAGACCAATCCGAGCGAAGGGAATTACGTCGTCATCCGCCATGACCGCGTCAAGGACGGCGAGACGGGGAAAGTCGGCACGTACTATTCTTGTCACCTCCACCTCTCCGAACTCGGAGTTGCCAAGGATCAGGAAGTCGCGGAGGGCGACCCGATTGGCAAAACCGGAAGCACCGGACAGTCCACCGGAGAACATCTCCACTTCCAGATCGATACTTCCGACGCTCCGTTTCATCCGTACTGGCCATTCAGCTTCAAGGAGGCCCGCGATCTCAATCTCGGCTTCTTAGAAGCCGTCAACAAGGGGCTGGGAATCGAAAACGCCCGGAAATATACCGTGAACCCGCTGGTATTTCTAGAAAGCGCGAGCGTTTCCGGCGCGGCTCCGACCCCCGGCGTCAAACCGGCGGATGTAAAACCGGCGGATGTAAAACCGGCGGATGTAAAACCGGCGGATGTAAAACCCATGGAAGTCAAACCCACGGAAGTCAAACCCACGGAAGTCAAACCCACCATCCTGAGCAATGCCGTTACCGACGACGAAATCCTCATCGCTTCCAATGCCAACGGTTCCGTTCCGTTTTCCGACGTATCGGCGAACAGCGCGTATCTGAAAGCCATCGCGTACCTCAAGAGCCATGGAATTGCCTCCGGACAAGGCGGCAAATTCCTTCCGAAATCCAACGTGACCCGCGGGGAAATCCTCAAGATGGTGCTTTTAGCGGGAAAATTGAGAATGTCGGATTCCAAATCCAGCATTTTTTCCGACGTGCCGGTAGGGGATGGGTTCCTCCCATACGTGAACACGGCGGTCGCGCTCAAGGCCGTTTCCGGTTATCCCGACGGCACGTTCCGACCGAACGACTTCGTGACCCGGGTAGAAGGCCTGAAGATCGTGCTCGGCGTTTTGAAGATTCCGCTCGATCCCGTTACCGGGCCGGTGTATGCCGACGTGGGAATGGGGGATTGGTTCGCTCCGCACGCGCAATGGAGCCGGGATAACGAGGTCTTGGCTCCGAAAGGAGCAAATTTCCTTCCGAATGCCAAATTGACCCGGGAAGAAGTCGCGGGAATCATCTACGTGGCGGCCGGGGAGTAACAGGCGCAATCGGTCATTCGACTTCCGAATCGGCAATTTGTTTTGCGCTAGGAGTTTGGAAAGCCAAGCAAGTCACGTTCGCAACATTTCTTTTTCTTTTTCCCATGACCCCGTCTTCTTTCCAATTCTGAGGAAACGCGTATTCCGTAGGATACGTCATGCCCGTGCAACCGGGAGCGGACCATATTTCCGAATCGTACGAATGGGTTACCGGAGGCGAGTCGGTGGAGAATTGGTCGACTTTGGTCACTTCCCACAGGCTCTCTCCTTTGACCCCGGATAGCCCGCTTTCCGCCGAAGCCTATGCGCAAAACGTCGTGAATCTCAATCAGCAGCAGGGGGCGATTATCATCGAAACATCGATCATCAATGCTCCGGATGCGGTAGAAATGGGCATTGATATCGAGAATCCCCCGTTTCTCCTGATTTATCTGTTTCCTTCACAGGACGCGGAAGTGCCTTCGGAAATCAATTTTCAGAAAATAGAAAATGCCGGAGATGGAAAAGTCAATATCCTTATTTATGCGGAACGGCTCGCTATCGGTTCACAGGAGGAATTCGACGCGGTTCTCGCATCCCCGGAATTCCTGGATCGGAGAAATTCGCTTATTATGAGCCGATTTCCATATTATACCTAACCAAATCTGGTTTCCAGGTTTTCCTCGTAACGTATTCGGACATCTTTTATTTTTAATGGGTTTTAACCTGATACCTACTATATGAAACATATTCGAAAAATCGGTTCAGTTTTACCCTCTATTACGGGATGTGATAATCATTTGCCCTGATTGAGGTGGTGTCAGGTTAAAACCCATTTTATTTTTTTCTTCGGTCACGTATTGCCGATACGCTTCCGAAAGAAGAAAAATAAAACCTATTCCGAATCTGTAATACCAAATTCATTTGATTCGCCACGCTTCCCGCGAGCAGTCCAGGTGAACGTATTTTTCGTTTTCCGAGCTTGTCCGGCGCGGTCTGGACCGAGGAAAACGAAAAATACGTTCACCTGGCCTGCGAGCAAGTGGAGTTAGATTAATATGGTATAACCGTAAAATACCGAAAACCAGATTCGCTGAGAGACTTAGGCATAATTCCATATCATCGCAAAAAAGACCCGTTTCCCAACGGGTCTTTTTTGCGAAAGATCCGGTTTACAATCCGGGGATATTCAATCCCATGGATCCCATGACGGCTTTCATTTTTTCCGCGGCGATTTCCTGCGATTTCCGGAGTCCTTTGTTGATAGCTTCGGCAGCGGCTTTCTCAAGTCGTGCCATATCCTTGAGGATATCGGCATTTTCGATCTCGAATTTGATAACCTTCATTTGGCCGTCTATCGTCACGACCACTCCGTCCACTTCGGCTTCGATGTGGATGTTGGAGAGTTCGTCCTGAATTTTTTGCGCTTCCTGTTGCAGTTTGAGCAGCTCTTGTGCTTTTGAAAAGTCCATAGGTATTGGTTAGAAAAACGGAGCCAAGTATAAGCGTGCTTTCATTTTTTGCAAATGCGGAAATCTTGTGCTATGATTCCCGTATACTTCTTTTATAAAATTCATATGGGTTTCTTTGACATAGGCGGAGACAGTTCTGCCAAGACTGCTACGGTTGAAGCCGTAACCGCGCCGGCAATCGGGGATTCGAACATTTCGTTCGATTCGAGCGAAATCATCATCACGAGCGACGATTCCATTTCTTTTACCGACGAAAAGACCATGGAACTCCCGAATACCGTTGGAGAAATTTTCCAGGCTCCCGCACAGGAAAGCGTGACACTCGATTCCACCGATTCGTTCTTCGCGCCGAGTCAGGGAGGATCCCAAGATTCGAATGTCAATTTTTCTTTCGACTCGGATTCGATCATTTCCGAAACTCCGATTCACGCGGAAACTCCGATTCACGCGGAAACTCCGATTCACGCGGAAACTCCCGTAATGGACACCTCGGCGGATTTCGTGGAATTCCCGGTCGAAGAAACGCCGAGCCTTTCGGTTTTCGCGATTCCGGCCGTGGAAGCGGAAACGGTAGCGGTAGCAGAAGCCGAAGATATTACCGATGCCGATGCGACCATCAGGAAAGCCATTGCCGAACTCGAATCCAACGCTGTCAAAATACAAGCGAAGGTCGATGCCGCATTTTTGGAAGAATCTACCCTGCTCGAAAAGAAATCGATGGCGGAAGAGGCTCATGAAATTGCTATGGAAGCGCTCAAGAACGCCGCGGAATCCGCTCGGGAAACCGCGCTGGAGATCCAGAAGTCCGGAGAACGGACCGCTGAACTTAAGAAGCTTCTTGAGGCACAATTGGTATAATACCCCCAATTCGCTATTTATTTACCGATTCATCATTTTTCCATGGCTGAAAATACATTGACCCTCGAAAGCCTGTTGGCACACGCCATCAAGATTGCCGCTTCCGACATTCATATCACGGAAGGTCAGCACCTCGGTTTCCGGGTGCATGGGGAACTGGGGAAGCTCACGCAGGCGCCGATTACCGATTCCACGGTTATCAAGAGCCTGGTGAACGAGCTTTTTTCCGGAGACAAGGAAAAAGTCGAACAATTCATTACCAATCGCGATTCCGACTTCGCGTACGTTTCCTCGGATGGTACCCCGTTCCGGGTGAACGGGTTTTTCAAGCTTGGAAAAATTGGTTTCGTCATGCGGCGTATCGAACGGGAAGCGAAAAAAATGGAGGACCTCGGATTGCCCCCCGGCGTAAGCAAGCTCCTCAATGCCAAACAGGGGCTCTTTCTCATTACCGGGCCAACGGGTTCCGGTAAGTCGACGACGATGGTATCGGTCATCGACAAGATCAACGAGCTTCGTCGCGAGCATATCATCACGATCGAGGATCCGGTGGAATTCATCTTTACGGACAAGAATTCGATTTTCAGCCAACGGGAAGTCGGACGGGATACCAATTCGTTCGTGTCGGCCATCCGTGCCGCCATGCGTGAGGACCCGGACATCGTCATGGTCGGGGAAATGCGGGACAAGGAAACGGTAGAAGCCGCCATGAACCTCGCGGAAACGGGACACTTGGTATTTTCGACGCTCCATACTTCCGGTTCGGTACAGACGATCAACCGCCTCATCCAGTTTTTCCATCCGGACATCCAAAACCAGGTGCGGGTGCGGCTCGCGGACTCGCTGCTCGGGGTACTCTCCCAGCGGCTCATCCCGAAAGCCGAAGGGCACGGCCGGGTGGCGATACACGAACTCATGTTCATCACGGCTGCCATCAAGAACCTCATCAAGTCCGGCGACCTCGTCCAAATCAACAACAACATCGAGCTTGGTTCGCAAGAGGGGATGATCCCGATGCGGAATTCCGCCGACAAGCTCCGCGATCGCGGGATTGTCAGGGAGGAGGACTATATCGGCTATTTCACCAACAACGAATAGCGTAGGAACCTCGTTAAAACGCGAACTCCTTGTCAAATTTTCCGCTCCTCGCTCAACGTGCTTGCCAGCACGCCTCGCTTCGGTGCTCAAATTTGACTTCGGATTTCATCGTTTTAACGAGGTTCTCGGTGGTTCCGTGCAAAAGACTCGCGAACTCCTTGTCAAATTTTCCGCTCCTCGCTCAACGTGCTTGCCAGCACGCCTCGCTACGGTGCTCAAATTTGACTTCGGATTTCATCGTTTTAACGAGGTTCTTGGAGACTTACCTAAGGGTTCCGGGTGGGGGTATTTTTCGGGATAATGGAGTAGGGTTTGTAAACCGGGTTCGGCGTATGGGATCGTGAGTCGGTTTTTTTGTTTCCCGGACCATTTTGGCGATATCGAAAAATATGATTTCCCTTCTGGAAACAATACGGGAAAATTTCCACGAAATATCATTGCTGGAACGGTCGGATAGCCGACGGCGCGAGCAATCGGTCGATTCCGCTCCTATTCCTTGGCTTCGGCAATACTTTGCCGAAGCCAAGGAAACGCGGGAACCCGAATTATCGGGTTTACTTGAAAAATTTATTGGGTATTATCGGGCAAACGAACCCGTTCTTATCTTTTCGACCCATGTCCCAATACGGCAAAAAAATCCTGGCAGCGTTCGCGCTTGCCTTCCTGTGCCTTCCCATAGCGGTAGATGCGGGGGTTTCCGCGATTCCCGGAGCCGGGGAGCTATCTTCCGTTTCCATGGGCACGTTCGATGGAGCGAATACCGGAGAAAAAGCCAGTTCCGCTGCCATGAGGGTGCTTTCTACCGGAAAGATGATCCTCAACGGCCTCGCGGTCATCTATCTCGTGTATGTCGGCACGATGATGATCGTTGCGTATGGCGACGACGGGGCGCTCTCGAAACAGAAGAAACAGCTCATGTACGCGCTTATTGCCTTCTTGTTCGTGAACATTCCGGGGCAGATTTACAATATTTTTGCCGGGACGAAGGACCAAGGAGGAAGTATCGACCCTATTGCAACCGGGGGTTTTTCCGCCGATTCGGGCAGTCAGAACAATATCTTTCTCGATTATATCCAGTGGAATACGACGTTCGAAAACGGCGTGCTCGGGTTTATGCGGATATTCGTCATCGGGTTCGCGCTCCTGTATTTCACGCTTGCCGGCTTCAAGCTGATCGTGTCGGGAGGCGACGAGGATGCTCGCAAGGCCGCGAAGAACAAGGCCCTGTACGGCTTCCTGGCCTTGATTTTTCTCGGGGTAATCGAAATGTGGACGTCGGTGGCATATTCTGGAAACATAGGAAATGGCCAGAACCTGTTTGCGAAAATGGCGAATCTGGCATTGTTTTTCGCGGGGCCAACGGCGATTTTCTTCCTGACGCTGGGAGCCTGGTATTATATTACCTCCGCGGGCGACGAGGAGAAAGCGAAAAAGGGAAAGGCTATCGTTATCAATACGTTTATCGCCGTGATTATCCTCTTGGCGAGTTATACCTTCCTCCTCGATCTGAAGAATTTTTAGGAGGGGATTGATCTTTGGAATAGTGGGGAATTGGGACGACAATCCCATTTTCTCCTCAAAAAAACGACCCGTTCCCGGGTCGTTTTTCATAATCCATCCTTTCATTACACCTTGTCGAATGCTTCCACGCCGGATTCGTCGCGAGCCGCGCGGGAATATGGGGATTCGAATTCGAGTTCGGAATCGTTGTTTCCGAAGTATTCCCCGATGTTCCGGTTGTTTTCGAAGTATTCGAGGGTTGGAATCAGACGCCCGATAATGACGTTTTCCTTGAGCCCTTCGAGTTTGTCAATCTTCTTCGCGGTTGACGCGTCGACGAGCACGCGGACCGTTTCCTGGAACGATGCCGCGGACAGCCAGGAATCCGTGAAGAGGGAAATCTTGGTAAGTCCGAGCAGGAGCCGGGTTCCGATGGCTTCGGTTTTTCCTTCCTTTCCGAGAATTCCGTTTTCTTTCTTGAAGGCGATGATGTCGACGATGTCGCCTGGGAAGAACGAGCTGTCTCCGGCATTGGTAATCTTGATTTTGGAAAACATCTGCCGGACGATGAGTTCGATATGTTTCGAATTGACGGTCTGTCCCTGGGAAGCATAGATTTCCTTGATGTCATTGACGATGTAGAGCTCCGTGTCGATGGGTCCCGCCAAGTCCATCAGGCTGTGGATATTGATATGGCCTTCGGTGATTTTCTCCCCGAGCCGAACCTTGGATCCTTCGGTAACGAGGAGGTTTTTGGATGCGTCCACCTTGTATTCGATGGTTCGCGGAGCCTCGTCTTCGATGAGGATGCAGAGCCCGTCGATACGCTTGACGATACCGTCGTGGAGCGCGTTGATCTTGCCTTTCGTCTCCTTCGATTTCGCGATGACCTGTTTGAAGAGGACTTTATCGCCTACTTTCACGGTAGGTTTGAAAGTTTCATCCGCGAGGTAGTGCTCATAGGATTCGATACGGTTGGCCTGGAGGGTGATCGTGAGTTCTTTTCCTTCGTACCGGATACCGGTGATTTCCCCGTCGATCTCCGCGATTACGGCTTCGTGCTTCGGATTTCGTGCTTCGAGGAGTTCTTCGACCCGGGTAAGACCCTGGGTGATATCGCCCCCTTCCTTCACGACTCCGCCCGAGTGGAACGTACGCATGGTCAGCTGGGTTCCCGGTTCCCCGATGGACTGGGCGGCGATGATACCGACCGGATTTCCGAGTTCCGCGAGCCGGCTCGTACCGAGGTCGAGGCCGTAACACTTCTGGCAGACCCCCTCTTCCGTCTCACAAGTGAGAATGGATCGGACGCTGACGCTGTCGATTTTGGCTTCGTTGAGCTTGGCGATGAGTTCTTTGTCGACGAGGCTTCCGGCTTCCTCTAAGACTTTGCCGTCATGCAAAACGTCTTTCGCGAGGAATTTTCCTTCGATCTTGGCTTCGAAACTTTCCCGGAAGACGGATTTCGAAGTATCCCGGAAAATTTCTTCGTAGTGGACGGTTCCGCAGTCGTTTTCCCGGATCAGGATATTTTGAGCGGCATCGACGAGACGCCGGGTCAGATACCCGGATTGGGCGGTCTTGAGGGCCGTATCGGCTTTTCCCTTGCGCCCCGAGTGGGTGTTGATGAAGTATTCGAGAACGGAGAGCCCTTCCTTATAGTTCGCCTTGATCGGGAGTTCGATGGTTTTCCCGGACGGGGAAGCGACGAGCCCCTTCATTCCACAGAGCTGGGTCAGGTTACCCCAGTTACCCCGGGCACCGGAATCGATCATGTTGAAGATGGAATTCTCCGCGGTATAGTAGGGTTTCAATTCCTTTTCGATGCTGCTCTTGATACTGGACCAGACCTTGACGGATTGTTCGTAGCGTTCGCGTTCCGTGAGGAACCCGTGCCAGTAAGCCTTCTGAATCCCCTTGATCTTGTCTTCTCCGAGGTGGACGAGCTCGTCTTTTTCCTTCGGGGTAATCATATCGTTCTTGGAGATGGAAAGTCCGGAGTAGGTCGCGTACTTGAAGCCGGTATTCTTAATGCGGTCCGCGAAGAACGCAGTAGGTTCGGATCCGAAGAGGATGAACGCCTTGGAAAGGAGCTTCTTGAGCCCGCTCTTGCCGAGGGTATCGTTGATGAAGCCGAGTTCTACCGGAACGATTTCGTTGAAAAGCACCCGTCCGAACGTAGTGTCCATGAGAACGCCCTTCACGCGGATCTTGATTGGGGTCTGGAGTTTGATGACGCCGTTATCGTACGCGTTCTGCGCGTCGTTCGTGTCGGCGAAAGCGAGTTTGAATTCCCCCGGATTGATCTTGGTGAGATAGTAACATCCGAGAATCATATCCTGTCCGGGCGCGACGATCGGTTCGCCGTTGCTCGGGTTCAGCATGTTCTTGGAAGTGACCATGAGATTTCGGGCTTCCGACTGGGCTTCTTCCGTAAGCGGGAGATGCACGGCCATTTGGTCTCCGTCGAAGTCGGCATTGAACGCCACGCAACAGAGCGGGTGGAGTTGGATGGCCTTTCCTTCAATGAGGACCGGTCGGAACGCCTGGATACCGAGTCGGTGAAGCGTCGGAGCCCGGTTCAGAAGAACGTGCTTTCCTTCGATGACCTCGTCGAGGCAGTCCCAGACTTCCTTACCCTTTTCTTCGATGATCTTTTCGGCGTGTTTGACATTGTAAGCGATTTCTTTTTGAATCATTTTTCCGATGACGAACGGCTTGAAGAGGATTAGAGCCATCTGTTTCGGAAGCCCGCACTCGTTCATTTGGAGCGTAGGACCGACGACGATGACGGAACGCCCGGAGTAGTCGACCCGCTTTCCGAGCAAATTCTGCCGGAACCGTCCCTGCTTCCCCTTGAGAATGTCGGCGAGGGATTTGAGTTTTTTCTTGGTGGCGGTGGTATATCCGGGTCGGTTCGAACGAACGTCTCCGTTAATGAGCATGTCCACGGCTTCCTGGAGCATCCGCTTCTCGTTCTTGAGGATGACTTCCGGAGCGCCGAGTTCCATGAGCTTGCGGAGCCGGTTGTTCCGGTTGATGACGCGTCGGTAGAGGTCGTTGAGGTCGGATGACGCGAAACGCCCCCCGTCGAGCTGGATCATCGGCCGCAAATCTGGCGGAAGGATCTGGATCGCTTCGAGGACGAAGTGTTCCGGTTTCTGGTTGGATTTGAAGAGGGAAGAGGCAAGCTTCAGTTTTTGAAGGATTTTCTTGACTTTGGACTTCGGAGCCGTTTTGAGTTCGGTCTGGTGCGTGTTGATGAACGCTCGCATATCGATGCGCTCCAGGAGCGTCTTGATATGTTCCGCACCGGTTCCGCCCTTGAAGACGTGGGGGAACTTGTCGTACATGATCCGGTAGTCGAGTTCGCCGATAACGGTGGAAACCTTGAGTTCCTTGAGGAGTTCCTTGAGTTTCGCGTATTCCGCGTCGAGCCCGTCGATCTGCGCCGTGAGGAGCTTTTCGAGTTCGGAATAGGCCTTCTTGGCGAGTTTCTTCTCTTCTACCTGGAGATTGGCCTCGGAGAGTTCCTTCTGGATTTTCTTCTGGAGTTCTACCTTGTGGTTCTTATAGGCGCTTTCGAGTTCGGTCACCGCTTCGTTCCGCTTGTCTTCGTAGACTTCGGTGATGATGTAGCTCGCGAAATAGATGACCTGTTCGAGTTTCTTGATGGAAATGTCGAGAAGTAGGCCGATACGGGACGGGACGGATTTGAGGTACCAGATATGCACTACCGGTGCCGCGAGTTCGATGTGTCCGGTGCGTTGCCGCCGGACTTGGGAAGTCGTGACTTCGACGCCGCAGCGTTCGCAGATGACGCCCTTGTACCGGATCCGCTTGTATTTTCCGCAAGCGCATTCGTAGTTTTTGCGTGGTCCGAAGATCTGCTCGCAGAAGAGTCCTCCCCGTTCTGGTCGCTGCGTTCGGTAGTTGATGGTTTCGGAAATGAGCACTTCCCCGTAGGAGAGCGATCGTACCTCTTCTTTGGAAGAGAGCCCGATGGAAATCCCCGCGAGGTTGTCGAGGGTTTTTCCTTGGGTGATATCCTGCTTCCCCGCGTGCCTGCCGATCTGGGAGTAGTCGGTGATGCGATCGTTGAGGAAGTTGTCGAGATTCTTGTCTGGCGGGAACATAAACGATGGGTAAAGTATTTGGAATGGATTTTTGCAGGCTCGTCCCCGGGGAGACGAGAGTGGTTTACTCTATTTCTTCGTCGGCGGAACTGGTCACCTTTTCCGCGTCTTCGCCAGTGGCTTCCACGGTAGGGATGTCGACTTCCACGTCGAATTGTCCTTCGAGTTTTTCGAGTTCCATATATCGGTCGAATTGCGTTCGTTCTTCCTGTTCCAATTCCCCGGCTTCCATGAGGTCGATCTTGAGATTGAGCGCCTGGAGTTCCCGGAGGAGAACGTTGAAGGATTCCGGCATGTTCGGCCGTCGTATCTGTTTCTGCTTGACGATGGCTTCGTAGGATTGTGCCCGTCCGTTGATGTCGTCGGATTTGATCGTGAGCATTTCCTGGAGGATGTTGGCGGCGCCGTATCCTTCGAGGGCCCATACTTCCATTTCCCCGAGCCGTTGTCCTCCGTTCTGGGCCTTACCCCCGAGCGGTTGCTGGGTGACCATGGAGTACGGTCCGACGGAACGGGCGTGGATCTTGTCTTCTACCAAGTGGTGAAGTTTGAGCATGTACTTGACTCCGACCATGGTTTTTTCCTTGAACTTGTCTCCGGTCCGTCCGTCGAAAAGTTGAACTTTTCCATCGTTCGGTTGCCCGGCGAGGTCCATGAGCTCCCCGATTTTTTCTACGGAGATGCCGTTGAGGATCGGAGTCGCGACCTTGATGCCGAGGGTTCGGGCTGCCATACCCATGTGGGATTCGAGAATCTGGCCGATATTCATACGGGAGATAACCCCGAGCGGATTGAGGATGATATCGACGGGAGTTCCGTCTTCCATGAACGGCATGTCTTCGAGCGGAGCGATCCGCGAAACGATACCCTTGTTACCATGGCGTCCGGCCATTTTGTCCCCCACTTCCATCTTGCGGGTTTGGGCGACGTGGACTTTGACCTGTTTGAATACTCCGGTAGCGAGATTGTCGCCTTCTTCGCGCTTGAGGATGTGTACTCCGATGACCTTGCCTCCGGATCCGGAAGGAAGGACGAGGGAGGAGTCCTTGACGTCTTTGGATTTGTCTCCGAAAATCGCCCGGAGGAGGCGCTCTTCCGGAGAGAGTTCGATTTCTCCCTTCGGGGTGACCTTGCCGACGAGGAGATCGCCGCCTTGGACGAAGGCGCCGACCCGGATAATCCCGTCGATGTCGAGATCCTTGAGCTTGTTCGGGGAAATGTTCGGGATGTCGTTCGTGGTCTGTTCGGGGCCGAGTTTGGTTTCCCGGACGTCCATCGTGTATTCGTTGATATGGACCGACGTGAAGTAATCGTCCTGCATGATGCGGGAACTGATGATGATCGCGTCCTCGAAGTTGTACCCGCCCCATGGCATGTACGCTACCGTGAGATTGCGTCCGAGCGCGAGTTCCCCGTTGTCGATGGATTGTCCGTCCGCGAGGATCTGTCCCGCGAATACGGCTGCTCCGGTCGTGACTTTTGGCTTCTGGTGAATGATCATGTCGTGATTGGACCGTTCGAAAGTCCGGAGCTCATAGGTGATTTTTTTCCCGCTCTTATAGAGGACGGAAATATGCTTGGCGTCGACCCCGATGATTTCTCCGTCTTCTTCCGATTTGATCGCGTAACCGGATCCTTCTCCGATCATCCGTTCCGCGCCGGTTCCCACGATAGGGGATTCGGCATGGACGAGGGGAACGGCCTGTCGCATCATGTTCGTTCCCATTTCCGCCCGGGTCGCGTCATCGTGTTCGATGAACGGCACGAGGGAAGTGGATTCCGACATGATCTGCTTCGGGGAGACGTCGATGTGCGTGATTTCCCGGACGTACTCGGAAGTCGGTTCGGAATTTTTCCGAGCGGCGATACGGGTTTCGGTGAAGTTGCCGAATTCGTCAATCGGCGCGTTCGCTTCCGCGATAACGAGCGACCGTTCCTGGTAGGCGTCGAAATATTCGTACGTGTCGAGGAGAAATCCGCGGACTTCTATTTCTTTCGCTTCGTACTGTTCGACGAGGGTTTTGGCGATTTCGGCGGTGATCATCGTCTTTTCTTCGACGAGGATTTGGCCATCCTTGCCAATGACTTCGTCAAGGCTGATGCGGTTTACGGCGGATTCGCCATCGTTGGATGCGAAGTGGCAGACGTTCCGGAACGGAGTCGTGATGAATCCGTGGCGGTCGATCCGCGCGAAGCTCGCAAGGTGGAGTACCAGACCGATGTTCGGTCCTTCAGGAGTCGCGATCGGACAGATGCGGCCGTACTGGGTCGGATGTACGTCACGTACTTCGAAGCTCGCCCGTTCCCGGGTGAGACCTCCCGTACCGAGAGCGGTAATACGACGTTTGTGCGCCAATTCCGAGAGGGGATTGGACTGGTCCATGAACTGTGACAATTGGGAGGTCCCGAAGAATTCCTTGAGTACCGCAACGATAGGACGCGCATTGATAAACGTACCGGCAGTCGCTTCGGAGAGGTCGACGATGGTCATCCGGTCCTTGGCGATCTTTTCGGTTCGGGCAAGACCGACTTTGATTTTGTCGTAGACGAGTTCTCCGACGGACCTTACGCGTCGGTTTTCGAGATGGTCGATGTCATCCCAGTTATGACCGGGTTCCTCGTACACGAGACCCATGAGATAGCGGAGGCCTTCGATGAGGTCTTCGAGGGAAAGAAATCGCGATGTCTCGTCGTAAGGGATATTCTTGCCGATTTTTCGATTGATCTTGATACGCGCCACTTCTCCGAGGTCGAATTTCTTCGGGTCGAGGAAGGTGGTGTTGAACAGGTCGATAACCCGCTCGTCGGTACCGAGGTCTCCCGGACGGAGGAGTTTGTAAATGACGTAGAGTGCTTCGAGTTTGGTCTTGGTCTTGTCCTTGTCGACGGTAGGTCCGATATGTTTCGCGAGAACGTCCTTGTTGCCCTTGAAAGCGTTGAGAATTTCCGCGTCGGATTCCATTCCGAATGCCCGGAGGAGCACCGTGACGGGGATTTTTCGTTTCTTGTCGATCTTCACGTTGATAATGCCGCGTTTTTCGATTTCGATTTCGAACCAAGAACCCTTCTGGGGGATGATTTTCATCGCGTAGTATCCGATGTTCTTTTGGTCGGGAACGAAATACATTCCGGTGGACCGGATGATCTGGTTGACGATGACCCGTTCGATACCGTTGACGATGAAGGTTCCTTTTTCGGTCATGAGGGGAATCCCGCCCATGTACACGTCCTGTTCCTTGATTTCTCCTGATTCTTTGTTGAGCATCTCGAGACGGATCTTGAGGGGGGCTTCATAGTTGAGATTTTTACGTTTCGCTTCCCCCATGGAGAATTTCGGTTCGTCGAGCATCAGCCCCTTATAGGAGATGTCGATTTTTTCGCCGGAAAAGTCCTGGATGGGGAAGGTTTCCCGAAATGCCTTGTCCAGGCGGTTTCCCAGGAAATCGTTGTAACTGTCGAGTTGTACCTCGATCAGGTTTGGAAGCTCGATGATAGAGCGGTCATTGGTGAAATAATGCCGGCCTTCTACCTGGTAGAGGGATCCGAGTCATGTGTCCGTAGTGGGAAAAACCGCTGTTGGAGCGTCTTCTCCTTTTTTGGTTGTCATAGAGAGCTCAGACTAAAGTAATAACATAAAAAATGCCCTCGCCTGGACATAACACAATCAGGAGCGCGAGTGCAACGGGGTGAGTATACGGAAAAGGGGAGGGGAGTCAAAAGAATAAATCGGGGTTTTGGATTTATATATTGATTTTCACGATTCAAAATGGAGTGCGATTTTGGTAAATTGCTTTGCCCTGTATATTAATTGCAAGTAATAATTTGTTACCGTACCGTTTTATATGGAGCATGGCTATCAGTTATTCAAATTGTCGGCAACCTCGGCGAGGCCTTCCGCGTTTTAGGCGCGTATCGTCGCGCGCTCTCAGCTGGGGCACGTGCCGATTTTCTTCGCGGCGGCTTCCGGGAGTTCCGAGAGCGCGGTTTCGGAGGGAATCTTCGATTTCTTCCAGAGGGAGAGGAATTCTTCTATCGAGTGGTGGGCGACGAGGGGGAGGGGATGGTTGGCCATGGTGCGGGTACGGTAAAGATATACTGGCGTTATATCCGCATTTGGGCATAAAACAAACAGGAATTAGGTTAATTTTGTATAAATTGACAAAAACTTCACACTTTGTTGGAGTGTGAAGTTTCAAACCCATATTACGCTATTGGCAAGATCCGCTACAGTTTACGGTTCAGATGACGGATACCCAGGCATTTGAACTGCATCATGTAGTAGTGTAGAAATTATACATATTATTGCATCGGGATGCGTATCCGGATTGATGTACCCAAGGACTGGGATTGCTTACGAACGAGTTCGGTTGGCATATTGGATCATGATGCTTCACACACCCACCCCAATCCGGTCAATTGACCCACATTCAAATACAAGTATTTCAACTTCCGCAACCGGGAGTGCTGGACCAATATCATTTGTCGCAGCTTTGCCCCATGCTTGCGGAACAGCACGACCCATTGTTGCATGATCCCCCGAGTCCCGCGGACAGTCATTCCGTAATCGCGCAAGTCCCCCCGTTGGATTCCGTGACGGTCTTATGGTAATACATCTGATAATTTCCCGGTCAACAGCTGGCGTTGCAGCTGCCTTGCGAAGTCACATACGTGCAGTTCACCGGGCACGCCGCGCTCGTGCCGCTCACCCCGCTCGCGTGGCTATAGGCGTTCCCCGCCGAGTCCCTGACCTTGATGAGGTTGGCGTTCACCGTATAGGAAGTCCCGGTAAAATCCCGGTAGTTGCTCGCCTGCCACGTGCTTCCCCCGTCGAAGGAGTACGCGTCTGCCGCGAGCCCCCCGGCATCGGCCGCGCCGTTCACTGTGAACCGCACGTTATTGCAGGCGCCCTGGGCGGCGGTGACCGAAGTTATGGACGGAGCGGCCGCGTCCGGCGCGTTCCCGCCCCCGCCCCCGCCCCCGCCGCCCCCGCTCGGGCTCCCGCCCAGCTGCGCCGAGATGATGCTCGTCCCGAGACTTACCAGCGAACCGGTATCGGTCGCGCTCATTACCGTGCCGACGGCCTGGTTCGCGCTTATGAGATCCGATCCGGAATACGCGTTCCTCAGATTGTTCACCATCGCGGTGATTTCCCCGTTCGCGTCGCTGACCGGAAGGCTCGACCCCGTGAACACCACCGTGCCCGGATTGAAGGAGCTTGCCCTTACGAGGGGCTTCCCGCTGAACTGCAGGGTTCCCGAAAGGGAGGACACGGGAATCCCGTTTCCCGAAACCGTCCCGGTATTCGTGATGATGCTCGGCACCGCGAGCACGTAGGTGATCCCGCCGGTAGCCGTCTTCGCGGAAATCCCGCCGTAGTTCCCGGTGATGTAGGCGACCGCCGGATCCCCCGCGGCCGCGTGGGCGGTCCCGACCGCTCCCGGCATCCCCAGGGACACGCCGCTCCGGGAATCCCCCTCGAATTCCCCCTTGATCTGGTAGGCCTTCCCGAAGGCGAGCGAGGAATACGTGTATTCGGTATTCTTCAGCGGGTCCACGGGCTTCTTGTTGAGGCCCCCGCCCGCGATCGTGCCGTTGAGCCGCCGCAGCACCCCCGCTCACGCCGTCCCCTGGTTCCACACGGATCCGCCGAGGTACGTGACGGCGAACGAGCCGTCGGGATCCGGGTAGGTCCCGGCCTGCACGATGGAGAGGTCCAGGGATTTCGACAGCTGCGCCATGTCCCCGACCCGCGTCGAATCCCTCGCTTTCGACGAGTATCCCCCTATGGAAAGGAAGCCTATCGTGCCCAAGATAGCGAGAATGGCAATGACGACCACGAGTTCCACGAGCGTGAAACCTCGGAATTTCCGGGAAGCGGGAGTTTTTTTGGATTTTGGCATAGGAAAATGGTTACCGGGGCGATTGTACCACGGTAATTTTTGAAATCAAGGAAATACGCCTATTTCCCCGCGAGCTGTTCCCTCGCGATATCCCTAAGCAATTCCTGTTCCAGCTCGATATACGCTTCGAGCGAGAGCGGATCTCCCTTTTGCTCGTATTCCTTCATTTGTTCCATGGCCTTGGCTTTCCGCGCGGCGATTTCTTCGAGATCGTGCCCGCCGTCCTCAATCATGTCAGCGATGATCTTGATATCCTTGCCGTCGGTTTCGAGGATGCCCCCGCCGATGGCGAAATCTTTTTTCTGCCCCTCGAACCACACGGTCATGACCCCGGGTTTCAGTGCGGAAATCAGGGGTTCATGTCCCGGAAGCATGGTGATGGTACCGTCGAGCGTCGCGATGGTGAGTTTTTCGAATGCCTCGGTTTTGAGGGCGATTCCCGTGATGGAAGTGAGAGTGAGCAACATGTTTTACGGCGTTATTATCTCAGAAATACGTGTCTTGATGATTTCGGGGACTCGGAGGTGCTTGGCATCCAGATAGGCGAATGCCGAGTGAATGAGATCTGAGTAGTGCTTTTGGATTTCCGGTATGGTAATCATTTCTCCGGACATTTCCTGCATGGTGCTATGGTAATCGGTCCAAACGGCAATTCCTACTTCCAAAGTCTGGACGACCTCAAAGCATTTTTCTTCACGGAGGTACATTGCGACTTTCCGCACGAGATCCACGCATGCGGATTCCGTATCGAGATGTTTCATGAGATTCTCCGATTGCGGATATGATCGTATGACTTCCCAATCCTCCCCGTAAAGGCTTGGATTGAGATGCGATCTCTTTTGAAAAGTTTGCATAGTGCCGAGTTTGAAAATGCTGACTGATTACGCGTTTTTTTCCTTCTCGTAACTCGCGATGACGTCTTCGATGGTTCCCTTGTACATGAAGTGTTTTTCTCCGACGTAGTCGAGTTCCCCATCGGCGATCATCTTGAATCCGCGGACGGTGTCGGAGAGTTTCGCGTAGACTCCGGGAGTTCCGGTGAACTGTTCCGCGACGAAGAATGGCTGGGAGAAAAATTTCTGTATTTTCCGGGCTCGGGTTACCGCGCGTTTGTCGTCTTCGGAGAGTTCGTCCATACCGAGGATCGCGATGATATCCTGGAGTTCCTTGTACCGTTGGAGGATTTTCTGGCATTGCCGGGCGACTTCGTAGTGTTCTTCCCCGACGACTTTCGGTGTGAGGACGGTACTGGTGGAGTCGAGCGGGTCAACGGCCGGGTAGATGCCGAGTTCGGCGATGGACCGGTTCAATACGACGGTGGAGTCGAGATGGGCAAAGGTGTTCGCCGGTGCCGGGTCGGTCAGGTCGTCCGCCGGTACGTATACCGCTTGGACGGAAGTAATGGAACCGTTCTTGGTCGAGGCGATTCGTTCCTGGAGCGCTCCCATATCGGTCGCGAGGGTCGGTTGGTATCCTACCGCTGAAGGGATACGCCCGAGGAGCGCGGAAATTTCGGAACCGGCCTGGGTAAACCGGAAGATATTGTCGACGAAGAGGAGAACGTCTCGTTTTTCCACGTCGCGGAAGTATTCCGCCATGGTCAACCCGGTGAGGGCGACGCGGGCGCGGGGTCCCGGAGCTTCGTTCATCTGCCCGAAGACCATCGCCGTCTTGTCGATGACGCCGGAATCCTTCATTTCGTGGTAGAGGTCGTTCCCTTCGCGGGTTCGTTCCCCGACTCCGGCTACGACGGAGTATCCTCCGTGTTCGCTCGCGATGTTGTGGATCAGTTCCTGCATGATGACGGTTTTTCCTACTCCGGCACCTCCGAAGAGTCCTACTTTACCCCCCTTGAGCATCGGCGCGATGAGGTCGATGACCTTGATTCCCGTTTCGAAGACTTCCGTTTTGGTGGAAAGTTCCGTGAAATCCGGGCTGGCCCGGTGGATCGGAAGCAGGGTTTTTGCTTTTGGTGCGGGCATCTCGTCGATCGGGTCGCCGAGGACGTTGAACATCCGACCGAGTACCACGTCGCCCACTGGTACCATGATCGGAGCTTCGGTAGCCCGAACGCTCATTCCGCGCTTGAGGCCGTCAACCTGGCTCATCGCGATGGTTCGGACGACGTTGTCGCCGAGCTGCTGCTGGACTTCGAGAACTACGCGGTAATCGAGACCTTCCACCTCGAGGGAGTCGAGGATGCCCGGAACGTAATCCGAAGCGAACGCCACGTCGATTACGACCCCGATGATTTGTTTGATAGTACCAATATGTGCCATACGGAAAAAAATGAGTAAGTTGTGCGTTTCGCTTGCCGGAAATCGGAAAAGCGTTTTTTTACGCGGGAATTATATGGAAAGATAGGAGATTTTCAAACGAATTTGAGAGTATTTGGACGATATCGTTTTTTGTGGTTTTTGCAGTTGGCAATATTTGGCAATATATACCCAACGGGAAAACAATTCCCGTTGGGTATATATGGTATTTTTACTTTGCACTGGTAAAAATCGCTCAAATTTCCGAGTCGGAAAGTACGCGATTGTAAATACGAACTTCGTCGATGAGACCGGTGAAGTATCCGAATGCACCACCTTGACCGATTCAGATTTTGTAATTATTAATAACTTCGGTCATGGTACCGGTTGTCACGAGACTTCCTATATTTACCCCATCGACGTAGCACTGGGCAACTTTTGTTATGTCATCATAGGTCAGGGCTATCTGGTGCCATTGATTATCCGCATATGTCGTATTCGGAGAAACGATGTCGCCAAAAGTAGCCGTTGAGCTGTTTTGCATAATCCTGCATGTCGGAGCCCCATTGTTGATTCAAATCACCGGAGCCCCACCGCCTCCGTTTATTACGTCTCCAATAGAAACGGTAACGCCTGATATGTCCGAGGTATCGCTTTTGAACCAGCTTGAAAGGGTTACTTTTGGCATAACGGCTCCGACGAACGTATTCGTATTGACGATAGTGGACGTTTGCGCTTCTGCGAATTTACGAGATCCGCCAACTTTTCATTCGATAGCAGGATCGCTTCCTATAATGGTTCCATCGCTTCCGTATCCGCTTAGATCCTTCAAAAATCAGCCTGTCATCGTTTCCATGTCGAAATACCCAATCAAACTGGGATCGTTGCTTGCCAGCGCTTTGATGGCAAGCAAATCAGCTCGTTTGTTATACGTATAGGTGAATAACGATCCCGTATAGGCTCCGGTACCGCTTGTGTCTATCGCGGCAGTGCTTTCGTCTTTGGTAAATACTATGGCATATCCCGATCCCGTAGTAGTTTTGGCGAGGTCGATGCCCGTAAAGCTTGAACTGGCAAGTTCCTGTGCCGGCTGATTGAGATTTCCTCCGGCATTGCCGAGCAATATCCCGAGCGCATCGCCTTTCGTCATCGGGCTCCGGCTCGCGTAGCTTGATGCTCCTGCCGCGAGCGCTTCCCCCACTCCCGGAAGGATATTGAAACCCGTTACCCGGCTCCCGTCCTCCAAAAATGCCATGAGCTGCATCTTCGTCTGGTTCGCGTTGACGGCATAGGTGGTGTAAATGTTCATGTCGAGAGGATCCCTGGTGGATCTGGGCGAGAGCTTCGCTATTCCGGCCACCTGGTCTTTCGCGAACCCCTGGTACCCGATCGGGGTGCCAGAAGCGGTAAGCGCGATTTCATTCTCTGGCATGGGAAAGGTTCAGGATACCACTTTCCAAAGCGTGAGCCCTTTCTGGAGACTCGAGAGGTTGCTTACCCGGGTGCTGTCCCTGGCGGAACTGGAGTACCCCTGAATGGAAAGGAACCCTATGGTGCCGAGGATTGCTAAAATCGTGATAACTATAACGAGTTCCACGAGGGTAAATCAGTAGTAATTTCGAATTCGTTTCGAGAATGCCGGTATTTTCATATTTTTTTACTAAACTTACGCGTAAGTATGCTCTATTTCAGGTCATAATCAATACATTTTCTCAAATTTTCCGTGATAGCTGACCAAAATCGGTTTCCCGGTTTTTTTCCAACTTACCTATTCGGACATCATATATTCTTTTCTTCGGTCACGTATTGCCGATAAGTTCCCGAAAGAAGAAAATACATTCTGTTCCGGATCCGTAACCGCAAAATTCCGAAAACCAATTTCCGTTGGATAGGCAATCGCAATATGTCTCCTTGTTTATTCCTTGCAAAATTCGACGAAATCCGCTACCATATGGGCATGAACTATTCCCCGTACCTCAACCCGACGAACCAGGAAAAAGCCGTGCCGAGTCCCAGGAGGCTCGACGGGCCTTCTGAGCAGAGCTACCGCTACCAGCTCGGAATCGACGTTCCGGAAATGCTGGAGCGGTGCTTCGCCGCGAGCGGCCCGGTACGGATCCTCGATATCGGGGGATACCATGCGACGGCCGCGAGCGATGCGGCCGAACGGTTATCGACCCGGGGAAAACCCGCGGAAGTCACCATTATCGACCTTCCGGTCGAGCGCGCGACGGGGGTGGTCCGGCCAGGGCATACCACGTTCGTGTGAGGCAATCTTAATGATCCGGATTTTTTGGATGAACTTGCCAGGACTTTGCCGAAATACCAAGTGCTTTTCATGAACCAGGTCACGCAGTACCTTCAGGATCGGCTCGGGGTCATCAAATTTTTTTTCGACCGCCTGCTCGAAACCGGCGGGAGCTTTTACGTGAATATCGTCAGCGACGGATTCCTGCATGGGCGCATCTCGGAAAGCATGGTCGTGGAGGCGCTGGATCAACTCTGGGTTTCCGCTCCCGGGGTATCGCTCCAGAAAGGCAAAGTCGCCATGGGTCGCAAACTTACCTACCAATATCGCCTCCGCAAGACTTCGGATGACGCGAGGCTTCCCGTACCGACTTTCAAGTATTCCCAGGACGATCGGATTACCGAATCGTTGATTTTCGTGAAAAGCGCGTATGATTTCCGGGAAATCCGGGAATAGGGGAGAAAAAGCAAAAAAATTCTTAACAAGCCACCCATGTTCAAAAGCGACCTATCCGAATCGGAAAAAATCGACCGTACCTACCGGATGCTGAGAAGTGCCCGATACGGAAGCTGGATGGGCATATTGCTCCGAATCGCGATCGTCGGATGATTGTACTACGGCTACTCGTACCTGCAAATGCCCGAGCATGCCGACGTCAAAGCAAAAATCCTCAAGGAAATCCGCGTGAAACTCGCCGAGTTCATCGCGCCTTTGGTCCAAGATATGGTGGGGGATATCGTCTCGAACATGCAAGGGACTGGTGGGGCACTTCCGGGAGGCGTCGTGGGACAACCGGGATCGGCGGCAGCGATTCCCGCAATCACCCCAGAGATGATCCGGGCGGTTCAGGATTCCATGAAGCAACCACAGGAACCTCAGTAAAACGCGAATTCCCGTTGGGTATATGTTCACGAATGTTTGCGGAACTCCAAAGAACCTCGGTAAAACGATGAAATCCGAAGCTATTTTCGAGCACCGTAGTGAGACGTAC